>DATEHX010000212.1:0-9802 GCA_035279345.1 Pyrinomonadaceae bacterium | reverse complement strand
AAAGGTGTCGCGATCGAACACGCCAGCGCGACCGCGTTCATCCACTGGGCCAGCGACGTTTTCAGTGACGAAGATCTCAACAGCGTGTTGTTCTCGACGTCGATCTGTTTCGACCTCTCGATCTTTGAAATGTTCGTCACTCTCAGTCGCGGTGGCCGGATTACTCTCGCCAACAACGCCTTGCATCTCGCAGAACTGCCTGCTGCAAACGAAGTAACGCTCATCAACACAGTTCCCTCAGCGATGACCGAGCTGTTGCGAATGCGCGCGGTGCCCGACTCGGTTCGCGTCGTGAATCTGGCCGGTGAACCACTGACCGATGAGTTAGTCGCGGAGATCTACGCAAACACGCAAGCAGAACGTGTTTACAACCTGTATGGTCCAAGCGAATACACGACTTACTCGACTTACACCCTGTGTGCAGACGGCGAACATGTCACGATCGGACGGCCCGTAGCAAACACGCGTGTTCACGTGCTCGACGAACAGTTACAACCGGTGCCCGTTGGTGTGATCGGCGATCTCTACATCAACGGCGCCGGACTCGCGCGCGGCTACTGGCAACGTCCCGAGATGACCGCGGAGAAATTCATACCCGACAGTCTCAGCGGCGAAGCGGGCGCACGGCTCTATCGCACTGGAGACAAAGCGCGTTATCTCGCGAGTGGGAATCTTGAATTTCTTGGCCGCGCGGATCACCAGGTGAAGTTGCGCGGGTATCGCATCGAGTTGGGTGAGATCGAGAGCGTTCTGCGCCGGCACGAACTGGTCCAGGAAGCGATTGTCGTCGCGCGAGACCAGGAAGGTGAAGAGAAGCGGCTGGTTGCGTATGTGGTCGCGGAAGCGCCCGCGCGGGTGAGTGAACTCCGTGCATGGTTGAGAGAGCGGCTGCCGGAGTTCATGACGCCCGCTGCGTTTGTGTTGATGGACGCGCTGCCGCTGACGCCAAACGGCAAGATCGATCGCAAAGCGTTGCCTGCGCCTGACTTCAGCACCGCCAGTGAAGAATCACTTACTGCTCCGCGCACGCAGATCGAGGAAGTTTTGCTGGGCATTTGGGCCAACGTGCTTGGGATAAAAGATCTAGGCATTCACGACAACTTCTTCGAACTCGGCGGCCACTCGCTCATGGCGACGAGGTTGATCTCACAGGTGCGCAACGAGCTTCACGTCGAACTACCAGTCAGCAAAGTGTTCGAGTCGCCGACCGTCGCGCGTCTGGCCGAACACGTCGAACAAGCAATGCGAGACGCGCCCGCGGTTGTTTACACACCGATTGAAACCGCATCGCGCGAAGAGCCGCTGCCGCTTTCGTTTGCACAGCAACGACTATGGTTTTTGGACCAGATGGAACCGGGCAATCCGTTCTACAACATCTCGGCAGTGGTGCGTATGAACGGGCAGTTGAACGTGCAGGCGTTGGAGCAGAGTTTTGGCGAGATCGTGAACCGGCACGAAGTTTTGCGCACGCGGTTTGATGTTTATGACGGTCAGCCAGTGCAAATCGTGACGCCCACGCTCACATGGAACCTGGCTAAGACAGATTTACGCGAACTCAAGGCAGATGAACGCGAATCTGAAGTTTCGAAGCGTGCGGCTGAGGAAGCGCAAACACCGTTTGATCTCGCGACCGGTGGGTTACTACGAGCAACGCTTTTGCAATTGAGTGACGAAGAGCACGCGCTTCTCGTAACGATGCATCACATCGTCAGCGACGCGTGGTCCGTCGGAATCTTCATTCGCGAACTCAGTGCGCTCTACGCGTCATTTGCAGAAGAACAGGAGCCGCAACTGCCTGCGCTGCCAGTCCAGTATGCCGACTTCGCGCGTTGGCAGCAGCGCTGGTTACAGGGCGACGTGCTTGCGGCACAGATGGCTTACTGGAAAGAGCATCTCGCAGACGCGCCCGCATTGCTCAACTTCCCGACCGATCGTCCGCGTCCGGCGGTGCAGAAGTTTCAGGGCGAGAGTCAGATGCTCGTCCTGGATGGAGCTTTAGCTGAATCGCTCAAGATTCTGAGCCGCCGGCAGGGCGCGACTTTGTTCATGACTTTGCTCGCAGCGTTCAAGACGCTGCTGTTTCGTTACTCGGGTCAGTCAGACATCGTCGTGGGCACGCCCGTCGCCGGACGCAATCGCGCTGACATCGAAAGCCTGATCGGTTTCTTCGTCAACACGCAGGCGATCCGCACGCAATTGTCTCCAGACATGAACTTCGGCGAGCTGTTGGGCCAGGTGCGCAGTGCGGTGCTCGAAGGTCAGGCGCGGCAGGATTTGCCGTTTGAAAAACTGGTCGAAGAGCTGCAACCGGAGCGAAGTCTCAGCCACACGCCGATTTTCCAGGTGATGTTTGCATTGCAAAACGTGCCGATGCCGCAACTCGAATTGAACGGACTAGCAGTGAATTCAGTTGAGGCAACGGTTAAGACCGCGAAGTTTGATTTTTCGTTATCTTTTGGAGAAAAGGCCGATGGTTTAGTAGGCACGTTGGAGTACAACACCGATCTTTTCGACCGTGCGACCATGGCGCGTTTGCTCGGTCACTACGAACGGTTGCTCGAAGATGTCGTCACCAACGAGGAGACAAAGCTCGGCGCACTCCAATTACTCACCGGCGCCGAGCGCGAGCAGTTGCTGGTCGAATGGAACGACACAGCGCTGCCGCGGCAATCTCCGCTTTGTGTTCACCAGCAGTTTGAGCAGCACGCTCAAACAACTCCGAACGCGGTCGCCGTTTTCTGCGACGACCAGGTGTTGACTTACGGCGAGCTGAATACTCAGTCGAACAAGTTGGCGCAACAACTACGCCGCCTCGGTGCCGGACCGGAAAGCATCGTCGCGATCTGCACTGACCGCTCACTCGAGATGTTCGTCGGCGTGTTGGGCGTGCTCAAAGCCGGCGCCGCTTACTTGCCACTCGATCCGCACTACCCGCTGGAGCGGCGAAATTTCATGTTGGAGGATTCCGGTACGTCCGTTGTGCTGACGCCGGAGTCGATAAACGAGTTGGTGGCGAAAGATCTGGACCATGAAGCGCAGCCGATAAATCTCGAGCTCGGCAACCTCGCTTACGTGATCTACACGTCCGGTTCCACTGGCCGGCCGAAAGGCGTCGCGATCTCGCACGGCGCACTCCTCAACCTCGTTTCGTGGCACAACTCAACCTTCAATATCTCAGCTTCCGATCGCGCAACCCTTCTCGCGGGGGTGAGCTTTGACGCGTCGGTGTGGGAACTGTGGCCATACATGAGCTACGGTGCGTCTCTCGACTTACCACCCGATGATTTGCGCTCCTCACCTGAAGGGTTGCGTGATTGGATCACCCGGCGTGCAGTCACTGTCAGTTTCGTGCCGACTCCCGTTGCGGAGCCGATGCTCGCTCTGGAGTGGTCCTCCGAAACAAAGCTGCGAGCGTTGTTGACTGGCGGCGACAGGCTGCACACCTGGCCCGCCTCGTCATTGCCTTTCGCGGTCGTCAACAACTATGGACCAACCGAAAACGCAGTCGTGAGTACGTCCGGCCTGGTCAGTCGCGAAGGTGGAGCACCGGGAACAGCGCCCACCCTCGGCCGACCGATCGGCAATGTCGGAATTTATATCGTGGACCAGCGCGGCGAACCCGTGCCGGTCGGCGTCACCGGAGAGCTTTGGGTCGGTGGAGATAGTCAGGCGCGATGCTATCTCAACCGGCCGGGGCTCTCCGCTGAACTCTTCGTGCCGGATGCGTTGAGCGGCAAAGCCGGAGCGCGTTTGTATCGCACTGGCGATCTTGCGCGTTACCTGCCGAATGGAGAGATCGAGTTCCTGGGCCGCAGCGGCAGCCAGGTGAAGATTCGCGGCCACCGCATCGAGTTGGGCGAGATCGAAACGGCGTTGCGTGAGACTGACGGCGTGCGCGAAGCAGTCGTGAACTGTTGGGAACACCTTCCGGGCGATCAGTGTCTCGTTGCTTATGTGGTTCGTGACGACGGCGCTGCTGTTGTGACGAGCAACGATCTGCGATCGACCTTGCGCGAACAATTGCCTGATTACATGGTGCCGTCGTTTGTTGTTTTGCTGGACGAACTGCCGCTGACTGACAACGGCAAGATCGATCGGCGTGCGTTACCGTTGCCTACACCGGCGGACGTTCAGGACGACGCAGCGCCCCGCACGCCGACTGAAGAGTTGTTGTCGAACATCTGGGCGCAGATCCTGCGTTTGCGCGGTGTCGGTTTGCACGACAACTTCTTCGATCTTGGCGGACATTCGCTGTTGGCGACACAGGTGGTTTCGCGTGTGCGTGAGACGTTCAAAGTTGAATTGCCGCTGCGTGCGTTGTTTGAGAATCCGACGATCGCGGGGTTGGCGCAGAATGTCGACACGGCTTTGCAGACTGAAGCGGTTGGGACGCTGACGCCGATCGAGCGCGTGGATAGAGCAGGGAAGCTGCCGCTTTCCTTTGCTCAGCAACGGCTCTGGTTCATCGACAAACTATCGTCGGGCAACACGGTTTATAACATTCAAGTAGCGGTGCGCTTGCTTGGCCAACTCGATCGTGGCGCGTTGGAAAAAGCGCTGAACGAGATCATCAGACGGCACGAGGTGTTGCGAACGAGTTTCACCGTGAAGGACGGAGTGCCGGTACAGATCGTCGCACCGGAATACTCGATCGCGTTGCCGCTAACTGATCTTTCGGGCTCTACGTTGGAAAGCGTTTGCGCCGAAGAAGGGCGACACTCATTTGATCTGGAGAAGTTGCCGCTTGTGCGGTTTCGTCTGGTGAGGCTGACGCATAACGAGCACGCGCTGTTGCTGACGATGCATCACATCATCTCCGACGGCTGGTCTCTCGGCGTGATCACGCAGGAACTCGCTTCGCTTTACGAGGCGTTTGCCTCCGATAAAGAATCACCACTTTCCGAGCTGCCGGTGCAATACGCGGATTTCGCGCACTGGCAACGTGAATGGCTCACGGGCGAGGTTCTCGAGAATCAGATCGCCTACTGGAAGAAGCAACTCGGACAGATCGCGAATCTGGAGCTGCCGACCGATCGCCCGCGGCCAGCGGTTCAGAGCTTTCGCGGTGCGCGACGTTTCTTCTCGCTGCCTGCCGATCTCGCGGAGTCACTCGGTTCTTTCAGTCGCGGTGAAGGCGTGACGCTCTACATGCTCATGCTCGCGGCTTTCAAGGTCCTGCTCAATCGCTACAGCAATCAGGACGACATCGTTGTCGGAACGGACATCGCGAACCGCAATCGCAGCGAGATCGAACCGCTCATCGGTTTCTTTGCTAATCAACTCGTGCTGCGTACGAGTCTCGCCGGCAATCCGACATTTCGCGAACTGTTGGACCGTGTTCGTGAAGTCACACTCGGCGCGTACGCGCATCAGGACATGCCGTTTGAGAAACTCGTCGAGGAACTCGCGCCGGAACGCGACCTCAGCCGAAATCCGTTGTTCCAGGTGATGTTCATCTTCCAAAACAATCCGATGCCGGCGCTCGAAATCGGCAATCTCGCAATCGAGCCGATCGAGATGACGGAAGCGACCACTGCTTTCGACATCACCCTGGCGCTGAATCAAACCCCAAACGGAGAGATTCGCGGTTCGGTTCGTTACAGCACGGATCTCTTCGACGGCTCAACGATCGATCGCCTGACCGGTCACTACGAAACGCTGTTGCGTTCGATCGTTACTGACGCCGATGCGCGGCTCAGTGCCCTCCAGATGTTGACTGAAGAAGAGCACAAACAAAAAGTGGAGCACAAAGAAGAGCGGCGCGAGTCCAAGTTGAAGAAGCTCCTTAGCGTGAAGCCGAAAGCAGTGAAGCTTTCAGAGCGCAATATCGTTCGAGAAGCGCGTCTCGGCGATGAGATGGCTTTGCCGGTTGTGTTTCAGCCGGAGGTCGAAGGCGTCGATCTGATCAACTGGGCCACGCAGAACCGCGAGACGATCGACAGCCGGTTGCAAGAGTATGGTGCGTTGCTGTTCCGCGGGTTCAATGGCCACTCGCTTGCTAACTTCGAGCAGTTCACCACGACGATCGCCTCGTCGCTGATGTCTTACGGCGAACGATCTTCACCGCGCCATGCAATCAGCGGTAACATCTACACTTCCACCGATCATCCGGCCGGCCAGCACATACTGTTACACAACGAACAGTCGTACACGCTCAACTGGCCCATGAAAATCTGGTTCTTCTGTGTGCGTCCGGCGCAGCAGGGCGGCCGCACGCCGATCGCCGACAGCAGACGAATTTACCAGCGTCTGCCGAAGCCCGTGGTCCGGAAGTTTGTTGAGAGACAGGTGATGTACGTGCGCAACTACGGCGACATGCTTGGGCTGTCGTGGCAGGAAGCGTTTCAAACTGACGACAAGCGAATCGTGGAAGAACATTGCCGACGCGACGCGATCGAGTTTGAGTGGAAAGATGAGAATCGCCTCCGCACGAAACAGATCCGGCCGGCGGTTAGACAACATCCGCGCACCGGTGAGATGGTCTGGTTCAATCACGCGGTGTTCTTCAACATTCATAGTCTCGAGAAGACGGCGCGCGAATCGCTGCGCGCGGGTATTGACGATTTCGATCTTCCATTCAACACGTTCTACGGCGATGGTTCGCCGATCGAGCCAGCGGACATCGAGCAGATTTACGAAGCGTACCGGCAGGAGCAGGTCGCTTTCGATTGGCAAACCGGCGACATCCTCATGCTCGACAACATGCTCTGCGCCCACGGCCGCGAACCCTTCGTCGCCCCGCGCGAGATCGCGGTCGCGATGGCCGAGCCGTACTCACAGTTCAAGCTTTCCTGAGCCACAAAGAAGCACAGAAGCAGAAAAACCTGCTAACTGATTTTGTGCTCTTGTAGCTAAGCCAATTTCCTATGCAAGCGACAACTGTAGTTGAAGGCTTTCGACTTTCGCCGCAGCAGCGGCGTCTCTGGAATCTGCAACAAGATACAAGCGATGGACCTTCCGCGTGTAATTCGCAGCTCGTGTTGTTGCTCGAAGGTGAGTTGCGACCGGAGGCCCTTCGCGAGGTGCTCGAAAAGATTTGTGCGCGGCACGAGTCGCTGCGAACACTGTTTCGACGCGTGCCGGGTGTGGCGATGCCGGTCCAAGTGGTCCAGGATCAAACCCTAATTTCGTGGCAAGCAACTGATCTTGATTTCGAGAATGGACCGCTGGTTAATGCAATGCTGACCACGCTTGCGCCGGATCGACATCTTTTATCCATCACCGTGCCCACTCTATGCGCTGATCGCCGCACGTTGAGCAACCTTGCGTCGGAGCTATTCGCCAGTGAGGAATCGGATGACGAACCGCTTCAGTACGTTCAGTTCTCCGAATGGCAAAACTCACTCGCGGAAGAAGAGGACGCTGAGAAAGGACGCGAGTACTGGACGCGACTAGACCTATCAACTGCGTCTGCGGTGCTGCCCGGGCAACATGCACGCCTGCGAGCGCGAACTGAAATACCGCGCGAGCTTCAATCCGTAAAGCTTCACTTCACGCCGGAATACGCCGCACGTATCGAAGCGCTCGCGACGAAACACGAGACCGTTAGCGCCACTGTTTTGCTTGCCGCGTGGCAAACGTTGCTGTGGCGTCTGACGCAACAAACGGTTGCTATCGGAAATGTCACTGAAGGACGTTCGTACGAGTTGCTGAACGATGGTTTCGGTCTGTTTGCCCGGGTACTGCCAGCTTGTTGCCCCTTCACAGACGACCTGCGCTTCAGCGAAGTTATTTCAGAGATCGATCGCTTTCAACGTGAGTCAGAGGAGTGGCAAGACTACTTCAGTTTCGATGAGTCGGCGGCGGGTCCGCTGAGCTACTTCGCGTTCGGCTTCGAATATTTACAGATTCCGCCGCCTTGGCAGACAGGTGGACTGCGAATTTCTATCGACCGGCAAGACAGTTTTGTAGAGCCGTTCGATCTGAAACTGACAGCCGTTGTAAAGACCGAAGAGACCAGCGGTTTCGAACTAGTATTTGATTTCAACAGCCTTCTGTTTGACGAACCCTACGTCAAACTCATCGCCGAACAGTTTGAGACACTGCTTGACTCCGCGCTCGCGAATCCTGAAAGCCCGATCGCGGAACTGGAGATCGTAAGTGCAGCGCAGCGACAACAGATCGTTATCGAATGGAACAAGACGAACCGCGACTACGATCTCGCCGCCTGCGTTCACGAACTCTTCGAACAACAAGTCGAACGCACACCGGACGCGCTCGCCGCTGTCTTCCAGAACGAACAACTCACGTTTGCCGAACTAAACCGGCGCGCCAACCAACTCGCCGCATATTTAACGGCCGAAGGCATCGGACCTGAAACAGCGGTCGGCATCCGTATCGACCCGTCGTTGGAAATGCTGATCGCCGTGCTCGGAATCCTGAAAGCCGGCGGCGCCTACGTCCCACTCGATCCACGCAATCCGCAGCAACGCATCGACCAGGTCTTGAAAGACGCGGGCGCGTCGATCGTGGTCACCCGTGAGGTCGTATTAAATGCGCGAACAGAGGGTGGAGATAATTTTCAAACTGAAATCGCAGCCGACAATCTCGCGTACATCATATACACTTCCGGTTCGACCGGAACGCCGAAAGGCGTGATGATCCAACACCGTTCCGTGGTGAACCTCGCCGCTGCGTTGCACGAACAGGTCTACGCTGGACTCGGCCCGGCACTCAAGGTCGGTCTCAGCGCTCCGCTCGCTTTCGACGCCTCAGTCAAACAGCTCGTGCAACTCCTTCACGGTCACACAATCCACATTCTTCCGGAAGAACTGCGGCTCGACGCGAAGGGTGCGCTGAATTACATCGGCCAACACGATCTCGACGTTCTCGATTGCACGCCTTCACAACTCACACTTCTGCTCGCTGCCGGTCTAAACCAAAACAGTGCTCCGAAGCTGATGCTCGTCGGTGGCGAAGCGATCGACGAATCCACCTGGACGCGTCTCGCGGACAATCAACGCACACGCTTCTTCAATGTTTATGGCCCAACCGAATGCACAGTCGACGCGACGTGGGCTCAAGTCACGCACGGCCAACCAACCATTGGGCGCCCGATACCAAATGCCGAAAGCTACATTCTTGATAAGAACCTGAAGCCCACCGGCGTCCAACTCAGCGGCGAACTCTTGATCGGCGGAACCGGACTCGCTCGTGGCTACCTGAACTCGCCCGATCGAACGGCTGAACGCTTCATTCCAGACGATCTCAGCGGCGCGGAAGGCACTCGCTTGTATCGCACGGGCGATCTCGCACGTTACGCAGCAGACGGATCGGTCATCTTCACCGGCCGCAACGACGCACAGGTCAAAGTGCGTGGCCATCGCATCGAGCTCGGCGAGATCGAATCTGTCCTGCTCAAACACGACAAGGTCAAACAAGCCGTCGTCGTCGCGCGTGAGGCAGCAAACGCGGACGTCAGATTGGTTGGATACATCGTGACAGCCGACACAATCGATACCAGCGAACTGCGACAAAAATTAAGCGAGCAGTTGCCCGACTACATGGTGCCATCGTTTCTGGTCATGCTCGAAGAGTTGCCGTTGAACCGCAACGGCAAAGTCGATCTACACGCCTTACCTGCACCAGAAACAGCGCAAAGATCTCGTGACGAAAACTACATCGCACCACGAAACGAGATCGAAGCAACCATCACGGGCGCCTGGCAGGAAGCGCTCGGCGTTGATCGCATCGGCGTCAACGACAACTTCTTCGACGCGGGCGGACATTCGCTGCTGATGGTCCAGGTGCACAACAAACTCAGCGAACTCTTCGACAAGAAGATCTCCATCGTGGAGATGTT
>DATEHX010000211.1:0-8273 GCA_035279345.1 Pyrinomonadaceae bacterium | reverse complement strand
TGCTCGACACGTCGCGCATCGCCACCGGCAAATTGCAGTTTGAACCACGCCCGACCGATCTGAATAGCACCGTGAAAGCGGCGCTCGACACTGTCCTGGCGATGGCCGCTTCGCGAAACATCGAACTCTCGGTCAAGTTGTCGCCTTCAACTCTGGTTGTGATGGGCGAGCCGGTGCGGCTGCAACAGATTGCGTGGAACCTTGTGTCAAACGCGATCAAGTTCACCGATCCCGGCGGAAAGGTTACTGTTACGACGCAAACGGAGGGTTGCGAAGCTCGTCTCACTGTCACTGATTCCGGGGTCGGCATCTCGCCGGATTTCCTGCCGCACGTTTTCGATCGTTTTCGTCAGGCGGACGGATCGACCTCGCGGCGTCACGGCGGGCTCGGGCTCGGTCTGGCGATCGCCGATGCGTTGGCGAAGTTGCACGGCGGGCGGTTGGACGCGCATTCGGATGGTGTCGGAAAAGGTTCGGCTTTCGCGTTTCACCTCGGACTGGTGGCGGCGGAAAGCCTTGTTCCGGAGAAAACGGAGGCGAAACCACATCCGTTGAAAGATCTGACCGTGCTGATTGTCGAGGACTCGGAAGATACGTTGACGTTGTTGAGCACGATGTTCTCGCAACAGGGCTCGCAGGTGGTGCAAGCGTCTTCGGCGAGCGAGGCGTTGGACGCGGCGAGTTCGGGCCCGCCCGACATCGTTATTTCCGACATCGGCATGCCGGATGTGGACGGCTACGAGTTTCTTCAGCAACTGAAACAGATTCCGGGAATGGACGGTGTTCCGGCCATTGCGATTTCGGGCTACGCGAGCGACGAAGACCGGCGCAAAGCGCTCAGCGTCGGCTACCTCGCCCTGATGCCCAAACCCATCAACGTGGACGCCCTCTTCGACCTCATCCACGACCTGAAACTCCCCACCACCTAGTGCAATTATTCCGGCTCTGAATCCCACCGACGCAGTCGGTGGTATCTTCAGACCTTCCCTACAAACAACCGAAACTGACAAGCAATCCCACCGACGAAGTCGGTGGATTATTCATTTTCTCGACGCAGGGTGAACTATCCACCGACTGCGTCGGTGGGATTGTCTGCGCTCAAAATGCATGAGTAGGTTGGGTCTGAAAAAACCACCGACTGCGTCGGTGGGATTAGGGAAAACCCCAACCCAATCAGATAGTTGACAAAATCGAAATTGTAACTATAATGGTTACAAAATTGACCCCCTAAGCTGGGACGCGTGTTTTGATATGTCGACTAACAGCCGCTTTGCCGTGGCGGTGCATGTCTTGAGTTTGATGGCTTGGTCGGGCGAAGAACCCCTTAAATCCGAACAGGTTGCGGAAAGCGTAAACACAAATGCGGTGGTGATTCGCCGGATGCTACTGGACTTGGCGCAAGCCGGACTGGTGGTGTCTCAAACCGGTTCGCTGGGCGGTTCCCGCCTCGCGACCGATCCGGCTAAAACCACCCTTTTGGACGTTTATCAGGCACTCGAGCATGGCGGTGTTTTCTCATTGCACCGGCAGCCGCCCAGCCGCGACTGCCCCGTCGGCGTCAATATCGAAACCGTGCTGGGAGAGGTTTTGCAGGAGGTTGATTCAGCGGTCGAACGGGTGTTGAAAAACATCACCATCGACGACGTCGTGCAACGATTAAAGCCATGCGGAACTCTCAATAATGTGAAAAATCACAAGGCCGGAAAGTCGCTGGGAAAAGCGCCAGCAAAGTTAAATGGGAGAATCGCTAAAGTTCTTGAAACTGCTTAAGCGAGAAAGGAATAGCTAATTTGTCCAGGCTTGAAAAAGATCAAAACGGTATCGAGCTCATGAACTCGGTCAAGGGCGACTTCGCCAACTTAAGCGAAGAGCTGACCGACGATGCCGTGTCGATAGAAGATATCGACGAAGTTCTACAAACGCTGGAGAGAGCCACCAGCAGCGAAACGGAGATCGAGGAACCCTTGATCGAGGAGTCTTCGTCTGCCGTCGAGTCAGAAGAAGGAATGAGTGAAGAGGTCGAGTTGGATCTCTCGGCCGGCGAAATGGACAAGACTTCCGATCCGATCCGCGTTTATATGCGCGAGATGGGCGTAGTGCCCTTGTTGACTCGGGAACAGGAAGTGTCCATCGCCAAGCGAATCGAACGAGGTCAGAAGCGAGCGGAGAAAGCAATCGCACGTTCGCCAATCGCCGTAGTCGAACTCTTCAGGATCGGCGACGAACTCGCCGAAGGAAAACTCAACATTCGCGACGTGGTCGCGTTCTCGGATCAGATGGAAACCGAGGAACACGAAGACCGCAGCGAAGAGTATTTGCAGTGGACGATCGAGGGTTTGAATAACATCCGGAATCTCTACAAGCGCGGGTTGAAGGAGTTTGAGAAGTTTGCGGAAGAGGTGAAGATCTCGCGCGGCAAACGCTCGAAAAAGTTGCTGCGCTACCGCCGCAAACTCGCTCGCACGCGTTTGGAAATTGCCCAGGAGATCCGCGGTCTCCATTTGAAGGAAGCGGCCCGGCAGCGGCTCATTGCCGCCATCGGCGTCGTCCACAAGGAAGTGCGCACACTCGAACGCGAGGTCGAATCCGCTAACGAGAAACTGAAGCGTAAGGGCACTAAACCCGACAAGCAGAAGGAGTATCGCAAACAGATCGCACTCGCGAAGAAGCGTCTCAAAGAGATCGAGACCGAGCATCACCTGACTTCGTTGGAGATCAAACGTTCGCACCAGATGATCGCTATCAGCGAGGCGCAGACGGCGCAGGCGAAGCACGAGTTGACTGAAGCAAACCTGCGACTGGTCGTCTCGATCGCCAAGAAGTATCAGAATCGTGGTTTGCAGTTTCTGGACCTGATCCAGGAAGGCAATCTCGGTTTGATGAAGGGCGTCGACAAGTTTGACTGGCGGCGTGGTTACAAGTTCTCCACGTACGCAACGTGGTGGATTCGTCAGGCAATCACCCGTGCGATCGCCGACCAGGCGCGAACGATTCGTATCCCGGTGCACATGATCGAAGTGATCAATAAGTTGAAGAACACTTCGCGTGAACTGGTGCGCGAACTCGGACGCGAACCGACGACCGAAGAGATCGCCAAGAAGATGGATACGTCCGTCGACAAGGTGCGCAAGGCTCGCAAGCTGATGCAGGATCCGATCTCGCTCGAAACACCAATCGGCGAGAACGGCGATTCGCAGCTCGGCGACTTGATCGAAGACAAGTCGAGCGAGAGCCCGGCGGCACGCGTGATCACTTCAAACTTGCGCGAGATTGCCGGCGACGTTCTGCAAACCCTGAGCCCGCGTGAAGAACGCGTCATTCGTTTGCGGTTTGGTTTGGATAACGGTGGTCACGAGAGAACGCTGGAAGAGGTAGGGCAGAACTTCAACGTAACACGCGAACGCATTCGCCAAATCGAGGCCAAAGCGCTGCGCAAACTCCGCCACCCATCACGTGCGCGGCTACTGAAGAACTTCCTCGAAGGCGAAGGGCAATAAGATTCCGAGAGATTAACAGCAGATTAGGAGCGCGAAAGTATGAGTGAATTCGTAAAAGAAGTAAGTGACAGTTCGTTTGAGAAAGATGTATTGGGATCCAGCAAGCCCGTGCTCGTGGATTTTTGGGCTGAATGGTGTGCCCCTTGCCGCATGTTGGCGCCTACGGTACATGCCGTCGCCGAGCACTACGGCGATAGCGCGAGCGTCGTGAAGTTAAACGTTGACGACAACCCTTCAACCGCGCAGCGTTACGGCATCAAAGGCATTCCCACGTTGATTCTTTTCCGCGATGGAAAAGAAGTCGAACGCGTGGTGGGCGCGACTAGTAAAGAGTCGATCACCCGCATGATCGAGAAGTACGTCAGCGCAGCAGCGTAACCACAGATTACACAGATTTTTTGAGGCCGGGCGTGTTTCGCGTCCGGCCTTTTTTGCGCCGCAAAAAGGCACAAGAGTTTTGTGCTGCTTTGTGGCAAAATGGCCGCACGCATGAACCCTTCTCGACTCATAGTCGGAATCACCGGTGCCACCGGCACCATCTTCGGTGTGCGTCTCTTGCAGATGCTGCACGGTTCCGGTGTCGAGACGCATCTTGTGATTAGCAAGTGGGGCTCGCGCACGCTCACGCATGAAACCCAATACACGCTTAAAGACGTACAAAACCTGGCCACGCATAACCACGGTAGCGGCGATCAAGGCGCTGCGATCTCGAGCGGTTCTTTCGTAACGCTCGGCATGGTCATCGCGCCGTGCAGCATGCGCACCGTCGCCGCCATTGCGCACGGACTCGGTGACAACCTGATTCATCGCGCGGCCGACGTCGTTCTGAAAGAGCGGCGCAAACTCGTACTCGTCGTGCGCGAGTCGCCGTTCAATGAAATACATCTCGAAAACATGCTGAAGCTGGCGCGGATGGGCGTCGTGATCCTGCCGCCCGTGCCTGCGTTTTATAACAACCCTCAGAATCTCGACGACATGATCAACCACATCACGATGCGCGTGATCGATCAATTCGATATTCACCTCGACGTGATGAATCGTTGGGACGGTGTACTGCGTTCGCCAATACAAAAGGAGTAGACACAAGCCGTGGGAGAACAAGTCGAATTCAAATCAAACGGTGGAACTGACAGCGGTTACCTGGCGATTCCGAGAGCGGGCCGGGGATTTCAACCCGGGCCGGGCGTGATCGTGATTCAGGAGTGGTGGGGACTCGTCGATCACATCAAAGACGTTTGCGAGCGATTCGCAAACGCGGGTTTCGTTGCGCTTGCGCCGGATCTCTATCACGGCCAAACAACCACGTCGCCTGACGAAGCGGGTAAGTTGATGATGTCGATGCGCATCGACGAAGCGGAAAAAGACATCAGCGGCGCCATCAACTATCTCTTGAACCACGATTCGGTGACCGGCGACAAAGTCGGCATCGTAGGGTTCTGCATGGGCGGCGCACTCGCTCTCTACACCGCGACGAAGAATCCGAACGTGGCCGCGTGCGTCGTTTTCTACGGCGGACATCCGAACGTCAAACCCGACCTGCCGAACCTGCAATCGCCGGTGCTCAGTATCTCTGGCGACAAGGATAAGTCTGTGACGCCGGACGTGGTCCGTACGCTGGAGCAGCAGTTGAAGTCGTTAGGGAAGCAAGTCGACGTGGTCATCTATCCGGGTGCCGATCACGCTTTCTTTAACGACACGAGGCCAACGGTTTACGTGCCTGAAGCCGCGGCCGACGCGTGGCAACGTACGATCGACTTTTTGAAAAAGCACCTGAGTTAGCAGCACTAAACACGGATCTTCGGTTTATCCGTGTCTCCAAGTCCAACTAAAGGAAACTCTCAAAGACTATGTCTACGTGTACCCGCGCGTTGTTTGTGATCTTAGCTGTGTCTTTTACCGTTCTGGGCCAGGAGCCGCCTGCTGGACCGCAACCTTCTCCGAAACCGGTTGCGTCGCCCACTGCGAGCCCGAGCCCGTCGCCTGAAGCTTCTCCGACTCCACGCGATCCGATGTCGACGCCGACGTTCAACGGTCTTCGGTTTCGCTCGATTGGACCAGCCTTCACTTCCGGACGCGTGATCGGCTTCGCCGTGGATCCGAAGAACCCGGCGAAGTATTTTGCCGGCGTCGCATCAGGTGGCGTGTGGAAGACGATAAATGCGGGCACAACGTGGACGCCAGTTTTTGATAACGAAGCTTCTTACTCGATCGGCGCGATCGTGCTCGATCCGAAGAACCCGTTGGTCGTGTGGGTTGGCACGGGCGAGAACAACAGCCAGCGCAGCGTTTCCTACGGCAACGGCGTTTACAAATCGGAAGACGGCGGGCGCACGTGGAAGAATGTCGGCCTAAAGACCTCCGAACACATCGGCCGCATTGCAATTGATCCTAAAGACTCAAACATCGTCTACGTCGCATCGCAGGGACCGTTGTGGGGACCGGGCGGCGATCGCGGACTTTTCAAAACCACTGACGGCGGCAAGACGTGGAAGAACATTCTCAACATCAGCGAGAACACGGGCGTCACCGACGTCGTGATCGATCCAAACGATCCGAACACGATCTACTGTGCTTCTTATCAACGCCGCCGCCACTTTTGGACGCTCATCAACGGCGGCCCCGAAAGCGCGATCTACAAATCAACAGACGCAGGCGCAACGTGGAATAAGTTGCGCGCGGGATTGCCGACCGTAGAACTTGGCCGCGTCGGACTCGCGATTTCCCCGGTCGATTCAAACGTGATCTATGCGACTGTGGAAGCCGCGGATCGAAAGGGCGGAATCTTTCGTTCGTCAGATCGCGGCGGCAGTTGGGAACGGCGCAACGAGTTTGATTCCACCGCGATGTACTACGCGCGTATCGTCGCTGATCCTAAAGAGGTCGATCGCATCTACGTGATGAACGTGTTTTTAATGGTTTCCGACGACGGCGGCCGCACGTTGCGCCGTCTCGGTGAGAAATCGAAGCACGTTGATAATCACGACATCTGGATCAATCCGGAAAACACTGACCACTATCTCGTTGGTTGTGATGGTGGCGTTTACGAGAGTTTCGATCGCGGCGCAAACTGGGAGTTCAAAGCGAATCTGCCGGTGCCGCAGTTCTACGACATCACGACCGACAACGCGAAACCTTTCTACAACATTTACGGCGGCACGCAGGACAACTTCAGTTTTGGTGGTCCATCGCGCACACGCAGCGCCTCCGGCATCGTTAATTCCGACTGGTTTGTAACGCAGGGCGGCGATGGTTTCCGTTCGCAAGTCGATCCGGAAGATCCGAACACGATTTACGCATCGTTACAGCACGGCGTGATCGTACGTTTCGACAAGCGCACGGGTGAGCGTATCGGCATTCAACCGCAATCGGGCCGCAATGAAGATCCGATGCGTTGGAACTGGGACTCACCGTTCATCATCAGTCCCCACTTGCGCACGCGGCTCTACATGGCGTCAGACAAACTGTTTCGCAGCGACGATCGCGGCGACAGTTGGACGCTGATCAGCGGTCAACTCTCACGCGATCTGGATCGCGACAAGTTGCCGGTGATGGGCAGGGTTTGGGGTATCGACGCGGTGGCGAAGAACGCTTCGACGGCTTTCTTCGGGAACGCCTCCGCGCTCGCCGAGTCGCAGAAGAAAGAAGGCTTGATCTACGTCGGTACGGATGATGGTCTGGTCCAGGTCACTGAAGACGGTGGCAAGAACTGGCGCAAGATCGAAAAGTTTCCCGGCGTCGCCGACATGGCCTACGTCAGCCGCATCATCACTTCAAATCACGACGCGAACACCGCGTACGTCGCTTTCAACAACCATCAGAACGCCGATTTCAAACCATATCTTTTGAAGACGACTGATGCGGGTCGAACGTGGACTTCCTTGAGCTCGAACCTGCCGAAGAATGGACCCGTGTGGGCCATCGCGGAAGATCACGTCAATCCCAATTTGCTTTTCGTGGGCACTGAGTTCGGATTGTTCTTCTCGATCGACGGCGGTCAGAAGTGGATTCAACTCAAAGGCGGTCTGCCGACGATCGCCGTGCGCGATCTGAACATTCAGAAGCGCGAAAATGATTTGGTTGTCGGAACGTTTGGCCGCGGCATTTACATTCTCGACAACTACACGCCGCTGCGTCAGCTCAAGCCGGAAATGTTGCGGCAGGACGCGGCTGTCTTTCCGGTGAAGGATGCGTTGATGTACATCCAGTCGCAACCGCTCGGCGGTCGCGGAAAGAGTTTCCAGGGCGAGGCCTTCTACACTGCTGACAATCCGCCATTTGGCGCTACGGTAACGTGGTATCTGAAAGACGCGCTCAAGACGCGCAAAGACAAACGTCAGGAAGCGGAGAAGGAAGCCGAACGAAAGGGCGCACCGGTTGGCTGGCCCACGCGCGAGCAACTGCGCGCCGAGGAAGAGGAGGACGCGCCTGCGATCGTTGTGACGATTATGGACTCAGGCGATCGTGTGGTGCGCCGGTTGACTGGTCCAGCTACGGCTGGGGTTCAACGGCTCACGTGGGACCTGCGTTATCCGGCTGCGAACCTTTCGGCGCCGCCTCCGCCCGATGCGGATTTTGATTTCGAACCGCCTTCCGGATCGCTCGTCATGCCCGGGACTTACAAGCTGGTCGTGGCGAGGCGAGTCGATGGTGTGCTGACGCCGATTGGACCACCACAGGAGTTTCAGGTTGTGGTCGAAGGACAGGAGAACATGTCGTCTGCCGATCGCACGGCGCTGGTTGAATTTCAGCAGAAAGCGGCGCGGTTGCAACGCGCGG
>DATEHX010000210.1:0-8218 GCA_035279345.1 Pyrinomonadaceae bacterium | reverse complement strand
ACGTACGTGCGCGTAACAGAAATCGGAACGACATTTTCCGATTTGCACGCGGTCGTGCACGCATGACAGCCGATGCAGCGCGTGTGGTCGATTACCTTGGCCCACTGAACCGGGGCCGGCGACTCCGTCATAGATAAGCTCCAGCGTTTAGGAGCCAGACTATAACATTTCCGGGTGTGGAGATTGACAAGTTCAGAACCTGTTGACAGGATTAACAGGATTTTTCGGATTAATCAGGTATGAGGTAAGTATGCGGCTTCTTACATTCTCAATAACGGGCTTGGCGCTGGCGGTGCTACTAACTGCCTGCAACGCAATCCACAGCAAGAGCAACGGCCAGGCACAAAGCGCACCAACCCCGGCCTCGTCGCCTTACGCCGACGGCGCGCGGCGCGTCACGATCGCGGAACTCGAAGCGATGATGAAAGACGGCAAAGCTTTCGTCGTCGACGTGCGCAGCCAGGACGCATTCAACGCGGGCCACATCCCCGGCTCAAGGCTAATCCCGTCCGGCGAAATCCTGAATCACATCAAGGAACTGCCGAGCGACAAGCTAATCGTCACCTACTGTTCTTGACACGCCGAACATACGTCCGCCGGTGCGGTGGTCGCCCTCAAGAGCAAAGGAATCGAAAACGCAGCAGCATTGCTGGGTGGTTTCAATCTGTGGCAGCAGCAAGGTAAGCCGATCGATCGGGTCCAAACAGCTCCTAAACAACCTGCGTCACAAGCGCCGGGAGCGGCGTCACAACCTTCGCCGCAGGCACGCACAACACCGGGCAGGGCGCGTTCCTGATAACGCGCTCGATCTCCGACCCAAGCACCTGACTACTGCCAAACAACGAACCGTGCACGGCGGTTCCGATGACGATCAGATCGGCATCGAGATTCGCCGCCAGTTTGACAATCTCCTGGTACGGCCGGCCTTCGGCGATATGCGTTGACGCTCTCGGACCAGACGAGCGCTCAAGTTGGGCCATGCGTTCCTGCACGTGACTGCGCAATCGCGTCAGCGCCGCGAGTCCTCCCTCAGGAAACATCATCGAGATCTGTTCGAAGTAGTCGCCGATGACATAAACCGCGTGCAGTTCGGCGTTGCGGAGATTCGCGATGTTGGTGGCTAGTTGAGTTGCGGCGGCTGATGAAGGACGGAAGTTCGTCGCCAGCAGTACACGATTCAGCCGGACCTCGGTTTGTCCTCCGCGATGCTCGACAAAATCGCGTTGCGGCGGACGGATCGCCAGCACCGGACACGGCGCCTCGGCCACGATCTCTTCACCAATCGAACCACCAAACGCGCGCGAGAGCCGGTTGCGGTCACGCGTCACAATCGTAATCAGATCCACTTCATGTTCAAATGCGACGCGAGTGATCTCCTGCGTCCGGTCTCCTTCGACAAACACCGGATCCACTTCAACACCCGCCAGCAACGGATCGGCAATCAAGTCCCTGGCCTTCGCACGTAATTCCAGTAGCCAGTGGTTTTCCTGATCTTCGAAAACGTAAGCCGGCAGCGTCAACAGATTCGCGGGAACTTTCGCGTCTTGAACGTTCACCAGCAACACGCGCCCGTCGAAGTCGCGCGCGAACCCGGCGGCGTATTTCAAAGCCGCGTGAGAGTGGGCAGAGAAATCCGTCGGGAAGAGGACGTTTCTGAATGGAAACATGCCTCAACACTAAGACAGGATTGCAAGATTTTCAAGACCATGCCAAACTCCGCAGGCTTCCCTTTCGAATCCACTCCATGGAGGCGACACATTGCTTCGCGGACTCTTTCGGACCAAGAACCTGGATGAAATTCTATCCCAAGCCGGCGGCCCCCAATTTTCACTCAAGCGAACACTCAACGCCTTCAACGTAACGCTTATCGGTATCGGCGCGATCATCGGCGCGGGAATTTTCGCGACCGTCGGTACTGCCGCGTCGGGTACAGCGGAACGTGCGGGTGCTGGTCCATCGTTGATGCTGTCGTTTGTCATCACCGCGATCGTCTGCGGCTTCACGGCACTGTGTTACGCCGAACTCGCGTCGATGGTGCCGATCTCGGGCTCGGCTTACACGTACTCCTACGCCACGCTTGGTGAGATCGTCGCATGGATCATCGGTTGGGACTTGATCATCGAGTACGCGATCGGCAACGTCGCGGTCGCGATTAGCTGGGCCGAGTTTTTCAACCGGCTGATGCGCAATCTCGGCATTCACATACCTGACTGGTTGACGTCAAACTATCGCACCGCAACCGAAGAGACTCTCGCCAACGCGCCACACATCGGAGGAGTGCCGATAGTTTTCAACATCCTCGCGTTTGGCATCGTCGCGTTGATCACGGTCGTACTGGTTTGGGGCATCAGGGAATCGGCAAACTTCAACGCGATCATGGTGCTGATCAAGATCGTCGTGCTGCTGTTTTTCGTCGGACTCGCGCTTTACTACGTCTCGCCCGCGACGATGACGGAACACTGGCAGCCGTTTCAACCGCAAGGCTGGATGGGCACGTTGACCGGCGCGGCGGTCGTGTTTTTCGCGTACATCGGTTTCGACGCGGTGAGCACAGTTGCGGAGGAAACGAAGAATCCAGCTCGAGATCTGCCCATAGGAATCATTGCGTCGCTAATCGTCTGCACGGTGCTCTACATTTTGGTGGCTGCTATGTTCACCGGTATGGTGCCCTGGGAGATGGTGCGAGGTTGGACTGCCGCGCAGCGCGGCGAGTCGTTGACGATGGCGCTCGAGACTGTCGCGCCGCAGGCGTTGTGGCAAAACACAGTCATCGCGTTCGGATCCGTGATCGCGCACACAGCGGTGTTGCTCGTGTTTCAACTCGGTCAGCCGCGCATCTTTTTCTCGATGGCGCGTGACGGATTGCTGCCGTCGAAGTTCGCGACTGTTCACCCGAGGTTCCATACACCACACGTGACGACGATTCTGACAGGCGTGGCGGTCGGCGGTATCGCTGCGTTTGCGACTGTTGACGAGATGGTGAGTTTGACCAACATCGGAACGCTCTTCGCGTTCATTCTCGTTTGTCTTGGCGTGACAGTGCTGCGCCGCAAAGATCCTGATCGGCCGCGGCCATTCAAAGTTCCGCTTGGTCCATACCTGTTGCCGGGTCTCGGAGCGATTTCTTGCGCTCTGTTGATCTACTTCCTGCCGGAAGGTTCTTATTGGCGCTTTGTCGGTTGGCTGGCACTCGGTCTCGCGGTTTACTTCTCTTACGGCTACACACGCAGCGGAGTCGGCCAGAAGATGGGTCGTCCCTCGCGCACGCCCGCGAGTCTGAAGTTTGCGGCGATTTGTTTCGTGCTGATCGCGGTTGGACTCTTCGTCATCCCGCACGACGTCGCACCACGCGAACTCTTCTCCGAAGCGTTTAATTCATCAGCCGAGAAGCACAATACGACGCTCTATGGTTTACTAATGATCATCGCCGGCCTGATCGGCGCCGCCATCGGAATCAAGCTCGGTATTTCGAAGAGTGAAGGCTCTGAAGCAAATGAAACGTAGTAAGTTTGCATTCCTTCTCGCGGCGGTCATGATCTCGGGTGCTATTAACGCTGCCCAGGCGCAAGAGCATGAAAGCCGGCCTTCGCAGCGGGCAAAGACTTCCTCAGTAACACTCGGCAATCAGGTCGTACTGATACCTAATCCGGAAGGTTTTGAAGAAGCGACTTCGCAATTCGAGCAGGTCAAGCAGCGATTTTCCCTGACGGAAGCGCCGGAAAACGACATGCTCTTCGTGCATTTGCCGAGCAGTGATTGTGAATTGTTGAGGAACGGCTCCAGTCCGACTTACGATCTTTATACGAAAGTCTCGGTGCTTAGAGCTAGTAGGACGCTGACGGTTTCGAGTTCAATGATGGCTGCGGCCGTCACCGAACTTCGAACCCAGGCAGCCACCTATCTGGATCCGAATGGCCCCAAGATGGAAGAGATGGAGCGGCTCGTTGAGCGGGGGCTCTCCCAAGTCAATTCTCAACAGACGAAGATAGAGTTCGACAAACCTCAAATTCTGGGAGTCGTTGACAACCAGCCCAACGTTTTTAGTCTGCTAACGCTCCTGACAATCAAGGCAAACGTGGAAGGCACTGACATAACCGTTCCAATGTTAACCACCGTAAACTACGTCAGAGTGAAGGAGCGGCTAATCTTTGTCTATACCTTTAGAAGGTTTCAGTCGAAAGCTGATGTGGAGCCGTTGAAAGCCTTCACTAAGAAATGGACGAACAGCATTCTCGCGGCTAATTGACCAGTCGATATGAACGCACTGCCCATAATCATCGGCGCGCTTTGCGTAATCGCGATCTCCTATCGGTACTACTCCGCGTTCATCGCCGCGAAAGTGCTCGCGCTGGATGATTCGCGCCCGGTGCCGTCGCAGACGATGTACGACGGGCACAACTATTACCCGACGAACAAGTGGGTGCTGTTTGGCCATCACTTCGCCGCGATCTCGGGTGCTGGACCACTGATCGGACCGGTGCTCGCGGCGCAGTTTGGTTTCTTGCCGGGACTGTTGTGGCTGGTGATCGGCGTGTGTATCGGTGGGGCGGTCCACGATTTCATGATCATGGCCGGCAGCGTTCGCCGCAACGGCAAGTCGTTGGCGGAAATGGCGCGCGCGGAGATCAGTCCGCTATCGGGACTCGTCGCGGGCATCGCGATTCTGTTTATCGTCGTCATCGCACTCGCGGGTCTCGGATTAGTGGTCGTAAATGCGTTGGCTGAGTCGCCGTGGGGAACGTTTACGGTGGGCTTTACGATTCCACTGGCGCTGTTCATGGGTCTTTACATGTATCGCTTTCGCAAAGGAAAAATCGCGGAAGCGAGCATCATCGGAATCGTCGGACTCTTGTTTGCAGTCTATCTCGGTGGGCACATCGCTGAGTCGTCATTTGCCGAAACTTTCACGCTTTCGCGCAACAGTTTGATCGTGATCATGGCGGCCTACGGCTTCATCGCGTCAGTGCTCCCGGTCTGGATGCTGCTTTGCCCGCGCGACTACCTGTCGTCCTACTTAAAAATCGGCACGATCGCGTTTCTGATCATCGGCGTGATCGTCGTTCACCCGAACCTGAACATGCCGGCGTTCACGCCGTTCACTGCCGGTGGTGGACCAGTTATTTCCGGCAAGCTCTATCCGTTCGTTTTCATCACGATCGCGTGTGGCGCGATCTCCGGTTTTCACGCGCTCGTCTCTTCGGGCACCACGCCAAAGATGATCGCGAAAGAATCTGACACGCGCCTGATCGGTTACGGCAGCATGTTGATGGAAGGCATTGTCGGCATCGTCGCGCTCATTGCCGCCACATCGCTCTTTCCGGGCGACTACTTCGCCATCAACACCGCGCAAGGCACGGACGCACAAAAAGCAGCGTACGTTCGCATGGTCGACACGCACTCCAGCGAAGGCTTCAACCTCCAGCCACAGGAGATCGATCGACTCGAACAGGAATCCGGCGAAAAGAACCTGCGCGGCCGCACCGGCGGCGCCGTAACGCTCGCCATCGGCATCGCGAAGATCTTCGAAGGCATTCCCGGTCTCGGCGGTTTCATGAAGTACTGGTACCACTTCGCGATCATGTTTGAAGCCCTGTTCATCCTGACGACGATCGACACAGGCACGCGTGTCGCGCGTTTTCTGGTGGGTGAATTTGGCGGGAGATTCTACCGCAAGCTCGAGGAGCCAAATTGGTTACCGGGCTCAATCGTCACTTCAGCGCTGGTCGTCTCGGCGTGGGCGGCATTCATCTGGTCGGGCTCAATTTCGACGATTTGGCCGATGTTTGGCATTGCTAATCAACTTCTGGCGGCGGTCGCTTTGTGCGTCGCGACCACGATGGTCATCAACTCGGGCCGGGCGAAATACGCGTGGGTAACTATCGTTCCGCTTAGTTTTGTAAGCACGACGACCCTCGTGGCGGGCTTCAAATCCATCACCGACATCTTCTGGCCGCTGGCGCAAAAACCGGAAACCTCAACTCAAGGCATGATCAACACCGGCCTGACCGCGATCATCATGTTTGCCGCCGTAGTTATCATGATCGACTCGATCCGGCGCTGGCTCGGCACACGCCGGGGGCCACAAATTTCGCAAATACCAGAGCCCCTCTTTGAAAAATCTGTGTAATCTGTGGATAATACCCGCTTTCGAAAAAGCGTTTCTCGCCATAATCTAGACAAACTCGAAAGGAATTTCTCCGAAGTGGAACTATCCCTATTACTGCGGCGTGCCGCAATCGCTATTGCTGCCACCGTTTCGACTCTGGCCTTTGCGCTGCCGGCTTACGCGCAGCAACATCACGGCGGTGAGGCGAGCCTCGAACTTCCCGACCTGTCGCAGGTGACCTTCCTCAATGGAATCACTGGTCACAACCTGCTGCTGTTTGGCATCGTCATCTGCCTGCTTGGCCTGGGGTTCGGTCTCGCGATTTACATGCAACTGCAAAAGATGCCGGTGCACCGTGCAATGCGCGAGATCTCGGAACTGATCTACGCCACTTGTAAAACGTATCTCACGACGCAGGGCAAGTTCATTCTGATCCTCGAAGCGTTCATCGCGGTCGTGATCGTTCTTTACTTCGGCGTGTTGGTGGGCATGGAGCCGGCCCGCGTGGCGATCATTCTGTTGTTCAGTTTGATCGGTATCGCGGGCAGTTACTGCGTCGCCTGGTTTGGCATTCGCGTCAACACGTTTGCCAATTCGCGCACGGCGTTCGCCAGTCTCGAAGGCAAACCGTTTCCCCTTTACGCGATTCCGCTGAAGGCGGGTATGAGCATCGGCATGATGCTGATCAGCGTCGAGTTGCTGATCATGCTGTGCATTCTGTTGTTCATTCCGGGCAGTTACGCCGGTGCGTGTTTCATCGGTTTCGCAATCGGTGAATCGCTCGGCGCGGCGGCATTGCGTATCGCCGGCGGCATCTTCACGAAGATTGCCGACATCGGTTCCGACCTGATGAAGATCGTCTTCAAGATTAAAGAAGACGATGCGCGTAACCCGGGCGTGATTGCCGACTGCACGGGCGACAACGCGGGCGACTCGGTTGGACCAAGCGCCGACGGTTTTGAAACTTACGGCGTGACCGGCGTGGCGTTGATTACGTTCATTCTGCTCGGCGTTTCGAACCCGACCGTGCAGGTACAGTTGCTGGTCTGGATCTTCATCATGCGCGTCATGATGATCGTCGCCAGCGCGGTTTCTTATTTCGTCAACGATGCGATTGCCAAGGCTCGTTACAAAACAGCCGATTCGATGAATTTCGAAGCGCCGCTGACGTCGCTGGTGTGGATTACTTCGATCGTTTCGGTCGTGATCACTTTCGTCGTTTCCTATCTGACGATTCCGGCGCTGAGCGGCAATCCGACACTCTGGTGGAAACTCGCGATCATCATCTCCTGCGGTACGCTCGCGGGCGCGATCATTCCGGAGCTGGTCAAGGTGTTTACATCGACTGAATCCCGGCACGTTAGCGAAGTTGTTACTTCGTCTCGTGAAGGCGGGCCGTCGCTGAACATTCTTTCGGGACTCGTGGCTGGAAACTTTTCCGGCTACTGGCTGGGAATCAGCATCGTCGCATTGATGGCCATAGCTTATTTCGTCACGAACCTTGGCGCTGGGGTTGGATTAGGACTCGGCGCGCTGATGGTTGATCCCGTGGCCGCTCCAGTGTTTGGTTTTGGCCTTGTGGCGTTTGGTTTCCTCGGCATGGGACCCGTGACGATCGCTGTCGACTCGTACGGTCCAGTGACTGACAACGCGCAATCAGTTTACGAGTTGTCGCTGATCGAACAGGAACCCGACGTCAACGACGAAGTGCGCAAGGCTTTCAACACCGATGTGAACTTTACGCGCGCGAAGCACCTGCTGGAAGAGAACGACGGCGCCGGTAACACGTTCAAAGCCACTGCGAAACCGGTGTTGATTGGTACGGCCGTCGTCGGCGCAACCACGATGATCTTCTCGATCATCATGTTGCTGACTGACGGGCTGCGCACGAATATGGAAGGACTCTCGCTATTGCACGCGCCTTTCGTGCTTGGCCTGATCACGGGCGGCGCCGTGATCTATTGGTTCACCGGTGCTTCGATGCAAGCGGTGACTACCGGCGCTTATCGCGCGGTTGAGTTCATCAAGGCAAACATCCGGCTCGAAGGTGTTGAAAAGGCCTCGGTGGAAGACAGTAAGAAGGTGGTCCAGATCTGCACGCAGTACGCGCAG
>DATEHX010000209.1:0-4265 GCA_035279345.1 Pyrinomonadaceae bacterium | reverse complement strand
ACCTCCGCAAGAAACGATGTCACTGTTCAGGTTTACGACGGCAACGAAATAAAAGGCGCGGCCTTCCTGCACGGCACATTTGCTGGACCACCTCCGGCTGATCTTCGTTTCACCAAGACTGATACGCTTGAAGTCGCCGGCCGTGTTTGGACTTTGAGTTACGCCGTCACCCCTGCGTTTGAGCGTGGTTCGAGTCGTCCTTTGTTGAAGTACACGATCATTGTCGGTGTGCTGATTAGTTTTCTCTTCTTTGCGCTCACGCGAGCTGAGATAGCCGCTCGCTCGCGTGCTGAAAGGTCCGCGGAAGAAGTCAGAGCGTCGGAAACGGCGATTAACGAAGCAAATCAACGTGCCCTGCTGCAATACGAACGGCTGCTCGAACGCATCGCCGGCCTCTCGCAGGTTTTGGGAACGGCGCGGGAGTTGAGCACGATCTTTCGTGGGCTGCGTGAGTTCACACACGTCTCCGTTCCCTGTAATGGGTTTTTTGTTTCGCTTTACGATCCGATTCGTGACGTTCGCACCGCGTGCTATGGCTGGGGCGACGGCGAGGAAGTCGATGTTTCGCAATTGCCGCCGATGCCGGTGACCGAGCGTGGTCCAAACAGTCGCGCGGTGCGAACCGGAGAGGTGGTTATAACTAACGATTACATGCGCGCGACCAGCGCGAATCTTTCGGTGATCGTTGGCGAAGACAATGGTTTGCGTCCGGAGTCTTCACTCGCGGTGCCGATGGCGGTGATGGGCCGAATCATCGGCACGATTGAAGTGCAGAGCTACGAGCAACAGGCTTATCAACCGGAACACGTCACCGCGATGAGTATGGCGGCGAACTTAACGGCCGTAGCGATTGAAAACGTTCGGCTACTAAAACTCGAACGCACTGCGCGCGAAGCTGCTGAAGAATCAAACCGTCTCAAAGATGAGTTTCTCGCGACCGTCTCGCACGAGCTGCGAACACCGCTGACTGCGATCCTCGGTTGGGCACGCCTGCTCGAGGATGGCACGCTCGATCACTCGATGACCCAACAGGCTGTCGACACGATCTGGCGCAACGCAAAAGCACAGGCGCAGATCGTCGACGACATTCTCGACGTCTCGCGCATCATCACCGGCAACTTGTACATCGATCTGCATCCGATCGAGGTCGCGCCGGTGGTCCAAAATGCGATCAACGTCGTCCGTCCGACCGCGGACGCGAAAGGCATACGCATCGAAACACAGATCGAAAACATAGCCGCGATGATTTCCGGTGATGCTAACCGGCTTCAGCAAGTGATCTGGAATCTGTTATCAAACGCGGTGAAGTTTACAAACAACGGCGGGCGTGTGACCGTGAAAGTCACGCAAGCGAATGCGGCGGTTGAGATCGGTGTGACCGACACTGGCCAGGGAATTTCGCGTGAGTTTATGCCGTACGTGTTCGATCGTTTTTCGCAGGCTGACAGTACGACGACGCGCCATCACGGCGGGCTCGGACTCGGTTTGGCGATCGCACGTCATCTCGTTGAAATACATGGCGGCACGATCCGCGCGGCGAGTCGCGGCGAAGGCCAGGGCGCGACGTTTACGATCACGTTGCCGTTGATCGATTCGAACGTGACGTCGATCGAACCGGTTACCGATAAGAGTCTGGCGTATGCGTCGCAGATGTTGTCGGGCGTTAACGTGCTGCTTGTGGATGACGATTCTGACACGTTGAAATTGATGACGACCGCGTTGACGAGAAGACAAGCGAACGTCACTGCGGTATCTTCCGCAGGAGAGGCGATTCAGGCCATCAGGCAGCAACGGCCGGACGTGCTCGTTTCGGACATTGCGATGCCGGACGAGGACGGTTACGGTCTGATCGAAAAGGTGCGATCGCTGGAGACCGCGGAAACGTTGAGCATTCCCGCGGTGGCGATCACGGCTTATGCGAAGGAAGAGGATCGTGAGCGCGCGTTGTCGTCCGGTTTTCAAATCTATCTCGCGAAGCCGATCGAGTTGCGGGAGCTGGTGTCGGTAGTGGCGCGCGCCGCGCGCAGAGATTTTTAGGTTATGTCGTTTATACGGGTCGATGATATTCAGTTGGCTTACACGGACGCGGGGCTCGGTCTGCCCGTCGTGTTGTTGCACGGTTATCCTTTCAACCGCACGTTGTGGAACGAACAAGTCAGTGCGTTGAGTAACAGTTATCGCGTGATCACGCCGGACCTGCGCGGGCACGGCGAGAGCGATGCTTCGCCGGGCGCCGCGACGATGAATCGCATGGCGCAGGACGTCGCGGCGCTGTTGGACCACCTGGAGATTCATCGCGCTGTTGTTGGTGGACTGTCGATGGGCGGTTATGTTGCGCTCGCGTTCTACAAACAATTTCCGTCGCGTGTGCGCGCGTTGGTGCTGGCCGACACGCGCGCGCAAGCTGATACTGAAGAAGGAAAGGTGACGCGTCATCAACAGGCGGAGAAAGCGCTTGCTGAAGGAATGGCGGGGATCGCGGATTCGATGTTGCCGAAGCTTTTGACGCCGGATACGGTCAGCAAACGGCCGGAGGTGGTGAAGCGCATGCGCGACATGATGTTGAAGACGAAACCTGAAGGCGCCGCGAGTGCGTTGTTGGGAATGGCGGAACGAGACGATCAAACAGCGCTGCTGTCGCAGATCTCGTGTCCGGCGTTGATTCTGGTCGGACAGGAAGATCAGATCACGCCGATGAAGGATAGTGAGAAGATGCATCGTGAGATCGCTGGTTCGCGGTTGGTTGTGATCGAGAATGCCGCGCACGTTTCGAATCTCGAGCGCACGGAACAGTTCAACGAGGAGTTGACACGGTTTTTGAAGCAGTTTTGAGTTCAACCTCTTTCTCTGTGCCTCTGTGTCTCGGTGGATTGATTTCCTAACGTAATAACGAACCACAAAGACACAGAGGCACAGAGCAAATCAGATGCAGAGTCACAAGAAGTTTACGATTGAAGAGCGTGTGCGCTGGGGCGACGTCGACGCGGCGCGCATTATTTTTTACGGCGCTTACATCCACTTCTTCGAGTTTGCCGAGACCGAATTGTGTCGCGAAGTCGGGCTCGCTTATGGAGAGATGTTTGACGAACTGAAGATCTGGTTGCCGCGTGTGCATCTGGAGTGCGACTTTCGTCACGCGGCGCGGCTCGATGACTTGTTGGAAGTCAGTGTTTACGTCGGACGGTTCGGCACGAAGTCGATGAAGCTTAATTTTGAAGTGCGGCGCAAAGGCGAAGACGAATTGATCGCGACGGCGCATTTCGTCTTGGCCGCGGTCAAGCAGGATACGTTTGAAACGGTTTCGATTCCCGCTGAATTGCGCGAACGGCTCGCGCCCTACAACGCAAACGAAGAATGACTCAGAATATCGAAGGTTTGGACGAGAACCGGATCGAGCGCGATCCGATCAAACAATTTCAGGTCTGGTTCGACGACGCGATCGACGCGAAACTGCCGATGCCGGACGCGATGAGCCTCGCGACCGTTACGCCTGACGGACGGCCGACCGCGCGCATGGTGTTGTTGAAACAGGTAGATAACGACGGATTCGTTTTCTTCACTAACTATCAAAGCTCAAAGGCGCGGCAGCTTGAGATAAATCCGTACGCGGCACTCGTGTTTTATTGGCCACATCTCGAACGGCAAGTGCGCGTCGAAGGGAAGGTGACGAAGACTTCTGCTGAAGAATCGGCCGCGTACTTCAAAACTCGTCCACGCGAGAGTCAGATCGGCGCGTGGGCGTCGCCGCAGAGCGAAGTGATCTCGGCGCGCGACGTTCTCGAGCAGCGTGCGCACGAATTAGCGGAGCAATATTGCGATCGTGAAATAGATTGTCCGGCTTACTGGGGTGGGTTTCGTTTGAAGCCGGATCGTATTGAGTTTTGGAAGGGCCGTGTCGGACGTCTGCACGATCGAATTCTTTACGAGCTTCAGCCTGACGACACCTGGACCATCAAACGTCTCGCACCGTAAGCGTTAGAAGAGCGAGAAGAAGCGTATTCCGATTATCCTCATCTCCGAACCTTCGCGGATAACCGCGTAGTCTTCGATCTGGTAGTATTCTTCCTTGTCACTCAGCACTCTACCTCTGCTGTAATACGTGGTTGGCTTAACGACGTAGTTCTTTGGCACTTCAATGGGTTTGCTCAGCATGGTTTTGAAATCACGCATGCGCTGGACGGCAGCAGGGTCGTTAGCCAGGTAGGTTCGCAGTTCTGCAATATCCTGTTTCAGCATATCCACGTGCGAACGAAACTCCTCGATCG
>DATEHX010000208.1:0-3635 GCA_035279345.1 Pyrinomonadaceae bacterium | reverse complement strand
CGCGATGTTGAACTTGCCACCGACGTGGTTTTGCAACTCGTGACGTGCGCCGTAACTGATCGTGAGATTCTTGGCGAGGCGATAATCGTCCTGCACGTACCAGCCAAATTGATACTGCCGGTATTTAACTGTTGGATCGCCGATGCGTTGCGTGTACTGCGTCGGCAGACCGGCTTCGAACGCCGCGAGATCAGCGAATTGGAATGTGCCGAACGCGTTCGTTGAATCGTCGCTCCGATATCCGCCGGCTTCCATTTGCAGACCAAAACGCACACCGTGTTTTTCGAGTGCGTAGTCGACGTTGTCGGCGAGCTCGAAATCGAGTTGACGCCGCCCGCCTCTGCGTTGTGCGCTGCCGTCGTTGAAGGCGCCGGGCACGAGAATCGTTTGGCCCAGGCTCACCGAGCGGGCTGCGGTTGTCAGCCAACGCGCCTGAAAGCGCAGTTCATTGAAAAACTTTTTACTTAGCACGCCGGAATCAGCGAAGCGCGCGATGTATTCAGTTTGTTCCTGCGAATAACCGCGCGCGGGTAAGTCGAAGTCGCCGACGCCGAGATTATTTTGCAGCCCGGCGTTGCGTTGGAACTGAAAGCGCGCAGTGTGAGTTTTGGTCAGGACGTGTTCGACGCGCGCGTCGAGATTCAAACGCCGCGACGGACGATACGCGAGATCGGAAACCGTCCCCGAAGGTGTGGTCGCGAAGATTGGCCGCGCGTCGAAGAACAGCGAGCCTTCGGCGTTCAAAAAGAGTGACGTGTGATTCTTCCAGAGTGGACCATCGAGCGAGAGGCCGAAACGGCGCTGTTGCTCGGGACCACGAAACGGCGCGAACACCTGCCGCGCGTTCATCGCCTCATCGCGAAACCCGAAATTGAATGAACCGTGCCAGGAATTGACGCCCGGTTTCGTGATGATGTCTACGAGTCCGAAGCCCGCGTCGTGATTCTCGGCGGCGTACGGGTTGAGACGAAAACGGATCTCGCGGATTTGATTCTTCGGCGGCAGTTTGCCACCGCGAAAGCCGTTGACGCGGATCTGCGCGCCCGGACCGGCCAGTTGATTGATCGCGTTTTCGAATTCTTCGGGGTCGTCCGGGAGTTCGGCGATCTGCTCGGCGGTGAGCACGTTGCTGAATGCCGGGCCGTTCGGATTTGTGTTTCGTACCTGCGCTTCGTCGGCTACGTCGACGTCGACTTTGATCGCATCGATCTCGAGTGCGACCTCTTTGCGATTAACTCCGGGGATTAGTTCAAACTCGTCTATGTCCTGCGCTTTGAAACCCACGGCTTCGACGTGGATTGTGTAGCGTCCAAGTCCAACTTTACTGAACCGAGCTTCGCCGCGCTGGTTTGTTTGTCCAGTAGATTGCGGCTTACCGTTTCTAATTAGTTGGACCAGAGCTTTGTTAACCAAAGCTCCTGACGGATCTCTCACTACGATTTCGAGGCTGGCATTAGACTGCGCCAGGCAGGTAAGCACACTTATAACGAAGACAGCGATCCCAATCAGAACTCGCATCGGGGGAGACTCCTTCAGTGTTTGTTCTCGAACTTGTCGGCTTTGAACTGCGGGTTCACCTGGTACTTCGAGATCTCAAACTCTTCCGAGACCTCGCTGCCGGTGAGAAATGTCAGCTTGAATGGCAAAATCAAGCCGTCGACTTTTTTGTGATCGCTGAGACGGATGAAGTAATCGACCTCTTCCGGTGTTACCGGTGCTTCAGCTTGAACCTTCTGTTCCGCTTCCTCGCGGGCCTTCTTCAGGTCTTCAGCTCGCGGCGCCGCGCCGCCTGCCGGACGGCTCATTGTGATCACGCGGGGCTTTGGACCACGATAACTCAGCAACAGTGGCAGATGGCTCTTCTTGTCGAAGAAAATACGAACGGCAAAACTGTCAGACCCACTCACGTCGAGCACATCCGCTGGTTCACCATCGACATCTGATTCGCCCGCGTATTGATACTTCCAATTTAACGACGCCGGCGGCACGAGCGTCATCGCGAGGACATAACGCGTGAATTCAGCTTGATAGATCCGGCGCAGTCCGGCTTCCATCTGTTCGGGCGACAACTGTTGCCCGCCTGGGCCAGCCATGCGGAAGACCATGCCGCCGCCTCCGCTCGATCCGCTCCACGCGCGTTCGCCGTTCAGGCCACGGGTATTGATCATCGCGGTGGCTAGGCCGCCGGGATTCATCGAGTCTTCGACGAGATACTTGTTGGGAAAGGCAATGCTGATCTCGCGGTCGCCGGACATTTGTCGTTCGCCGAAGACGCGGCGGTACTGGCCGTTGATGTGCAGCGCCTCGAGTTTTTGCAGGAGTTGCTCGCCTCCGATTGCCTCGCGGGCTTGTTTCAGGATTTCCGCCGCGCGCTGATCGTCGGCATAAGCGGTTGGGACTAGAACAAGAGACAGAAGTAGTAGGGTCAGGAGTTTCATACTCCGTATTCAACGGAGATGCCCAAATAGTTCCACAAAGAAACAGACACATTGACCTGCTGAAAATAGCGACCTACACTCGCAGCACCGTGAACTTGCCCAATGCCTTAACGCTATTGCGGATCTTCATCGTGCCGCTGCTCGTGGTCGTTTTGCTGACGCCGTTTTCCGAAAACTGGTTTGGCGTCCCGCGGCACATTCTGGGCGTGGTGATGTTTTTGGGTGCGGCTCTGACTGATTATCTTGACGGCCATATCGCACGCAGCCGCGGGCAGGTCACGCGTCTGGGCCAACTGCTCGACCCGATTGCTGACAAATTACTGATCTCCGCGGCGTTGATCTCGCTGGTCGAGAATCAACTCGCGCCCGCGTGGGCCGTGGTGATTATTATTGGCCGGGAGTTTGCGGTGACGGGACTACGTTCGATTGCGGCTGTTGATGGCGTGGTGATCTCGGCGTCGAAGATGGGCAAGTTCAAGATGCTGGCCCAGGTGGTCACGGTGGCGTTGCTGATCGGATCGAGCGTGGCCGGCCGGCCGCCGGTGGCAAACTTTGGAAAGCCGTTTCCCGCGATCGAGTTCTGGTCCGTGCCGGAGTTGCGCACGGCGTTGCAACACCTTGTCGCCGATGGGCCAACGACCGGTACCGACTGGCAAGTGCTGATCTACACGGCGGGCAGAGCAATGCTCTGGCTCGTCGTGATCTCGGCGTGTACTTCGATGTACGGGTATTTCAGTTCCTTCTACCGCGCCGTCCTGGGCGCGAAAGCGAAAAGAACCAGCCACAGATTCACACAGATGGACACGGACCATCTCTGACAGTCGTGTCCATCTCTTACAGTGTTTGTCCGTGTGAATCCGTGGCTGAACTTACTGAATTTCAACCCAGTCGCCGGTGTGAACCTCACCGACCGTGCGTGTGATGATCGCGGTCGCGGTTCTCGTCTGCACGTCGATAATCACCATTTCACCAACAATCTTGCGCGGCATCAGCGGGCGATGTCTTTTGACTTCGCGCGTGGTGATTGGTTTGTGGCGATAAGTTCCGTCGGCGTCGTCAAACGCAGTCGAATCCTTCGCGCGCATGCCCTGATTTGAAAAACCGCCGCCGAGATAACGGTCGCTTTCAAACCCGCGCGAGCGGTTGCGACCCATCTCTTCGTTGTCGATGCGGGTGACATTTCCGGTTCCGAGCGGT
>DATEHX010000207.1:0-8089 GCA_035279345.1 Pyrinomonadaceae bacterium | reverse complement strand
TGCGACAACACAATCCCCGGCGCGAAGAGCGCCAAAACCAAAAATAAAGCCTGAAAAATGCGTGGCATTTGATCCTCTCCCTGATTTTCTTTGACGCGCGGGAGTGCGCGAAAGTTAACTGAATTTCTGAAACAACTTTTCAATTTGGGATTTAGTCTAAAATAGGAGCAACGCGAACAATCCCCCACCCGCGTCTCGCTTTGGCACAAGCGGTGCCAATAAACTGTTTCAGTCCCCCTAAAGCGTAGCAAAAGAGTTCACATGTTAACTCGGGTGCGGCATTTTCCGGTACTGGTAGTGGCATACGCGCTGATCTGCGTCGCCGCGAATCCCGCCACGGCGCAAACGTCGCTGGCCGAACTTCAGAAATTACTCCACGAAAAAGCCGCCTTTGAGGAAACTGACTTCGCCGCGCTGAAACGTGGCGAACCCGTCGTTCGATCCGTGCCCGCGCAGGATAAGCGCGAAGTCGCGGTCTCGGGTCTCGTGACGCTGCGAGCGAACGCTGACGAATTTTTGCGCTCTTACCGCGAGGGTTTGACGCGCAAAAACAACGCCGCGGTAATGGAGATTGGGACCTTTGGCGCGGTGCCCGCACTCGCGGATGTCGAAAGTCTCACTCTCGAAGCCGACGACCTTGAGGATCTTAAAGCCTGCGTTGTCGGAGCCTGTGAGCTAAAGCTTTCCGCCGCGATGATTCAGCGCTTCGCGCGCGAAGTTAACTGGCAAGCGCCGGATTACGCGCAGCAGGCCACAAAGCTTTTCAAAACGATTCTCGTCGAGTATGTGAAAGACTATCGCACGCGCGGCGACGCGGCACTCATCGAATACAACGACAAACAGGACCAGGTCCGACTGGCCGACGAACACCAGGCGCTCACGCACGCCTCCGGTTATCTCAGCGAAGTGTTGCCTCGCGCGGCTTCGGAAATGCAGCCGCTCGAGGAGCTACTTGTCTGGTCCAAGATCAAGTTTGGACTGAAACCCGTCATCGCTATCAACCACGTCACGATCTACAAAGGCGACCGCGAGTTCGGCCCGCGGATCCTTTCGGTTTCCAAACAGATTTACGCTAATCATTATTTCAATTCATCCCTGGGATTGACAGGGTTTGTAACCGTCGCTGGTCCAACGTCTTACCTCGTTTACGAGAATCGCTCGCGCGCTGACGGTCTCGACGGACCGTTGGGCAAGTTGAAACGTGGCCTGGTTCAGAAAAAAGCGCTCGACGGTTTGAAAAGCATTCTCGAACACTCGAAAGTGTTGATGGAAGCGCCGATGATGGCTCGTGAAAGCGCCGCTGCTTCCGCGAACGCGTCAGATGGTTGGGGCCGGCGTTTATTTGGCGGCGTTCGTCCGCTGTTGTGGTTTCTAATTATTTCCGCATTGATTGCGTTGCTGGCGCTCCGCAACTACGAAGGTAAAGCAAACCGCGCTGGAGTGAAGCAACTGAAACCCGAGCAAAGATAAATAAGGAGGGACTTAATGAGAAAGCAATTCATCTTGTGGTTAATGGCTGTCGTAATGGCAGCTTCTTTTTTGACCTACGCGACCGCGCAACAAACCGGCGTGACTGTTGAACTGAAAAACGGTCAGGGCGAGAGTGTCGGCACAGCAACGTTGACGCAGATCAACAACAAAGGTGGCGTCAGGATCAAACTCGACCTGAAAAATTTGCCACCCGGACAGCACGCAATCCACTTCCATCAGATGGCTAAGTGTGAAGGCCCAGCATTCGAAACCGCCGGCTCTCACTTCAATCCTGATTCGAAAATGCACGGCTTGAAGAACCCGCAAGGTCCACACGCCGGCGACATGAACAATTTCACCGTCAAGCAAAACGGCACAGCCAATATGACGGTCACCGATACGCGCGTAAACCTCGGTTCCGACGGTCATTCGCTCTACACCAACAGCGGAACATCACTCGTGATCCACGCCAAAGCCGACGATCAAAAGACCGATCCGTCCGGCAACTCCGGCGATCGTATCGCCTGCGGCGTGATCTCGAAGTAAATCTGTGTTAAGAAGGTGCCCACAAATCGATGCACCTGATCGGAATAGATGTGGGCACCGGTGGCTCGCGCGCCGTGCTGATCGACACGGCAGGTAAGATCGTCGCTTCCGACACTGTCGAACACAAACCTTTCGTTTCAATACAAACCGGGTGGGCCGAACAGGACCCGCGCGACTGGTGGCGTGCCTCCGCCGCCGCGATTCGATCTGCCATCACAAGAGCCGCCATTCCCGTCGAGGACATTAAAGCCGTTGGTCTGTCCGGACAGATGCACGGCGCGGTGCTGCTCGACGCCGCGGCAGAAGTACTGCGGCCGGCGATCATCTGGTGCGATCAGCGCAGCGGCGAGCAATGCGAGAAGCTGACTGCAAAGGTCGGCCACAGTCGTTTGATCGAGTTGACCTGCAATCCCGCGCTGACGGGCTTCACTTTGCCAAAACTCTTGTGGGTGCGTGATCACGAACCCGAGACGTGGCAACACGTACGCTCAGTTCTCCTACCGAAAGATTACGTTCGGTTCCGGTTGACTGGCGATAAAGCGACGGACGTCGCTGACGCTTCCGGCACCTTGTTGCTGAACGTCGCCGCTCGTCGCTGGTCGAGCGAAATGCTCGACGCGGCAGATATCTCTACAAACATCTTGCCGCGCGTTTATGAATCACAAGAGATAACCGGTTCGATCTCAGCGAAAGCCGCCGAGGAAACCGGATTGCTCGCAGGCACTCCAGTCATCGGCGGAGCCGGGGATCAGGCGGCGGGCGCGGTTGGTCTCGGTATCGTTCGCCCCGGAATGATTAGCGCAACGATCGGAACGTCAGGTGTGGTCTTCGCTGCAACCAACACACCTTCGCTCGATCCGAAAGGTCGAGTTCATACGTTTTGCCACGCCATTCCCGGACGCTGGCACGTGATGGGCGTCACGCAGGGCGCCGGCCTGAGTTTGCGTTGGTTTCGCGATCAATTCGGCTTAATATCTACCGACTCTGGCGGCGATCCATACGACGATTTAACTGCCGAAGCGGCGCGAGTTCCGCCCGGCGCGGATGGCTTACTCTGGGCGCCGTACCTGATGGGTGAACGAACGCCGCATCTCGATCCGTACGCGCGCGCGGCACTCGTCGGTTTGACTGCAAGTCACACGCGTGCACACGTAGTGCGGGCGATACTCGAAGGCGTGGCTTTCAGTCTCAAAGATTCATTTGAGATTCTCAAAGAGTTGAATGTACCGTGCGAGACGATTCGTCTTGGCGGCGGCGGGGCGCGGTCCGAGTTGTGGCGGCAGATCCAGGCGGATGTTTACGGGCACGAAGTCGAGACAATGGCAGCCGAAGAAGGCGCTGCTTACGGTGTCGCCCTGCTCGCGGGTGTTGCGGCGGGAGCGTGGCCCAGCGTGGACGCTGCTTGCGATGAAATCGTCAGAACACGCGACCACGTGAAACCCGACCTCGAGGCGACAGAACTTTTGCATCGACAATATCAGTCTTATATTGCACTCTATCCGGCGTTGCGTTCTTTTTGACAGGATTACACAATTTACAAGATTTCTTTCCTGTAAATTCTGTAATCCTGTCTAATAAAAAGTGAGGGACCACATGCAACCAGTAAACTTCATTAGATCGATCGTCTGTCTAAGCGTGTTCACTTTGCTGCTGACCAGTTGCCAACCCGGCGGCACCAACAGCAGTGCGCCGGGCGGCGCATCAGGCGGCAAACACAAGCTCGCCTTCGTCACCAACAACGCGTCCGATTTCTGGACCATTGCTCGCAAGGGAACCGAGAAAGCCGCGCAGGATGTTCCGGGCATTGAAGTCGAGTTTCGGATTCCCGCCGACGGCACTGCCGCCGAACAGCAACGCGTGATCGACGATCTGCTGTCGAAAGGTATTCACGGTATCGCGATCAGCCCGGTCGATCCGGTGAACCAGACACAGATGCTCAATCGCGCGGCGAGCCAGGCGCTCGTCGTCACGCAGGACAGCGACGCGCCCCAGAGCGATCGCGTGTGTTACATCGGCACCGATAACGTCGCGGCCGGCAGACAAGCAGGCGAACTGGTGAAAGAAGCATTGCCGCAGGGCGGTAAGATCATGGTCTTTGTCGGCGTGCTCGACGCAGCCAACGCGCAGCAACGTTACCAGGGTTTGAAAGAAGCGCTCGCGGGTTCGAACGTGACGATCATCGACGTCCGCACCGATAACACTGATCGCGTTCGCGCGAAGTCAAACGCCGCCGACACGCTGGTGAACAATCCTGACATCGCGGGCATGGTTGGCCTGTGGTCCTACAACGGTCCCGCGATTCTCGGCGCCGTCAAGGAAGCAAACAAAGTCGACAAAGTGAAGATCATCGCGTTCGACGAAGAGGATCCGACGCTTGAAGGAATCAAAGCAGGCGAGATCTTCGCGACCGTGGTGCAACAGCCGTTTGAATTTGGTTATCGCTCGATGGAGTTGATGGCGAAGTATTTGAACGGCGACAAGTCTGTTGTTCCGGCGAGCAAACAGATCTTCGTGCCGACAATCGCGGTGAAGAAGGCAGACGTTGACGCGTTCCAGAAAAAGATAAACCAGCTCCGCGGACGCAGCTAATCCGTGTTTGATACTCCGTGACAGTGAACACGCCCATACTGGAGATGGCGGGAGTCAGCAAGCGATTCCCCGGCGTCGTCGCGCTTGATAACGTCAGTCTGAGCGTCGGCGCCGGTGAGATCGTCGCGTTGATCGGCGAGAACGGCGCGGGCAAGTCTACGTTGATGAAGATACTCGGCGGCGCCATCTCGCGCGACGCGGGCACCGTGAAGATCGATGGCCAGGCTGCTGAAATACGTTCGCCTCGCGAAGCCAGCGCACTCGGTATCGAGTTTATTCATCAGGAACTGAGCGTCCTCGATAATCTCGACATCGCGGCCAACATCTTTCTTCACCGCGAACCAACCACTGCCGGTTTTCTAAAACTGATCGATCGCAAGCGCATCTACCGCGAGGCAGATGCGCTTTTGCGTAAACTCGGTCTCGATCTCTCTAGCCGCACCCCGCTGGCCCAACTCTCGATCGCACAACAACAACTCGTCGAGATCGCGCGAGCCCTCGGCGCGGGCGCGCGCATCATCATCATGGACGAGCCCACGTCGAGTTTGACCCTGACTGAGACTCGCCGTCTGCTGGAGCTCATCAAAGATCTCAAGTCGCAGAACGTCAGCATCATCTACATCTCGCACCGCATGCACGAAGTCCAGGAGATCGCGGATCGCGCGGTGGTCCTGCGTGACGGCAAGAACGCCGGCGAACTTCAGCGCAGCGAGATTTCACACGAACGCATGGTCCGAATGATGGTCGGCCGCGATCTGAAAGAATTTTTCAAAGGGGCGGCGGCCGGGAATGGTTCGAAGGCTGACCGCGACGGTTTCGTGGTGAAACGTTTACGCACGCTGCGTTATCCGAACCACACGATCACGTTCAATGTCGCTCCGGGTGAGGTGCTCGGTTTCGCGGGTCTTGTTGGCGCTGGACGTTCTGAAGTCGCGCGCGCGATCTTCGGCGTGGAAGAAGCGCTCGAAACTGACGTCTGGCTCGACGGCAAGGACTTGCGCATCACCGAACCGCAGGATGCGATCAGCCATGGCATCTATCTCGTGCCTGAAGATCGACGTTTGAACGGTCTAATCGTCGACTTCAACGTGCGCGAGAACATCACGTTGCCGAATCTCGACAGTTACTCGTCAGCGAAAATCATCAACTTCGCGAAAGAATCGAAAGTTGCTCTCGAAGCGATCAAAGCAATCAACATCAAGACGCCGACGCCGGAGATGCGCGCCGCGAATCTGAGCGGTGGTAATCAACAAAAGGTCGTGCTCGCGAAATGGTTGACCTTTCGCCCACGCGTGCTGATCTTCGACGAACCGACGCGCGGTATCGACGTCGGCGCCAAAGCAGAGATCTACGAACTCATTCGCAACCTGGCCGCCAAAGGCGTGTCAGTGATTGTCATCAGCAGTGAGATGGAAGAGGTGCTTGGAATCAGCGATCGCATCGCCGTGATGCACGAAGGGCGGCTTACCGGAATACTCGACCGCCCGCAATTCAGCGAGGAAGCGGTCATGCGCCTGGCGACTGGCACTGAAGGGTAAGCCACAAAAAAGCACAAGCTTGTGCCTCTTTGTGGCAAAGGAAGCTTGCTTATGAAAAAAGAGCTCGGCATTTTCATTCTACTGATAGTTCTCTGCGTCATCGTTTCCGTCGTCAACCCAAACTTTCTGCTGGCCAACAACCTGCAAAACCTCGCGCGGCAGATCGGCATGTTTGGGATCTTCAGCATCGGCCTGGGGCTGGTCATCATCACAGGCGGCATTGAGTTGTCAGTCGGTTCGATGATGGCGCTGCTCGGAGTGCTGATGTCGATGATGATGACCGAGTACGGCTACGGCGCCGCGCTCACGGTGATCGCAAGCATCGGTCTCGCGATGGCGTTAGGGTTGGGCCACGGTCTGCTGATCACGCGCCTGAGCATGCAGCCGTTCATCGTGACACTCTGCGGTCTGCTCTTTTATCGCGGTCTCGCACGCTTCATCACGAACGATGAAACAAAGGGTTTCGGCGCAACCGGTTTCGACTGGCTGCGGTTTATCGCTAACGGTAATCCACTCGGCATTCCCACGCCGTTTCTGTTACTGCTGATCATCGCCGCGATCACGTGGGTCGTGCTGCATCGTTCGGTCTACGGCCGTTATCTCTTCGCGACCGGACGCAACTCCGAAGCAGCGCGCTATGCCGGCATCGATACGAATCGCATCATCACGCTGACGTACGTCATCTCCGGCGCGCTCACCGCGATCTCGGGAATCATGTTCGCCTTTTATACCAACTCCGTCTCGCCCGCGAACCACGGCAATGCTTACGAACTCTACGGCATCGCCGCGGCGGTGCTCGGTGGTTGCTCTTTACGCGGCGGCGAAGGTTCTGTTGTAGGCATCCTGATCGGAACGGCTTTACTTCAAGTTCTGCGCAATCTGGTTAACCTGCTCGGCATTCCGAGCTCACTCGACTTCGCGGTGATGGGCGCGGTGATTCTGATCGGCGTCATGGCCGATCAGATCTTTACGGAACGCAGAAACCGGCGGCAGGTGGCGTTGATGCGCGAACTCAGCGCGCGTGAGGCTAAATCATGAAACCGAATTTGATTTTGAAATTACTTTTTGTATTCGCCTTAGTTCTTTCCCCTCTGGCGGTAGCAGTTGCGCAACCTGCGATTACCAGCACCAGCTTCGGCAAAACTGCCGGCGGGCAGAACGTGCAGATATACACGCTGCGAAACCGTCACGGCATGGAAGCGCGAATCACTAACTACGGCGGCATCGTCGTCTCACTCACCGCGCCCGATCGCGATCACAAGTTTGCCGACGTCGCACTCGGCTACAACACTCTCGACGATTACATGAATCCGCCCTTTCCCTACTTCGGCGCGATCATCGGCCGCTACGGCAATCGCATCGCCAAGGGCCGTTTCACGCTTAACGGCGTCGAATACAAACTCGCGGTCAACAACGGCGAGAATCATCTACACGGCGGTCTCAAGGGTTTCGATAGAGTCATCTGGGGGGCTCAGCAAAAAAACACCCCCGCCGGTCCGGCACTGCTTTTGAACTACGTCAGCAAAGACGGCGAGGAAGGTTATCCCGGTAATCTACGCGTCATTGTTGTCTACACGTTGACGAACAACAACGAATTAAAGATTCAATACACAGCTTCCACCGACAAAGACACAGTCATCAACCTGACGCATCACTCCTATTTCAACCTCGCCGGCGAAGGCAACGGCGACATTCTCGACCATCGCGTCGTGCTCAAGGCCAGTCGCTTTGTGCCGACTGACGCCGGTTCGATTCCGACTGGCGAATTGAAAAACGTCGCGGGCACGCCCTTCGACTTTCTTTCAGCACACACGATCGGTGAACGCATCAACCAGGACGATCAGCAACTCAAGTTTGGCAACGGCTACGATCACACGTGGGTAATCAACGGACGTAACGGTGTGCTTAGACAAGCAGCGTCGGTTTACGAACCGACCACTGGACGC
>DATEHX010000206.1:0-3106 GCA_035279345.1 Pyrinomonadaceae bacterium | reverse complement strand
TCGGTTGCTCAATCTCTGCCGCGAATGCGGTAAACCGCTGCTCGTTCGCTATGACCTGGAACGTGCGGCGCAAACGTTAACAAAGGAATCTTTACCGGCGCGGCGCGCCGATCTGTGGCGCTATCGCGAGGTACTGCCGGTTGAAAACGACGAGAACATCGTTTCGTTTGGCGAAGGCTGGACACCGTTGTTGCACGCGCCGAGATTAGGCGAGCGCGTTGGCATCGAGGAGCTTTACATCAAAGATGAGTCGCAGAATCCGACGCAAAGTTTTAAGGCCCGCGGCATGGCGGCGGCAGTTTCGATGGCCAAGGAACTCGGCGCCGGTAAACTCGCCGTCCCTTCCGCAGGAAACGCGGCGGGCGCCCTCGCTGCCTACGCGGCTCGCGCCGGACTCGAGTGTTTCATCTTTATGCCTCGAGACACGCCCCGGGCGAACGTAGTCGAGTGTGAAGAGACGGGCGCGCACGTCACGCTGATGGACGGACTGATCACGGATTGCGGCGCGGAAGTCGGCAGACGAAAAGAAGCGGAAGGTTGGTTTGATGTTTCGACGTTGAAAGAACCGTATCGCGTGGAAGGCAAGAAGACGTTGGGTTATGAAGTTGCCGAACAGCTTAACTGGGAATTACCGGACGTGATTATTTATCCAACGGGTGGCGGCACGGGGCTCATCGGAATGTGGAAAGCGTTTGACGAGATGGAGCAGATGGGTTGGATCGGAAGCAAGCGTCCGCGGATGGTGACTGTGCAAGCTGCTGGTTGCGCGCCAATCGTGCGTGCGTTTGAAGAAGGGAAACGCTTTGCCGACGAGTTTCCGAATGCGGCGACGACCGCGTCTGGTTTGCGAGTGCCGAAAGCGATTGGCGACTTTTTGATTCTCGATGCGTTGCGCGATTCGGGAGGTACGGCTGTGGCAGTGACGGATGAAGAATTGATCGCGGCCGTGCGTGAGATTGGATCGCTTGAAGGTGTGTTTTGTGCGCCGGAAGGTGCGGCGTGTTTGCCGGCGTTGAGGAAACTGATTGATAACGGCCTCGTGAAGGAGAACGATCGCGTGGTGTTATTCAACACCGGTTCGGGAGTGAAATACATGGAATCGTTTTCGGCCACAGATTGATACGGACGAACACTGATATGAAAGTTTTTGCAGTTCTTGTTTTGTTGTTTGCTGCCGCAGTTCCCGCTGCGGCGCAGACGCCCTGGTTACCTGACGCAGAGCGCGCTCGTTTTGAAGAGTTGCGACGCAGCGGTCTCGACGCGCTCTACAACATCGACTACGACAAAGCCAACCGCGACTTCAAGGAGATCGTACGGCTTTACCCGAGTCACCCCGGCGGTTACCAACTGCTCGCAGCGCGCCTCTGGATCAAGACGCTCTACGAGTCGCGTCGCTTGCAGTCGTCGCTCTACAGTTCCGAATCGTTCTATTCAACTGGCGATGACAAAGTCGATCCGAAGATCGTTACCGAGTTTCGCAATCTCACGCGCGAGTCGCGGCGGCTTGCGGAAGCAAAACTGAAACAAGAACCGAAGAACGTCGAGGCGCTCGATTTCCTGGCGAACACGGAAGGTTTGAAAGCGTCGTTTGAAGAAGCAGTCGAGCGCCGTCACTTCGCGGCGTTGCGCGACGGCAACGATGCCGTGAATCATCATCGCGAAGTGTTGAAGCTCGATCCGAAATACATCGACGCGCAGATCACGATCGGGCTTTATGAATACGTAGTTGGTTCGTTGCCGTTGCCGGTGAAGATTCTAGCCGGCGCGACTGGTTTTCGTGGCTCGAAGAAACGCGGGTTGAAGATGCTCGAACAGGTAGCCGCGGAAGGACGTTGGGCGCAGGACGACGCGAAGTCAGTGCTGATTCTGCTTTACACGCGTGAGAAGCGGTTTGCTGAGGTCGTGAAATTGACGCGCGAATTGAGCGCGAAGTATCCGCGGAATTATCTGCTGCGACTCGAAACTGGCGATGCGCTGGTGTCTTTAGCTGCGCAGAAGCGCAAGGAGAAGGATCTTGCCGGAGCGGCTCAGGCGGAGAAAGAGGCGTTTGAGAATTTTGATGAAATGCTGCGCGACAAGAATGTGCGTGACTCGGCGGGACGTGCGTTGGATCTGATTCACTTCAAGTATGGTGAAGCGTTGCTGACGGCGGGTAACAACGAACGTGCGGCGAGGGAGTTTCTGGCGACGACGAAAGTCGATCGCGCTGAACCGGGGTTGGTTACCATGGCGCATCTTTACGCCGCCCGTGCGTACGATGTGGCGGGGAAGCGTGATGAAGCGTTGGCGCAGTACAAGGAGGTGCTTTCACGTCCGAATGTTTACGACGCGCACGAGGAAGCGAAGCGTGGCATGAAGCAGGCGTACAAGGCTGAAGCGGTTGCGCGGCCGCCGGATGTGAGCACTAATTAGTTAAATCCGTGTCTAATAATCGTAGCAATGGTCGTTCAAGTGAGACGCGTCCGCGCCGGTTGCTGCTGTGTCTCGACGGCGTGCCTCACAAACTGATTGAAGCCGCTCGCCACCGGGGACTGTTCGACGCCTTTGGCCCACCTACGCGACTGCTCTCACCGTTTCCGACAATGACAAACGTGGCGCTCTCGGCGATGTTTGGCGCGACACCGCCGGCGGGTTACGAGAGTCTCTACTTCGATCGCGGTGCGGGTGAACTTCGTGGTGGGATTCGCAAGTATCTTGGCCGCCGCACGCCGGACAAGATTCCGTCGTCGTACATGGACGATCTCGATTATCAGGAGCCGCTGCCGTTTGAGTTTCTGATCTACGTTGCGCCTGAGAAGATTTGGCGCGCGGACATGCAGAAGTTTCGCGAACGGTTTCGGAGCGCACCGCAGACGCGCGACTATTTCGCGTTTTTGAAAGCGACGGATGGTTTGCTGCACAGCCAGGGGCCGGGGCGGCTTGCAGTTGCGTTGGAGTCGCTCGACAAGATTCTGAAAGAGATCCGCGCTTATGCCGGGTCTGAGACTGAGATCGTGATGTTCTCGGATCACGGGATGAATCTCGAAGAGAACCGGCGAGTGCCGCTCAAGTCAGAGCTGGAGCGAAGAGGTTTTGACGTCGTGGTGCCTGCGTTTGGTCTTTGCAG
>DATEHX010000205.1:0-10049 GCA_035279345.1 Pyrinomonadaceae bacterium | reverse complement strand
GGCGCCGACGACGCTGGCGGTCGATCCGGCGCGGACGCGTCGGCCCGAGAATGAAGAGCAGGCGATTCATCCGTTGTATGCGTATTTATACGTCGCGGATAAGTATGAAGGGTTGATCGTAGTGAGTGCGGCGACGCTGTTAGATGGCGATCCGTTGAACAACTATTTGAAGCGCGCGCGTGAGGCGTTCAATCCTGATGGTGTGTTGACGGGAGCGAACAACATTACGATTGCGGGAACTTACGCTTACATCACTACAGACAGGGCGTTGGTAATAGTTGATATCAACGATCCGCTAGCGCCGCGCGTAATGAAAAGGATTGAGTTGAAGCAGCCGCGGGCTGTGGCTATTCAATTTAGATATGGATTTGTGGTTGATGATGATGGGTTGAAGGTTATTGATGTGACGGTGCCGGAGCAGGCGCGACTGGTGGAGGGTGCATCAGTTTCGCTGAATGATGCTCACGATGTTTACGTGGCGCGGACTTACGCGTACGTCGCGAATGGAAAAGATGGCATGGCGATCGTCGATGTCGAACAGCCGGAGCGGCCGCGGTTGGACCAGATGTATAACGCGGGTGGACAACTCAACGACGTGCATCAGGTGAAGATTGCGATGACGAACGCGAGTCTGTTTGCGTATGTTGCTGACGGAAAGAACGGGTTGCGGATCTTGCAACTCACGTCGCCCGAGACGATGCCCGAGTACGCCGGGTTTAGTCCGCGACCGCGACCGGAGTTAATCGCGACGTTCAAAACCAAAGGGGATGCGTTGGCGATTTCGAAGGGCTTGGATCGAGATCGGGCTGTTGATGAAAGTGGGAATCAGATCTCGGTGTTCGGACGTCGCGGCGCGCGGCCGTTCACGCTGGCAGAGATGATGCGTTTGCTGAGAACGAACAATGGCGAAGGTGAATGGTTTAGAGTGAGAGATAAATAGAACTCGCGAGATCTACTGGCAACGCCGCTCGGTGTCGTTCAAAGTTTTCCACTGACCTACTCCTTGCGCAATCGGTTTCGCATATGCTGGCAAGTCGACAATCCTTGCCCTTGCCGTCTGCTTTGGCGCTTGGGCGGCGAGTGCATTGTAAGCAAGAACTCTGAGGTCCGGCCCAGGTGGGATGTACCTTTTAACATACTCCCGAAACCGGTAGCCGTCGCCGCAATCAAAAAGGAACTGGGGCACCGCTACAATGTACGACTTCTTCTCGTCAAGCGAAGTCTCTTTTGTTCCGGTCTGCAGCTTTAGATCTGCCACAACATTGCCATTACTGGTGCGTTCGCGCCTGAAACTAACGCCCGACACTTGCAGAAAACTACCGTCCCCGGTCTTACTCTTCGCCGAGACATCCAGAATCTGTTCCTTGAGATCCTTCGCCGTGAGTTCCACAAACACGATGGGACTTGTAAAAGCAAAGGTGCGTTCGAGGTGCTCGAACGTTACCCGTTCGCAAAATTCGTCGTCTATTCGTATCGAACCGCCGTTGATTACACCTATGTCAGCGGAGACGTTCTTGTATGGCTTGCGCATGTTGTCGGCAAGAAAGCTGCCCCAATTGCTTTCTGCATTCCGTACTGCTTCTTCGGTTCCGTTGTAGCAAAGCCCTGCGTGCCGGGAAATCTCGGTGTCGAGATACGGTCGCTCACGTCTCATTTTAACCCGATAGATATTCTCGATAGTCTGCTCGAAACCCGGATCACTTTTTATGTTTTCATCGATTACAACACTCTCTTCCACTACATCAGCAATTCCACCTTTCTGAACCACTGAGACTTTCCAGATCGTACGCGCGTTCGAGTCGCCCTTTGTAACCAGGGCGTTCGCCGGTGAAGCAGGCTCTCGATCGATCGAGTGTTCATGCCCGCCAGCTATCCAGCGAAAGCGAGGATGTTCGCGACGCAGTTTTGCAAGTTCGCGATCGTCGCCGATATCGAGATGCGTCAGACCGAATATGATGTCGGCGCCTGACTGTTCCAGTTGTTGGATCTGCTGCCTTGCTGTAGCTACATAATCGCCACTGATTGGAGCATAGGATCGATCCTTTCCCTGATGTGAGTTGTCGATGGTGAGTGCAAACATGCCGACTTTTAACTTATTAAAGTCTTGCAGCACGTGTTCGGCAACATTGTCTCTGAGAGCCGGGAGTAGATTGGGATTGTTTCGCTCCAAATTCGAAGCAACCCAGCGAAACTGCGATTTATTGATCGCGTCGGTAAGGTACTGCGCCTGATTCTTCTTTGGATTGGGATCATCGCTGTAGTCAAATTCGTGGTTTCCAGGCACTACATACAGCGGCGTAATCGTGTCTAGAAAGTTGAGCGCATCGATCATCTGAGTTCCGTGGAATAGATCGCTTTCAAGCGAGGGAGCGAGGAAGTCGCCAGCGTGAACTACGATCACTGGAACTTTCGGGTTCTGCGTTTTCAACTGCCGTAGGAGAGTTGCGACGCGGGCCAGTCCGCCACGTTTACCATTGCGCAGTGCGTCAAGACGATAGACATCGTTCAGTTGCACCACAATCAACTCGGAGGGTTGATTCGGGTTGTCAGGCTCGACATGCCGTCCGTAGAGATAAACGGCGCCGAACATTGCTAACAATCCGAGGACCGAGACCGCATAGAACCACGGAGGAAAGCCTGACCGTGTAGGAACAGTGTCCGCTGGGGTAGGTTGCGGCGTTGGCTGATCAGACTGAGTTTGCTTGTCGGGCGAATTTATATCGTTCGGCATGAGGCCCCCGTTCCGCGCAGATCTCGTTTACTTCGTGTAATCCCATCCGGGTGGGAGGTTGTTGTATAGAAGCTGCTTTACTGCTGCCCACGTTGCTCTTTCCTCGGCCGCGGTTTTAGGCAACGGCACACGCATCTGCTTGAGTAGTTCGTTGCGGTAAAGATCGAAAGCTACCTTGATCTGTTGAGCGTACAAAAGTGCATTTCCGAGCGCGCCTCGATAAGCGATCCACGACACGATTAGACCACCACCAAAACACAGCAGGAATAAATAAGGTGAAGCGCCGACCACGACCAGGTAAATTCCTGAAACGAAAGCGAGAGCAGCCGACAGAAATGAGATGACCAGCATGAAGTCAACACCCATGCGCAGCTCTATCACTGCCTCGGCGAATGGTGCAGGAAAGAGATTGTAGAGCCGCGGCCACATCACGACAGCGTCAAGTTGGTAGCGATCGTGGGAATATAGTTCCGAGTTCTTCAGAATATTTCCGAGTTGCGTAGGCATTACCTGTTCGGGTTGGGTCGGGAGCGGATAACCGAAATGGATGTATTGATATTGTTTCGGATCGAGCCGGCTTTGGGCATCGTATTGCGCAAGCTTGCGCTGATGCCACCGCTGGCCGAGCCGCCGAAACCATCCTGAGCCAGGAAAGTTCCAATAGCCTTCGTAGAGACGTAAAAGTCCTAATGACTGGCTTGCCAGCACATTCGAAAAGATCACGAGCCACGCGAAGAAGGCGATTAAACGAACAATCCAGACCGTTCCTTCACCGGTCCAAAGATGCGCAGCGGCAGAAACATCTCCTTTACCCGCGTACCAAATCACGATGAGCACGCCCCAGAAGAGCAGGCTGGGAAGGAAATATGTAACTTGAAAGCGCCTGTCGAAAAAACCCAGGACTTGCGTGAAGAGAGCACCGAAAGTCATATCGTTTCCCTAGAGCACCTTCAAATTGTGCGGTGGTGGAGCAGGGTTCTTGCAGATGGGCGGGTGATTTACATCGACATAAGGCAAGCCCGCGTTAAGGAAGCTGCACTGCTTACATTGAAAATCGAGGGGAGCAGGTTGTGGATCGCCTCCGAGACTACCTGCCGCAGTCAGGAAAAACTTGCTGACTTGCGACATGAACAGCACAGTCTGAGAGCCGACCTGGCCGCGAGTTCCCTTAACCCAAATCCCTTCGCCGGCGTTGATGCCGATGCTTTGAAGGAGATCACTCGCCCCCTGAAACAGGTCGGCGGCGACATAGACTGCCAGCGCCATGCCGTCGACCTGCGGCACATTATTTTTGATAACTAACTGGCCTGCTTTCTTCATATCATCCTTCCTTTCGAGCCTATGGCTTGGTGTCGACGATATTGTCGACCACTCGAATGTCCACTTCAGCGGTTCTGCCGGTTTTAAACTTGATGAAGATTCGCTGCGTGCCCGCCCTTGATGTCAGTTCGAGCGCTGATAGACCACTCAGTCGCAGAGTTTGATCGTTGACAATTTTAAAGGTGGTGACTGGCGTCTCTCTAAACGAGATGCTTTCGACATCCGTTAATCCTTCACCAGTGATGATCACTTCATCACCCTTGATCGGGATGGTGCCTAATGCTTTGGGCGCCGCGGGAGGTTTCGGATCAAACTCCGGAATCGTCAGCAAAAAGGGTCGGCCAGTGTTTCGTTGGAGTAACACCTGCTTGTGAGTCTTCAAGTCTGCGGGGCTCAGCACCAGCACGCGCATCTTGTTGGCCTCGGCCGGCTTGACGTTTGGAATCTCTTCGAACCTCCCGCCGGCAGGAGAGATTATGCGAAGCTCGTTTAGCTTATTCCCGATCAGCAGGAACCTGATCTCGCTCGCACCCTGTTCGAGGGGCACTATTCGCTCCGGCCCGGCCGGTTTACTTTCGGAAAGATCAAGCGCATTACTGGTGCAATCGCTTTTCGCGAAGAGAGGTTTGACGACCAATTTAGCGTCTGGAGCAAAGACGGTGTTAGGAACCAGTGCCGAAAGTGATATCGCATGAGTTTCAGGATCCTCTTCTCTTTGGAGCGGCGTATCGGCATCGCCAAAAACTCGTTGCCCAATGACGAACAGGAGCGTCCGCAGCCGGCCTGCGCCCAAGGCACTGTCCGGGGCCAGCCGCTGAGGAGTTATACTTACTTTCAACCTGCTGGTTGTCGCGTCCACCGGAGTTACCGTGAGTTCGCCGATCTTAATCTCATCCACGATCTTTTGCTTCTGGGCGTTTTCTCTCTCGCATGGGCTGGTTGTTAAAGTGAGTTCCTTCTCCGTTCCGTCGTGCGCCACCAGAAATACCCGCTTGGTGGCAAGCTCGCTAATCGGCGCGGTGAACTTGATGTTGCGATACTCCTGCTTAAAACGTGGTCCCTCAGTGAGAGGTGTTGCGCCAATGCGAACGTAAGTGCCCGGTAAATACCGTCCTTCAAGCTTGACCAGAATCTGACCTCCGCCAAGATCCTCAATATGGTCAGCTAAGTTGACGTTTATCGGCATCACTGGCTGCTTGAACTTAGGGATATCGATATCGCGGTACATTTCATTCAGGGAGTGCGGAATGATCTCCTTAACAACTCCGGCATTTCGGTCGTACTTTCGCCAATATGTTCGAACCGCGACGCTGCCGATTTCGCCGTCCGAGGCGTCTTCAAGTGTCGGGAAAGCAAGCTGCACAAAGGTTTGTTTTAAGCCGGCTTTGACGTAGTGCTGCCCAAGCACTGGCCGAAACTGCCAGCGGAAGCCGATTTTGTCACCGTCTATCGGGCGATAGCTCAACGCCACAGTGTCTTGATCCTGAACGAGGTAATACGTTTTGTGGCCGCGTACCCACGAGCCTGAGAAGCCCAGGATCTGTGTAGCGACGCCCCCGCCGATTGATGTGCTCTTGTCGGTGATGGCCGCGACGTTATAAGTTTTTTCGCGCGGTATAATCGCCGTCACCGCCGGCAGACCCCTTTGGGCCATTCGCCGGGCCACTGTCTCCTGAATACACTTTTCGATCTGCGCATCATCTCCGGGACACTTGTCCGGAAACTTTTTTAGAGTTCTACGGAAGTCTCGCTCGATCAGGTCACGAATACCGACTTCCACCTCGACGATGGCAACCGCATCCTTGTAACGACGGTCAGGTGTTAGAGAGACGTGGAAACCGAGGGTTGTCCTCAGTTTCGGCAACTCCGGCTCGGCGCTCGTTTGGCCTGGTCTGTGCTGCATGAAATAGTCTGTAAGTGAGCCGGAAAGGAGCAGCCTCAAGCCGTTGATTTCAGCGGTCAACTGCATCTGCTCATTCAGGATGTCCGAGGCTGAGACTGAGAACGCAGATGGAAGTGTCGTGGTCGGCGCCGGCGCCACGGCCGGTGGCGGACTGAAACCTGCACGAGTAGTTACCTCGTCGCGTGCGGCGAGTCCGCTCACGGTCTGAAGACTGGTGCTGGTCGCTCCCTCCGCTGTCGTTTGTGAAGAATCAGTGATTGTCTCAGTGGGTAGCCTGGTCGTGGTTGTCACGCCGGGGACTGAAGGTCCTTGTATGTTCAATCCAAAACTCGAGGTCTGCTGTGTAGCGCCGGTTACGGAACCGAGCCGGGCCAAGATGGCGGGTTGGTTTACAACTTCGAGAGCCGCGAGACGTGCTTCAGCAGTGCGCAGCATCTGTTGAAGCAGTGCGTCGTCGTATATCTTCGGTTGCGCGACGTCGATGCCATTCTTGCGCAGATCATTGTTCTCGACGTCAGTTTCGGTAATACGAACTTGCCGATTGGGTGTCGACTGAGATTGTGGTGACGGCGAAGGCGCGGGATCCGAAGCAGTCGAGACAAAGTGATTGGCTGTTGCAACACGCGGTAAATAGATGATGGTTGCTCCTAATGCGCCTGCCAGCACAATGACTGCGGAGATGTTTGCTCTGTGAGATCTCATGGTGTGTATTGCTCTCCGGCTCGAAATACGCGGTTAAGTGGATTACTTTTTGGACGCACTCTTTCTGGTTCGTTTCTTTTTCGCGGATTTCTTCGCAGCGGACGTTTTTGAGCCAGCCGTTTTGGCAACAGCCGCTGCAACGGAAGCCGCCGTTGTGAGACTTTGGCCGGCTCGCGCGGCGTCGGAAATGACGATCACGTCCGATCCCTGGAATTCCGCGGCGACGCCATCAACGCGAATTGTTTCGCCGCTTTCAAGGTTGCGTTCTTGCCGGAGAAAACTGGTCGCCCGCCCGAATCCTCCGTTATCGAGTGCTCCTCGCATCAAGCGCGTGCCGTCGAGTCGCGAAATACCCGAGCTTATGATTAGCTGGCCTTCTATGATCATGTTGAACTCCTTCGACGTAAGTTGGCTGCTGGGTCAGTCGTTCCATCCTTCAATCCGAAATGACAAAGAGTTACTTTTCATTTCATAACGCATCTTTTTCGACCAAAAAGATCAATCAGTCAGGATTGGGCGGGTTTTCACTCGAAGGGGTTTGGCTATGGAAAATGCTTTTATTTCGGAGCAGGGAGGGGCTAGGTCCGATAGGAACTTATTCAGAGAAGTTGGTCTTTGAGCTTCTTGATTAGCTCCTGAGCTTCGTCACCGCTGAGCGAATCCGGAGCCGAACGCAGGTCATCGATGACTTTTTGGTTTACCAGGTCAAAGAGCGACACTTGCGCAGCCGCTTTGCGTCGCCCGGCGCGACTCGCAGCTTTTTCAAGCGCAAGATTTCCCGCTGCGGCACTCAATGCGATCGGCTCTTCAACCGCCGTTTGATCCGCCTCGGCAAACACGTCTAACTCGTAGCGCTCGAGCCGCGCCAGGACGTCGCGCGCGGTTGCGAGGACTGGAGGTGGCAAACCTGCGAGGCGCGCGACTTCGATGCCGTAAGATTTCGAGGCGCGGCCGCGTTCGAGTTTGTGTAGAAATACGACTTCACCTTCGCGCTCGGTGGCAGTAATTTGGTAGTTCTGCGCGCCCGGCAATCGTTCCGCTAGTTCGGTGAGTTCGTGGTAGTGCGTGGCGAAGAGTGTTTTGGCGGCGTGGTCCGCTGAATCGTGCAGGTATTCCGCGACGGCCCACGCGATCGAAAGACCGTCAAACGTCGCAGTGCCGCGTCCGATCTCGTCGAGTAAGACAAGCGAACGTGGCGTCGCACTGTGCAGGATCGCAGCGGTCTCAGTCATCTCGACCATGAACGTCGAACGTCCGCGCGTTAGATCGTCAGAAGCGCCGACGCGCGTCCAGATACGATCGAGCAACGGGAGTCGCGCGCGTTCAGCGGGAACAAAACAACCCGTCTGCGCGAGTATGCAGATGATTGCCGTCTGGCGCAGGATCGTGCTCTTACCGCCCATGTTCGGACCAGTGATGATCAGCAAACGATCGGTCGAGTTGTTGAGATAGACGCTGTTCGGCACGAACGGTTCATCGATGAACGCTTCGATCACCGGATGACGGCCCTGCACGATCTCCAGTTCGTCGCCGTCATGAAGCGACGGTCGCACGTAGCGGCGCCGCGCGGAAGTCTCAGCCATCGCGGCGAGCGCATCGAGTGCGGCGAGTGCGCGCGCGGTCATTTGAATGCGTTTGGTCTCGGCGCCGATCTGGCGGCACACGCCCGCGAACAATTCGGTTTCGAGTTGAACGATTCGCTCGTCAGCGCCGAGCACTTTCTTTTCCCACTCGCGCAACTCCGGCGTCGTGAAGCGTTCGGCATTCGCGAGCGTCTGGCGCCGTTCGTAGTCAACCGGCACGCGCGCGGCATTCGCTTTCGAGACCTCAATGAAATAACCAAATACGCCGTTGAAACGGATACGGAGATTGCCGATGCCGCTGCGTGTGCGTTCGGTCGCTTCAAGGGTGGCGATGATCTGTTTTGCGTTGCGGCTGATGGAACGCAGTTCGTCGAGTTCGGCGGAGAAGCCTTCGCGGATCGTGTCGCCATCGGCGAGTTTAATCGGGGGATCTTCGCTGATTGACCGAGTGATCAGTTCGCGAATGTCGGGAAGTTCGTCAGTGTTCTCCGCGAGCACAGCGAGTAACGACGAATCGAAACCGCGCAACACTTCGCGAACATCGGGCACCTGGTTCAACGAACGCAGCATTGCGCAGAGATCGCGCGGCGTTGCCGATCCGAGACTGACGCGCCCAATCAAACGTTCCAGATCGGAAACTTCTTTTAGCAACGCGCGCAGCTTGTCGCGCCGCATGTGTGAACTAAACAGATCCTGCACCGCGGCGATTCGAGCTTCCACTTCGAGTCGCTTCACACACGGCCGCAACAACCACGAACGCAGCAGACGCCCGCCCATGCCCGTCACGGTTTCATCGATCACCTGCAACAGCGACCGGCCGGCGCCACCCGCGAGCGATTCAACGAGTTCGAGATTGCGCACGGTGACGCTGTCGAGCACGAGATGATCCTGCGGCTCGAAGTAAACGAGATCGGTAACGTGCGCCGCAGCGGCACGTTGCGTTTCCTGTGCGTAACGAAGACAAGCGCCGGCCGCGCGGATCGCTTCGTCCTTTCGCGCCAGACCGTAGCCATCGAGAAACTGGACTTTGAAATGTTCGAGCAACAGCGCCTGGCAATCTTCACGTTGCCACTGCCAGTCGTCGAGCGGCGTCAACGTTGCAGCAATTCCATACTCGTGCGCCGAAAGCTCCTGATGATTGGTGCTATCGTTTTCCAAAGGCAACGGGGCAGTTTGCGTCTTCCCCGAAAGACCGCTCTTGATCAACGCCGCAAGCGAAGCGGGATACAGCAACTCACGCGGCGCGTACGATTCGAGCGCGGCGCGAATGCGCATCCATGAGTCGCGTCCCGTTTCTTGAGTCACGCGAAACTCGCCGGTCGATATGTCGAGAAAAGCGGCGCCGATCGTTTCGCCTGCCGTGCAGACCGCGGCTAGAAAAACAGGTTCGCGTGCTTCGAGTAACTGGGGATCGATCGGCGTGCCAGGCGTAACGATGCGCACCACTTCGCGCCGCACGAGCTTCTTGGTTTTGCCGGCTTCCTCGGTCTGTTCGCAGATCGCGACGCGGTAACCTTTGCGTACGAGACGCGCGATGTAGTTGGCCGCCGAATGATGTGGCACGCCGCACATCGGCACCGGATTAGCCGTCTCTTTGTGACGAGCGGTGAGCGTTATCTGCAACTCGCGCGAGCCGGTGAGGGCGTCGTCGAAGAAGAGTTCGTAGAAATCGCCGAGCCGGAAAAACAGCAAAGTTCCGGGGTGTTGCTGCTTGAGTTCCTGGTACTGCCGCAGCATCGGCGTTGGGTTCGATTGGTTCATAAGTCGTGAGCGCGCACAGATTACCAGATTCGCGGTTTGATATGTTAAT
>DATEHX010000204.1:0-15429 GCA_035279345.1 Pyrinomonadaceae bacterium | reverse complement strand
GCCGAATCCTGACGGCATCGACATCGTCGCCAACTGGTATCGCAAAACTCTCGGCACCGCTTACGAAGGCAAAGAACCACCGGAACTCTATCACCACTACGCCGGACACGACGATAATCGCGACTGGTTCATGTTGAACCTTAAAGAGACGCAACTGATCACTCGTCTGCTGTGGCAAGAGTGGTTTCCACAGATCGTCTACGACGTACATCAGCAAGGCTCGAACGGTTCGCGGTTCTTCATTCCGCCTTTCTACGATCCGCCAAACCCAAACATCTCGCCCGTGTTGCTGCGGCAAGTGGGTCTCGTTGGACACAAAGTCGCCGCCGATCTGACTGCCGCTGGTTTCAAAGGCATTCTGACCAACGCGCTTTACGACACGTGGTGGCACGGCGGCTTTCGCACCGCTCCGTATTACCACAACTCGATCGGAATACTCTCCGAAGCGGCCAGCGCGCGATTGATGACGCCGGCGACGGTGACCACCGAACAACTCGCTCGCTCCTCAACGCGCGGCATGCGCAACGCGACGGAAGCAGTTACGAACTTTCCCGAACCGTGGCCGGGCGGCACGTGGCGTCCGCGAGAGATCATGGACATGGAGATGATCTCGTCGCGCGCGATACTCTCGATGGCGGCGAAGTATCGTGACACCTACCTGCAGAACTTTTATGAACTCGGACGAAAGAACCTCGAACAGCCGTCGAAACCCGATCAGCCGATCGCGTACCTGATTCCGGCCGGACAAGCACGTGACGAAGCAGTCGCAAAACTGATCGCGAGTTTGTTGGGCCAGGGCATTGAGGTGTACCGGCTCGACCGCGAGCTGCATGTCACGTTTGGACCACAAATACTCCAACGAACAAATGCCGCGAGCGAAAAACTCGGTACGTATCGCACAATCATCGCGAGCAGTGCGATGCAGGAAGTGCCGCTCGGCAGTTACATCATCTTTCTCAACCAGCCACAGCGCACCAACATCGCTGCGCTTTTCGAGCCGCAAATCTATCCAAACCGCCTGACACCGCAAGGTGAAGCGGAACGGCCGTACGATGTTGCCGGTTGGACGCTGCCGTTGCAGATGGGTGTCGACGCGCCCGCAATCACTGCTATTCGAGAAGCAGAAAACGAAAGGCGACTGACGCGTCTCACAGACGCTAATCAGGTCAGAAGCGATCTCGCGTTGCCGCTTGCGAAAGGCGACGAATCCCCGATCAGAAATCCGGTGAAACAGCCGGTTCGCGTCGGCATCTACAAAGGCTCGACGAGCAACATGGACGAAGGCTGGACGCGCTACATCTTCGACACGTTCAACGTTCCTTATTCGCCGGCACGCGACGCCGACATCCGGCAAGGCGGTCTGCACGCAAAGTTCGACGTACTGCTGTTTCCGTCGCAACGCAGCACCGAGATTGTTGCTGGAAACGCCGCGGGTTCGCTTCCTGTCGAACACACGGGCGGCATCACCGAGCGCGGTGTTGATAATTTGAAAGAGTTTGTATTAAACGGCGGCACGCTCGTTTGTTTCGATGCCGCCTGCGAATTGGCGATCAAGCAGTTCAACCTGCCCGTACGCAACGTGCTCGAGGGCGTGAGGTCGTCGGAGTTTTACTGCCCTGGTTCGATCGTCTCGCTGGACGTCGATAACAAGAACCCGTTCGCAATAAACTTACCAACCAAACTGCCCGCTTACTTCATCAATAGTTCGGCGTTCACGACGACCGGCGACGGCGTTCGCGTTGTTGCACGGTATGCGAAAGAAAACGTGCTCCTTTCGGGCTGGCTGCTTGGCGAGGACAAGCTGCGCGGTCAGATCGCGCTGGCTGAAGTTCCACACGGCAAAGGACGAATCGTGCTGTTTGCGTTTCGGCCGCAGCATCGTGGCCAGGCCTGGGCGACGTTGCCGCTGATTTGGAATGTGTTGTCGAGCGCCAGTGCGAGCAGCTCGGAATAGGTCCTATCAGAATAGGTCCTATAGGACTTATATGACCTATATTAGCTTGCACCCTATGAAACCAGGAGCTATTCTTTGAACCGGCTTTCCCCCGCGCGCGTCTCTCTCCATAAACTGCGCCCCAAAAGCACCATCAGGAGCTTACTATGAAGAAGCTGTCTGTTTTCTTACTGCTCCTCTCCCTGCTTTCTGCTTCGATCGGGCTTGCCTTTGGACAGGGCCGGCCGAGGCGTGTGGGGAATCAACCGCAGACTACCCAACCTGACCCGCGACCTACAACGCCGGAGTCGCAAACCAACGCGCCCGCGCCTCCTACCAAAGCGCCCGTTCTCGGCGGAACGAATTACCCAAACAATCGCAAGCCTGAGAACCAGCAGGATCAAACACAAACTGGTCCGGAAGAAGTTGACGCCGGCGACATCATCAAGGTGAACACCACGCTGATCACGATCCCCGTGAGCGTGATGGATCGCGATGGACGCTACGTGCCCAACCTGCTCAAGGACGACTTTCGCATCTGGGAGGACGGCGTCGAACAGGACGTCGCGTTCTTTCAATCAGTCGACAAGCCGTTCTCAGTGGTGCTGATGCTCGACACAAGCCCGTCGACGCAGTTCCGTTTGGAAGACATTCAGGACGCCGCATACACCTTTGTCACACAACTGCGGGCCGACGATCGCGTGATGGTTGTTTCGTTCAACGACGACATCAAGGTGCTGAGCGAGTTCACAACAGATCGTTCAAAACTTCAGCGCGCTATTTTCAGAGCCAAGACCGACGACGGCACGCGTCTCTACGATGCGATCGACATGGTGATGAACCAACACTTGTCGCGTATCCAGGGACGCAAAGCGATCGTGCTTTTCACCGACGGCGTCGATACGACGAGCCGCCGCGCGGATTACGAAAGCAACTTACTGGACGCGCAGGAGCTCGACGCGTTGATCTATCCGGTTCAGTACGACACGGCGCAGGATATGAACGCCGGTAATTTTCCATCGTCTGGTCAGATCGATGTTTTCGGAACGATTCTCGGCGGTATCTTCGGCGGCGGACGTGGCGGCATGGGACGCCGCGGTCCTACGCGTGGAGGACGCGGCACGTCGCGTGGAGATTACCAACTTGCGGATCAATATCTTCAGGAACTCGCGAACACGACCGGCGGACGCGAGTATCGCGCAGACTCGTTGCAGAACATGACGTATGCGTTCGCGAACGTAGCGGAAGAATTGCGGCGGCAATACAGCATCGGTTATTACCCGAAGCGTCCACCGCAGGTGGGACAACGGCGGGGGATTAGAGTGCGCGCCAAGCAACCGAATCTTGCGGTTCGCGCGCGCGACAGCTACGTCTTCAATCCGTCAGGCGCGTCAGTGGTAAATAACGATCCGGCGCAACCGAATCCACCGGTGCTAAAACGAAACTCGTTTTAGATCTGTGTAATCTGTGGCAAAAGCACTGTAAGGATTGCGCCACCGTTCACATCTCGATTAGCCGCTGAGACCGTGCCGCCGTGAAGCTCTACGAGGTGCCGCACGATCGCCAGTCCCAATCCCAGTCCGCCATGCTTACGCGTGCTCGATCCGTCTGCCTGACTAAATCTCTCAAAAATGCGCGGCAGAAAATCCGGCGGCACACCCGGCCCTGAATCTTCAATCCTGACTTCCGCCAGCGAATCCTGCTGACGTAAATGAACATCAATCACGCCCTGCGCAGGCGTGAACTTCACCGCATTCGCCAACAAGTTCCAAAACACCTGCTGCAATCTCTCGACGTCCGCTTTAACGATCACGCCCGGCGCCTCAAAGTGCGTTCGTATCTCAATCTCCTTCGCTTCCGCCGCCGGCCTGATCGCATCGATCGCCGCGTGAATCACCAGCAACAGATCCACCGGCTGCGTGTTGATTCGCAACTTGCCCGTGACGATACGCGACACGTCGAGCAGGTCTTCAACGATCTGTTTCTGCATCAGCGCGTTGCGCTCGATGATCTCGATCGCGTGCGTCGCGCCATCCGGATCGAGTTGTCCACCACGCAACAGACGCGACCAACCGACAACAGCATTCAGCGGCGTACGCAACTCGTGAGAAACAGTCGCGAGAAACTCTTCCTTCAACCGGCTCGCTTCTTCAGCCTCTTCGCGCGCGTGACTCTCGCGCCGCAACAGTTCCGCACGCTCGATCTCCGCTCGCACCGCCGGCGTGATGTCCATCGTGACGCCACGCATCCCGACTGGTCCACTTGCATCGCAAACAACGATCGACCGTGCTTCAACCCAAACTTCGTGTCCGTCCCTGTGCATCCAGCGAAAACGGCTCATGCCACCCTTACCGGAAGCAAAAATCGCCGCTGCTTCAGCGGCGGCACGTTCGCGGTCGTCAGGATGAACCACCTGCAACCAGAAATTCGGTTTCGACAACCACTCTTCGCGGCTGTAGCCAAGCATCTTTTCGACGTGCGAACTGACGAAGTCGATTCGTTGATTGCCCGCGTCCGGTTTTCCCCACGCTTCCCAAACGACACCCGGAACGTGCGCGACGATGTCTTCAATGCGCCGCTGATGAAGCTGTAATTCCGAACCGAGCTGGTCTTTGTCTGCTTCGGCTCTGCGCCGTTCACTCGTAACCGCGCCGACGAGCAGCGTCATCAACGAGCTTGTGCCCACGAACGAGATTAGCAGCAACAGCGAGACGTTCGGATTCGGTTGCACGAATGGTCCATAACCATGGCTCGCTCCCCACACCGCCAACGCCGCCATCACCACATTCGCCGTCGTCACGATCCGCTGGTCAAACTTCAACGCCGCCCACAGCAGACACGGCAAACACAGGTAGGCGAGCGGATAAGTCTTAACTCGTCCCGGAAACCAGCCGCCAAAGACGATCAGCACGACTATCAATAACAACAGGAAAAGCGAAACGATCTCCGGCACTTCACGCATGCCGATCTTTCCGGGCTTACTCCACGAAAGCAAAAGCGAACCGACGATGAGAGCACCGAACCCATCACCCATCCACCACGTCAACCAGAGCGGCGTAAATCCACTCCACGGCGCACCACCAAGACACAAACTCAAGCTGCCAATCGTCGCGCTTACCAACGGCGCCATCACCGCCGCGCCGACAACAAAACTCATCACCTCGCCCAGCGAATCGAGCGTTCCCCGCCAACGCAAAACTCGCAACAGCAACCAGTAAGCAACCAGCGCTTGCAACGTGTTGCCAAACGCAATACCAATCGCCGATCCAATCGGAATGTCCGTCAACAAATTCGCCGCGAGAGCGCCGAGCAGGATGCCGGGCCAGAGTTGTGGTCCAAAGATCAATAACGAAGCGATCGCGATTCCCGCGGGCGGCCAAACAGGCGTGACGTTGGAGTGCAGTGAAGCGAGTGAGAGACCGAGTTCAGCGGCAGCAAAATAGACGACTGCCAGAAACAGGTTCAGGCCTATCAGGGGACGAGGTTTCAGTTGCATTGAAGGGCCTACCGCACAAACCCAACTGACGAGAGTCTAAATCCGAGTTGGTCGGTGAAGCAAAGAATTGAGAGGAGAAAGAGAAAGAAAAAAGCGCGGCGGTTTAGCCGTCCGCCGCGCCAACTATACCCACAGGAGGAAAGGGGTATTCAACGCGGAGAGTATAGTGGATTCGCCCCACGCTGGCAATGTGCGGTATCGCACCAAACCTGACAGTTATTGCTAAACAGACACCAAAAAATGTCAAACGACTGCTATTTGAGAAGAACCCTTTTCGCCCCACTTCACGGAAGATTTTAATGTGTTAACATCCTGTCATCTCCTACGAGCAATAAGCAGTCTGCGAGTCTTAGCTTTCCTCAGCCTCTTTTGGCCGGGACTCCACGAGCTAGGGAAAGGATCAGTGGCCACAACACGCGACATTATCGTAATCGGGGCCTCGGCGGGAGGCGTGCAGGCACTATCAACCCTGGTCGCAGCTTTGCCGGCGAGATTGCCGGCGGCAGTCTTTATCGTGCTTCACATACCTGCTGAGCCGCCGAGTTTGTTACCAAACATCCTTTCGCGCGACGCCCTGATGCCGGTGAGTCACGCGAAGAATGCTGAACGAATTGAACACGGGCGTATCTACATTGCCCCACCCGATCAACATCTGCTGATTACCGAGTCACACATAAAACTCGTGCATGGCCCGAAAGAGAATTTCCACCGCCCGTCGATCGACACACTGTTCCGTTCCGCGGCGCGCTGGGCCGGTTCGAGAGTGATCGGAGTCGTACTGACAGGCGCAAGAGACGATGGCACTGTGGGCATGCGCGCCATCAAGCAATATGGTGGTGTCACCATCGTGCAAGATCCGATCGAGGCGACCTTCCCCAGTATGCCCGCGAGCGTGATGCAGAACATCAGGGTCGATTACTCGGTGCTGCTGAGTGAAATCGGGCCGTTGTTGACCAGGCTTGTACAGCAGCCTGCGGCAGAAGAAGGAGGCCAGCCCGTGGCTGAAGAAGTTGAAATAGAGACCAAAATCGCAGGACAGGAGATGGACAGTGGCGAGCTAATCGCCAGCGTCGAGCGGCTCGGCCGAGTCTCGAAGCTCACTTGTCCCGAGTGTCATGGCGCCCTTTGGGAAATAAACGACGCAGATCTGCTTCGCTTCCGCTGTCATGTTGGTCACGCATTTTCCGCGGAGAGTTTGAGTGAGGGCCAGGGGGAAAATTTGGAAGTCGCATTATGGTCAGCGGTGCGCGCGCTCGAAGAACAGATGATTCTTGCCCGGCGCATCGTGGAACGCGCACGCAAGGCCAATCACATGCGCGCGGTGACGATGTTCGAGAGGCGTGCGGAAGAAGCGGAAAGAAATAGCGGTGTCATTCGGCAACTGCTACTTGGAGATAAAACGGGTAACATAGCAGAACCCGTCGTCGAGAACGCCGACGAATTGCGGCTTTCGTGATCGCGACTTCAATTCAAGTCTAACCCCCGAACTGATCGACTATGCCTGATGACAACTCGGAAAATCGCACCAGTGATCTCGTGGTAGTTGGTTCGTCCGCCGGCGGCGTTGGCGCGCTCTCAACGCTGGTCAGCACACTCAACGAGAACTTTCCCGCGCCAATCGTGTTGGCGCAACATCTCGATCCACAGCGTCCGAGTCATCTTGGATCGATTCTCGAGCGACGCACCAATCTTCCAGTCGTAGTCGTGGACGAACATTCTCCGACGCCGCTTGAGAGTGGAAAGATCTACGTCGTCCCGGCCAACCGGCACGTAAAAATCGACGACGGCCACGTCCTTCTCGAAGGCGACCATAACAACAGGCCGAAACCTTCAGTCGATCTGCTGTTGTCGAGCGCGGCCGCGTCTTATGGCGAACATCTGATTGCCGTGATCCTGACCGGCGCCGGTTCCGACGGCGCCGCGGGTGCGGTGGAGGTGAAGAACGCAGGTGGGGTGGTGATTATCCAGAACCCACAGACCGCGGCCTATCCGTCGATGCCTCTTTCGCTGCCTCCGACGGCAGTCGATCACGTCGCGGAAATGGAAATGATCGGACCATTGCTCTTTGACCTTCTGCGAGGCGTCGAACTGCCGGTCCCGGAAAAACCTGATGACGACCCGTTTCGCGACTTGCTCACTCACGTAACCGCCGAGACAAGTATCGATTTCCGAAACTACAAGTCTTCTACGATCCTGCGACGCATTGGCCGACGAATGGCCGTCACCCACAATGCAACTATTCGCGAATACCTCAAGTATCTCCGCATCCATCCTAACGAAGTAAAAGAGCTGGTACGAGCGTTTCTGATAAAAGTGACGGGCTTCTTTCGCGACCCGGAAGCGTTTGAATTTATCAAGTTGACGATCATTCCCGAACTGGTTGAACGGGGCCGAGCGAATGACCGGACCTTGCGCCTATGGTCAGCCGGGTGCGCTACTGGTGAGGAAGCCTACTCGTTGGCGCTACTTTTGGCGGATCATCTCGGAGCCGAATTTTCCGAGTGGAGCATAAAAATCTTTGCCACCGATCTGGCGGCGGATGCCATCAGCTTCGCCCGCCGTGGTCTTTATCCAGCCAACGTTCTCAATGATCTGCCCGAGGATTATCGAGACCGTTATTTTGAACCGGTAGACCATGGCTATCGAATTGTGAAGCCTCTTCGCCAGGTAGCAATTTTTGGCCAGCAGGATATCAGCCGCGGAGTGCCCTTCCCACGCATCAATCTGGTTGCCTGCCGGAATCTGCTCATCTATCTAAAACCCGAACTGCAACAGCTCGTGCTCGATCTCTTTGCTTACTCGTTACATCAATCACAGGGTTATCTCTTTCTCGGTAAAGCTGAAACTACCCGGCCTACGAAGGCCAGCTTCGAATTAGTAAATAAGAAGTGGAAGATCTATCGTTGTCTGGGTGGACCAGTTGCCGTTCCACTTCACGATCCATTGGCCCTGACAAGACATACAACTACTGCGGCACGCGAGCTTCGGCGGCGGCCGGTTGTCGCGGCCCAAACGCAAGGTCCACTCGATATGACTCAAGCAGAACTCGAAATCACGCAACTTCGCCGCCTTAACGAGACAATACTCCGCTATACGAACGTGGCCGTTGTGATCATCGATCGTCTGTATCGCATCATGACGATTAATACCCAGGCCCGGAGGCTGCTCGGAATCCACGATATAGCTTACGATCAGGATTTTCTTCATACCGTCAGAGGATTGCCTTATCAGGAAGTGCGGCGGGCAATCGACACAGCGTTTCATGAACGTGTGACGATCACTATTGGCGAGCTGAAGCTTGACGAGGCCATCGAAGGCACCGGCCGTTTCGTAAGTCTCACGATAACGGTCATGCAGGTTGAGCCAGGTGCCCCCGAACTCGCCGTTCTGACAGTTCTCGATATCACCGAACAGGTGCAGGGGCAACGCCGCCTTGAAGAAGTGCAGCGACAACAGTCCGAACTCGTGGCCGAACTGAGTGCTTCCAACAAGCGTTTCAGCGCGATGAATAAGGAGTTGCAGGACGCCAATGAAGAGCTGCAAGCCGCCAACGAAGAGTTGATGCTCACACAGGAAGAGTTGCAGGCGACGAACGAAGAATTTGAAGCGACCAATGAGGAGTTACAAGCAACTAACGAAGAGCTCGAGACCAATAACGAAGAGCTTCAAGCGACCAACGAAGAGTTGCAAACCACCAACGACGAGCTGACCGCGCGAACCCTCGAGCTACAGGAACTAATGAAGCAGTTTCGCATGGACCAACTACAACTCTCACACTTGCTGGAACGCTTTCCGCATTACGTCATGGTCCTCCGCGGCGAGGATTTGACTATTCAGACGCTTAGTCCCAGTTATCAGGAACTGCTCGGAGAGCGCAAACCGGAGGGCCTTGCCGTCAGCGAAGTTTTATCCGGAAATGACCTGGACCAGTTCAACAAGCTACTCAGAAAAGCGGTACGTGAGAGGCAAAGTGTCCGAACGCCACCTATCGATGCCATGATCCAGGGTGCGGACGGCGAGTCTCCGTTCGTCCATACGATCGTCCCGATCCTCGACCAGAACGGCGCTAACATAGACCGGCTGTTTATTTACAGTGACCGGCCGGAATCGTTTACGGATACGGGCGTGAAAGACGACGCCGTTGGGGGGGGGGAAATCTGTAGTCGCCGCTCATAATTTCGTAGCATTCGCAGACCACACCCTCCAACACCTCGCGGTCCGTGATGTGGAGTTGTCCACGCCGATACTCAATCCCTTGCATGGCCTGCAACGTACCCGCAGCGACTGTAATGCCTGCTCGGCGAGCGCCAAGCCGGCTGGCGATCATTTCCTGCGTGAGTCGCAAGTTTTCGCCGCCTATGCGATCGTCAAGCATCAATAACCAGCAACAAAGGCGATCCATTACCGTGTGCCTGGTGTTACACACACAACGTTGAGAGACCTGCGTAATCATCGATCGGTAAAATCGCAGCAGGCTCTTGAGTGCAACCTCATTGTGGAGACAAAGTCGATCGAGCAACTTCGCTTCGAGCTGGAGAGCAGTGCCACTGACGAGGACCCACAGCCATTGTCTCGATATCCCGCTGCCCAGGATCGCGGAAACACCGACCAGCCCTTCCGGTCCAACCATCGAGGTTTCCATCGTGGTGCCGTCTTCCATGATGGCGAGACTTGAAACTACAGCATCGATCGGAAAATAAACATACTCGATCGTATCGCCTTGTTCGTAGAGAACCTGGTTGCGCTCGAGTGAAACCACCCGAAATTGCGGTATGAGATATTCGCCGGCGTCAGGAGTGGCGAGCCATTGTGCGAGCAGCTTGTTTCTGGCAACAAGACTCGAGGAAAAACCATTGTCCGCTATCAGCAGTTCGTGCTTTTTATTCACGGCATTACTCCAAGAGTGTCGGACTGCAAATTACCCAGTTGGAGTTGGAGACCCCAAATCTTATGACGAGTGGGATTCTACCCCTCTGTGCGGCCCCGTACAATGGAAGGACGGTCAAATTTTATTTTCGAAACTGTTCGCAAACGTACCGACAATGTCCAGCCCAGGGCCTAAAGTCTGTTCAAACAATAAGCGGGTGGCCGAGGCATCGTATTCTTTCCCATACCTTGAGAAGCATAAGGTGCCTCGGCCTTAACTTCTCTAGCGGTCTTTTTTTTCAACAGACAACAACAGGTTTCCTGGTTGGCGGCGGCCAATTCCCCCCGCGCGAACCATTTTTATGGAAAATGAAAAAACTCGTCGCATTCTCTACATAGAAGATCACGACGACACTCGCGAGCTTGTTACTCTCCTACTCGCCCAGAAGAGTTACGAAGTGATAACCGGATCGACAATCGAAAGCGGCGTCGCTCTCGCAGGCGCCGGTGAATTCGATCTGTACTTGCTGGATTCCTGGCTACCGGATGGCTCAGGTTTGGACCTCTGCAAACAGATCAGGCAGTTTGATAAAACAACGCCTATCCTGTTTTACTCCGCCGCCGCTTACGCAGCCGACTCGGACTTGGCCCTGGAATCTGGTGCGCAGGCGTACCTCGTCAAGCCGAGTCAGCCGTCTGATCTGTGCGACCTGGTAACGGAACTCATCGAACACTCAGGACAAACTGGCCGCCGCGTGACGTCTTGCTTCTGCAGCGGGCCAGAGCGTGCGCCACAGCAGACCTGACAACCACAGCGCTGCGAGTGTGGCGATAGTCAGCACCAGCCAGAAGCTCCAGTAAGACGTGAACGTTCGATCCCAGCCTGGTTGGACGAAGTGTGCGAGGTTGACGTTGAGGTCCCGCGCGGTGAAGAGGCGCGAGATGAACTGCATTAACAAAGCCCACCCAAAAGCGTAAAGCCACGAATTTCGATCCATGCGATACGTCTTAAGCGCGATGGCTGCCACGGCCAGCCCGCCGATGTGAGCGAGCGTCGAAGTCAGGAACACACCCCACGCGAGCACCACGTAGACAAACCAGATGAAGAGTCCGGGGATCGTCCAGATCGCTGCCACGCGAACCAGTAATGGTTTTTCCAGAAACAGTCCGAGCGCGAGGACGAGGTTGCCGATGTTGCACATCCAGAATATGTGCCCGAGTTGATCGATGCGCCAGTAGTGAATTGCCTGCGCGAGGAAAAACAGGAGCGGCAACAAGCCGAGCAAACGCATTTGCGTTCTGGGGGGAAGACTCATGGAGTTGTATCGTCGCTTAGTTACACAAAAAAACCAAGCGTCGTCTTGACAAGCCGTGGCTGTGAACAGAGACTGTCTTTCATTCTCACCGGGCTTTAGCCCGGTGAAATTTTGCGACGAAACAAGGAAACCGTTTAAACGGTTTCCCGATTTGCTTTTTGCGTCCTCTCACCGGGCTGAAGCCCGGTGAGAATGAGATAACCAACTAAAAATGAGTGCGCTGGAAGACCTCCTCAACAAATCGATCCCAGAACTGAACAAGCGCTTCGTCGAGCGCCGTCGTCCGGTACCTAAAGGTTTACTTGAAGCCCTGGACGTCGATTCACGTCAGGGCGCAAAACAGCTCGCCAAACGCATTCGCGAACGCTATCGCGAGAATCGTTCGGAAGGACAGCGGCTCCACTTTCTGCTGCGTTTCGAGATCGAACTGTGGTCGCAAGGCTACGGCATGGTCGCGGGCGTTGACGAAGCCGGCATGGCGCCACTCGCGGGTCCCGTCGTCGCCGGCGCTGTCATCCTGCCCCAGAACTACAAACTGCGCGGCCTGAACGACTCGAAGAAGATTCTCGATCCTGAGAAACGAGATGAACTCGCGCAACAGATCAAACAGGACGCGGTCTGTTGGTCAGTCGGCATCGCCGAGGTTGAAGAGATCGACAAAATAAATATCTATCACGCCGGATTGCTCGCGATGCAACGCGCCGTTGAAGGTCTGAGTGGCAAACCGGATTTCATTCTCGTCGACGCGCGCAAGATTCCCCACTGCGACACGCCACAGCGCGGCATCATCCGTGGCGATGCGTTGTCGGCCAGTATCGCGGCCGCTTCGATCATCGCGAAGACCACACGCGACGCGCACATGCTCGAACTCGATCAGATGTATTCCGGCTACGGCCTCGCGTCGCACAAAGGTTATCCAACTCCCGAACACTGCCAGGCATTAAAGTCGCTCGGCGCACTCCCCATCCATCGCCGCAGCTTCGCGCGCGTTCGCGAAGCGCTCGGACTCGATCCGGTTCAGACAGATCTTTTCCCTGCTGCCGCAGTTCAAGAATCATTTGCAGTTGAAGAATCATTTGCAGCGGTCGAATCCTTTACAGCCCCCGAGTCTTTTGCAGTTGAAGAATCACTTTAAGGGTTACTTCACGCGATGGCTTCATCACTAACCGAATACAAACGCAAGCGGAAGTTTGACAAAACACCTGAGCCTGGTCCGAAGAAGAAACGCACGCGCACGGGACGCATGTTTGTGATCCAGAAACATCGCGCGACGGCTTTGCACTACGACTTCCGTTTGGAGGTCGACGGGGTGTTGAAGTCGTGGGCCGTGCCGAAAGGTCCGTCGCTCGATCCGACTGTGCGGCGTCTCGCGATGCAGGTGGAAGATCATCCGGTTGATTACGCGAAGTTTGAAGGCGTGATTCCCGAAGGTGAGTACGGCGGTGGAACGGTGATGGTCTGGGATTACGGAACGTACAAACCCGAAGGCGATCTGGATCCGGTCGAAGCTTTGAACAAAGGTGATTTCAAGTTCACGCTTGATGGTGAGAAGTTGAAAGGCTCGTGGGTGCTGGTGCGCACGCGCAATCGGCAGTGGCTGCTGATCAAGCATCGCGATTACTACACAACGACTGAAGACGTGACCGAACTCGCGCCCGTTTCGATTCTGAGCCGTCGCTCGTTGGCGGAGATCGCGGAAGATGAAGGTGGTGACGTTAAGAAGGCCGCGACCGGCGATCCGAAAAAGATTCCGCGGCGAACGGGTGTGAAGCGCCGGAAGAAAGGTGCGAAGGCGAAAGTCTGGCACTCAAACCGCGCATCCTGATTTTTATCCGAGTAATCCCCTGTAAGATAACTTCCCGTCTACAAGCATCGCGGCTGAAGTGAACGGATGCTCTTCTGTCTTCTTCTCGTCGAGAATATGAATCACCTCGTGTCCTTCAGCTTTCAAGTAATCAGCGATCAGGCCGCGATGACAACGCCACCACACCGCTTCCGCGCACATCACCGCGACACGCTTACTCGACGCGAGTTCAAGTAATTCTCTAACTCCATTTTTGAACTCTTCAGTCTCCATGTGATCCGCATAACCACGAAACTGCTCGTTACGCCACGCGCTGTTGTGCGAATCGGGTCGCGGCTTTCGACGTCCACCTAAATTTGCCTTGTGCTTGTATTCAATCCCTGCTTCCTTCAACGTCTCGGCTAGCGCTTCTCTATTGAACTGGGGATAACGGCGCGACATTGGAAAGGTCCGCACATCAACTAATACTTCAATCCGATTTGCGAGCAGAATCTGAACGAACTCTTCCGCGCTACGTGTCGAATGTCCTACTGTCCAAATCTTCATAATGCTCTTCAAGTGTAGGCTTGCCGACCATTGAGGTAAAACATCACAAGCCATCCACAGATTACACAGAATCTGCGTAATCTGTGGATGGCTTTGTTAAAGATAAGCTTCAAGTCGAAAGCGCCCTTTCGACTCCAACAGCGGCGCCCAAAGATCGCCGAGCCGGCGCAAGCGCCCCGGTACATTGTCGATCCTGAAATCTTCCATCTTCAAACCGCGCTCCAACTCTTTCCACTTGATCGGCGTCGAGACCGTCGGCAGTTCCTTCGGCCGCACCGAATAAAGTGATGCCAACGTGCGTCCCCACGCGTTCTGATTGTAATCAACCAGCACATGGTTCCTCGGCCGCTTCGACACCTGATAGATCGCCGTCAACAACTTCGGCGCCTGCGACGCCACAGCAAAAGCAAACTCTTTCGCAAACGTCCATACCTGCTTCTGCGTTGGCCCGCGTTTGATCGGAACGTAAATGTGAATCCCTTTGGAACCCGTAGTCTTCACCAGGCTCGGTATCTTTATCGCGTCGAGCGCGAGCTTCAGAAACAGCGCCGCCTCACACACTTTTTCAAACGAAGCACCCGGCGTCGGATCGAGATCGAAATGCAGATAATCAGGCCGATCTACGTCGTCACACTTCGCATACCACTGGTTCAAGTCGATGCAACCGAGATTGATCACCCACATCAACGCCGCCACGTCCTGAATCATTGGGAAGTTGATGATGTTGGTCGACTCGTGTTCGATGTGGCAGATCTCAATCCACGGCGGACGCGGCGAAGGCGCGCGCTTCATGAAAAAGAAATCGCCCGCCGCGCCGTTTGGATAACGCTTCATCACCATCGCGCGGTCGACGAGGTGAGGGAGCAACCACGGCGCGACGTCGAGGTAGTACTGAATCAAATCTCGCTTGGTGACGCCGAGCTTCGGCCAGAAGGGCTTGTTGAGATTCGTGAGCTTCACGACGCGATCGTCGATCTCCACGTCGAGCGTGTTCCCGGTTCTAGGCAGCTTGATAGAGGGAACAGACTTGCGGCGCTTGGTGGGAGTCGGGCTTCGCTCCACGACAGCCGGGTGATACTCCCGCGTCGGAATGTTCGGCTTGGGCATTAGTTAAGGTATGACTTTAACGGTCTTTTGTGCCTTCTTGTGGCCCAATGTCTTCAAGCTCTTTCTCAACTGACTTCAAGCCGTTGAGCAGAACGTTGCGGTAAGCGGGATTTGTGGCGCGTTCCAGTTGCTGGAGCAGGCGGGACTTTGAAAGCAGCAGTGAGTCGCGTCGTTCTTTGAGTTGTCGTTCTTCAGATGAAGTCTCAGGTTCGCGAGATGCTGCCTGGCGCGACTCCCCTTCCTCGATCTGATCCGCAACCGCCTTGCTTTCCCAACCACGAGCCATACTCACATCTCAGATAACCGTTCCATCCGGCACGACCGCGTTCTTCGGCACGATGATGATGCCGTCGCGAATGTA
>DATEHX010000203.1:0-2034 GCA_035279345.1 Pyrinomonadaceae bacterium | reverse complement strand
TCCAAGTAAAGGATCGGTGACGTTGCGCGGGCCGGAAAGTCGCGTTCTTGCATTGCAAAAAGTGCAAACAGAAACCATCTGGCTGGGGAATCACAAAGACAGTTTCATGGCGACGAATGTGGCGATCGATGTACCCGATCCGAAGGTCGACTTGCTCGATCCTGTCGTGAATGTGGAGGTCGACATCGGCGAGCGCCGCGTTGAGAAGAGTGTTGCCGGTGTTGCGGTGACTGCTGCTGATGGAAGTCGCGTGCAACCGGCAATCGCTTCGGTGACGATGCTTGGACCGTCGAGTCTGGTGGATTCGTTGAAACCAGAAGATCTGAAAGTCGTTGTCGACGGCAATGGACCAAAGCTGCAATTGCCGCCGGCGTTAAATGGAAAAGTTCTTATGAAGTCGATTCAGCCGGGCAGTTTTCTCATAGACAAATAATGAAGGCTCTTTTCGGAACCGACGGGATTCGCGGCGAGGCTGGGCGTTTTCCACTCGACGCACCTACAGTCAAAACGATCGGATTCTCGCTGGCAAGCCACCTTGCCGAAACCATCAAAGAACCAATCATCGTCATCGGCAGAGACACGCGCGAATCCGGCGAGTGGCTCGAGCAGGCGTTGATCGAAGGCGCCACACACGCCGGCGTGAAATGCCTTTCGGTGGGAGTGATCACAACTCCCGGCGTCGCCTATCTGACTCGGCACTTAAAAGCTCACGCCGGAGTTGTAATCAGCGCTTCACACAATCCGTATCATGACAACGGAATCAAAATCTTCTCGCCGTCGGGACAGAAGATCGATGATGCCTTGGAGCGCCAAATTGAGAGCGACATCGAAAAGGGATTTCCGAACATTGAAAAAGCATTAGATTTAAATCCCCATTCCGCTCGCTCGGCTAGCGTACGCAACGATTACCTGGACTTCCTCACCAACGAGATCGCCAACGATTTATCCCTTCACGGCCTAACGATCGTGGTCGACTGCGCCAACGGCGCCAGCACCGAGTTCGCTCCAAAACTATTTGAGACGCTCGGCGCCCGCGTGATCGCGATCAATTGCAAGCCCGACGGCCGCAACATCAATCTCAACTCCGGTTCGCTGCACATCGAATCGCTTATGGAAGCAGTCGCCAAAGAGAACGCCGATCTCGGCGTGGCCTTCGACGGCGATGCCGATCGCTCCCTCTTCGTGGACGAAAAAGGTGGCTTCGTCGACGGCGACGCAACCCTCTGGGTGCTCGCAAATCACCTGCGCTCGCACGGCCAGTTGAAAGACGACACGGTCGTAGCGACGGTCATGAGTAATGTAGGTCTCGAAATCGCGTTTCGCGCGGTCGGAATCAAACTGGTCCGCACCGACGTCGGCGACAAATACGTTCTCGACGAGCTGCTGTCGCGCGGCGCAAGCCTCGGTGGCGAACAGTCAGGACACATCATCATGCCTGCCTTGAGCCTGGCCGGCGACGGCATGATCACCGCGCTCTGCCTGCTTCGTGCCCTTCGCGAAAGCAGCCAAACGCTCACCGCAGCTACCGCTGGTTTTCAGCAGTACCCGCAAATTCTCGTGAATGTCCGCGTCCGGGAGAAGGTGCCTCTCGATCAGATTCCGTCCGTTGATGCGGCAGTTCGGGGCGTTGAGGAACGACTCTCGCACAAGGGCCGGCTGTTGCTCCGTTATTCGGGAACGGAGGCGCTAGCCCGCGTGATGATCGAGGGCGAGAATCAGTTTGAGATTGAAGAGTATGCGAACCGCATCGCCGACGCGATCAAGCGGGAGATCGGAGCCTGAGTTGAAGCTCGGCCTGAAATTTCTACACACCTACCCAGGAAATTTCTACATGCTCTCGCTTCAGGATGATCGCGATCGGCCGTCATCAACGCGTCCTACACAGCTTTTTTCTAAGTAATCCGACTTAGTTCAGGGCTCAAGAAAAAGACTGTTGCACGGCACGGGCGTTGCGATGTATATTGTGGGGCAAGAGAGACGGTTGGTGGATCCTCCGTCTCAAGTGGTTGCTGGGGTGAGGACAGTAACCACGAA
>DATEHX010000202.1:0-4718 GCA_035279345.1 Pyrinomonadaceae bacterium | reverse complement strand
GCGTTTGTCGCGGACCGCATGATCGGTTTTGTTCATCATCTTGCTGCCGTGCGGCCCGACAACGAGATATACGGCTACTCGCACATGATGGCCGTGGCAAAGGATTATCAGAACAAGGGCATTGGTGCGCGTCTGAAGTGGGCGCAACGTGAAAAGGCGCTCTCGCAAGGCAGGACGTTTATCAAGTGGACGTGGGATCCGATGCAGGCGCGAAATGCGCATTTCAATTTGAACCGGCTCGGCGTCACGGTTGATACGTACCAGGATAATTTTTACGGGACTGATTACTTCGCCGATCCCACGCAGGATGCTGAGAAGCGGCCGGGACTGCAAAGCGATCGGCTCTATGCGCGTTGGGATCTGAATTCGCCGCAGGTCGTTGCGCTTGGCGCGGGTGAGATACCGGTGATCGTTGCGGAGCCGGCTGCGACGGTGGCGATTCCCGCAGAGTGGAGTGCTTTAGTAAAGCGCGATCCGCAGCAGGCACGCGATGTTCAGGCACGCGTTCGAGAGGAATTCACAAGAGTTTTTGCGCAGGGCCTGATTTGCGCAGCATTTGCGCGAGGCGATAACGAGTCACGATATCTTTTGTTCGAGCAATCGGTCCTATTGGACGTATAGGACCTATTTCTAAACCCGAATGATATTCACGAAGTTTGATCGTTATGTGGATCGACACGCGCGGAGCTTTACGGAGAGGTTACAAAGCCTTTGCCGGATGCCGTCAGTCGCCGCGCGCGGCACCGGCATGCGCGCGATTGCCGAAACGGTCGAGCAGTTGATGCAACGTGTCGGGATCGGCACACGCAGTTTCAGAATCGGTTCGGGTTATCCGATCATCTATGGCGAGTGTGGCAGCGGTCCCAAAAGTTTTGTAGTTTACGGCCACTACGACGTGCAGCCGGTGGGCCATCTCACCGAATGGAGTTCTGGTCCATTCGCGGCCACGATTCAGGACGGAAAGTTATACGCGCGCGGCGCCGCCAACAGTAAAGGCGATCTGATCGTGCGTCTCGCCGCGGTCGAAGCCTATCAAAAGACGTTTGGCAAACTCCCGGTCACGTTGCGTTTTCTGATCGAAGGCGAAGACGGGCTCGGCAGTCCGAGTCTGTATAGCTTTACGAACGAGCACGCGGATCTCCTGAAAGCCGACGGCTGTTTGTGGGACGAAGGCGGGCGCGACACGAAGGAGACTCCGGTCGTGAGTCTCGGTTTCAAAGGCATCACTTTTCTCGAACTGCGTGCGTTTGGCGCGCGTTCGGATCTTCATTCGAAGTGGGGAACGATTGTTCCCAATCCTGCGTGGCGGCTCGTGCAGGCACTCGCGACGATCACTTCGCCAAAAGGCGTTATCACCATCGATGGTTTCTCGTCGCACGTTGCGCCGATCAGCGATGAAGACGCGGAAGCGTTGAAATCCATCGAACTCGACGAAGCGGGACTGAAACGTGAGTTTCGTATCGGCGGTTGGGTGCGTTCGATGAAAGGCCAGACGCTGATCAAGGAACATATCTTTGGTCCAACCTGCACGATCTGCGGCATTCACACGGGCCATACTGAAGCAGGCGCGAAGACAGTTTTGCCGAGTACCGCGATGGCGCGGCTCGATTTTCGGCTGGTGCCGGATTTGACGGCGCAGATCGTCGTTGAGCTCTTGCGCGAACATCTCGACGTGCGCGGTTTCAGAGACATCGAGATCATCGAGCTCGGCAGCGCGCCGCTGGCGAAATCGCCGGCGAAGTCGCGCATCGCGCGCGCGGTGGTGGAGTCGATGAGGGAAGTTTATGACCGGCCCGCGATTGTTTATCCGATGGATCCGTCGAGTGGACCAGTCGGCGCGGTTTGTGGCGTGTCGCAACCGCCGACGCCGGTTGCGTCTTTCAGCACGGGCTACGCGGGATCGAACCCGCACGGCCCGGATGAAAACATCCGTATCGACGATTTTCTGCAAAGCATCAAGCTCGTCGGGCGCGTGCTGCACAAATTAGCTGAGACGAAGTCGAAACACACAGCAGAGAAAAAGGAATTTTCGCCACAGACAAACACAGACAAACACTGATTCATATTTATCCGTGTCATCCGTGTTCATCCGTGGCTCAACAAAGAGGAGTGACTTTGGCCGCGAAGGCAACCGCACGCCAGATCGAGAAACTACGAGAGGAGATTCGACGTAACGACGAACTTTATTACGTCAACAATGCCCCGGAGATCTCCGATCGCGAATACGACGAACTGCTCGAACGACTGCAAAAGCTCGAGCAGGCCAATCCTGAATTAATCACGCCTGACAGTCCGACGCAGCGAGTTGGCGGCCGGCCCGCCGAGGGTTTTCCCGAAGTGGTCCACAGCCGGCAAATGATGTCGCTCGACAACAGTTACAACATCGACGAGCTACGCGCATTTGACGAGCGTTGCCGCAAGCTCGCAGAGGGCCGTCCGCTCGACTACGTTGCCGAACTAAAAATCGACGGTCTTTCTTTGTCGCTGCAATACGCGGATGGTCTGCTGGTGCGCGGCGTCACGCGTGGCGACGGACGTATCGGGGAAGACGTGACGCAGAATGCGAAAACGATTCGCACCGTGCCGTTGCGTCTGAAAAAAGACGTGAAAGTGATCGATACAAACACCGAAGTGCGTGGCGAGGTGTTTATTCCGCGTGATGTTTTTGAGAAGACGAACGCGGAACGCGAGGAAGCAGGCGAGCCGAGGTTTATGAATCCACGCAATGCGGCGGCGGGCGCGATCCGGCAACTCGATTCACGGCTCGTAGCGCGCCGCAAACTCGACATGTTTGTTTACGAACTGTTTGTCGGTGGTGGACGCAAACCGTTTGCGACGCACTGGGCAGCACTCGAATGGCTTCAGGCCGCGGGCTTTCGCGTTAATCCGCATCGCAAGGTTTGCGAAACGATCGATGAAGTCATTGACTTCGCAAACGCGAAAGAAGCGCTGCGCGACGATCTCGGTTACGAAATCGACGGGCTCGTTGTGAAGGTTAATTCCACGGCGTTGCAGGATGAATTTGGCGCGACTTCGAAGGCGCCGCGTTGGGCCATCGCTTACAAGTATCCGGCGCGGCAGGCTTCGACGAAGGTACTGGATATCAAAGTTCAAGTTGGACGCACGGGCGCATTAACGCCTGTCGCTTATTTGGAACCGGTTTTACTCGCGGGCACGACGGTTCAACGTGCGACGCTGCACAATGAAGACGAAATTCAACGGTTGGGCGTGAAGATCGGCGACTGGGTGATGATCGAGAAAAGCGGCGAGATCATCCCCAAGGTGCTAAGCGTCATCACGTCGAAGCGAACCGGCAAGGAAAAGGATTTTGTGCCGCCGAAGGAATGTCCGGTCTGCGGAGGTTTGATTTCACGTGTTGAAGGTGAAGTGGTTCCACGTTGCGTGGCCGCGGATTGCCACGCGCAGTTGATGGGCCGCTTGCTGCACTTTGCCTCGCGCCGCGCGATGCGGATCGAAGGGCTGGGCGGAGCGTTGGCGCAACAACTGATCGAGCAAAAGCTGGTGAACGACGTCGGCGATCTTTACCCGTTGACACTGGACCAGGTCGCGGGTCTGGAACGGATGGCGAAGAAGTCGGCCACGAACCTGCTCGAACAGATCGAAGCGAGTAAGAGTCGTGACCTCTCGAACCTGATCTATGCGCTCGGTATTCGGCACGTCGGCGAACGAACGGCGGGCATCCTGGCCCACGAGGCGGGGTCGCTCGAACGTCTCGCCGAGATGCCGGTCGAAGAACTCGATGCGATCCCGGAGATCGGGTTAACAGTTGCTGAAAGTGTGCGCGACTGGTTTGACGATGAAGGGAATCGCGCGCTTTGTGATAGGCTCCGAGCAGCGGGCATAAAAACCGAAAGCACGCGAGCTAACACTGCTTCGCTCGACGAACGATTCGTGGGCAAACAGTTCGTGCTCACTGGGACTTTGTCGAACTTTACGCGCGATGAAGCCAAGGCGCTGATCGAAGCACGCGGCGGGCGCGTTAATTCTTCGGTGAGTAAGAAAACGGATTACGTCGTCGCTGGTGAAGCCGCCGGTTCAAAACTCGACAAGGCAGAGTCTCTTGGAGTCACTGTCATTGACGAAGACGCCTTTAAAGACATGTTGGTTTAAGTAGACAGGATTGAACAGAATGGAACAGATTACAGATTCAAAGAAACTCAACTTAATGTACACACTTTTCTGCGACGACGTCCGGCTCGAAGCCGGGAACAAGCTGTCGTTCATGGGCGTGTTCCAGAACATCATGGTCCAACAAGTCCCGGTCTCGCTGATCAAGTTTGCCGTCGTGACTCATTGGCAAGGCGAGGGTAGCTACTTGTCTGAGGTTCGCATCCTCACGCCCGACCGGCAGCAACCCATCGTCGTCTCTCAACCGACTCGCTTCGAGATCGCGGCCGGCGGCGGCTTCGCCGACAACATCAGCTTCTTCGTCAACGTAACCTTCCCAAAGGCCGGACGATACGTTGTACAAACGTTGATAGATTCGAATCTTTTTCAGGAACAGATGCTGACAGTCTCCGACGTCACCGAGCCGGAGATGCTCGGGACGTCAGAGGCTGTGAATTAAAAAACGGGAAATGAAGACGGCAGGTCGGCCCTAGCCAACTTCGATGTTGAAGAGCTTAATTTTGGAATTGAGAGTGGTGGCTTTGATGCCCAGCAGTCTGGCTGCCTTCGCTTGATTGCCTCCGGTTTCA
>DATEHX010000201.1:0-2843 GCA_035279345.1 Pyrinomonadaceae bacterium | reverse complement strand
GATGACGCAGATCAAAACAGATCAGCGTCATCCGCGTCAATCTGTGGCCGAAGCCAATTAGAAGAACAACGAATACAGCAGCCGGTTCGGCGAGCCGGTGCCTGGGTTGGTCACAACGTTGGTCGTCGCGCCGTTCACGATCGCATTGCGAACGGTCGTGGATGACGCCGACGGGTTCACTTGTTTGTAGAGCGCTGCGACGCCCGCTACGTGTGGCGAAGCCATTGAGGTTCCGCTCAACGTCGCGGTCGCGGTGTTTGAACTAAACCACGCCGACAGGATTCCGGAGCCTGGCGCGAAAAGATCCAAACACGTACCGAAGTTTGAGAACGACGAGCGAGCGTCGGTGGTCGTAGTCGATCCAACCGTGATCGCGTTTGCCGCACGGGCCGGCGAAGAGTTGCACGCGTTGGCGTTGCTGTTGCCGGCAGCCACCGCGATCGCGACACCCGAATTCGAGAGGTTGTTCACCGCGGTGTCCAACGCACTCGAAATGCCGCCGCCCAGACTCATGTTCGCAACCGCCGGATTCGAATGATTCAGGCGAACGAAGTCCACGCCCGCAATCACGCCGGAGTTCGAGCCGGAGCCGGAGCAGTTGAGCACGCGCACGCCACGGAGGTTCACACTCTTCGCGACGCCGTAGGTAGAGCCGCCGATGGTTCCCGCCACGTGCGTGCCGTGGCCGTTGCAATCCTGTCCGTTGCCACCAAACGCGTCAAACACGTTCGCGGCACGTGAACCAAACTGCGTGTGGGTCGTGCGGATGCCGGTGTCGATCACGTATGCGAATACGCCCGCGCCGGTGAAGTTGAACGTGTAGATTGCATTCAACGGCCGGTTGCGTTGATCGATGCGGTCCAGGCCCCACGGTGGATTACTTTGAGTTGCATCAAGGGTAACCTCTCCGTCTTCTTCCACGTACGCAACGCGGAAATCGTCGCTGAGACGCGCCGCATCTTCAGCCGACATCTCGACGGCAAATCCGTTGAGAGCATTCTGATAGACGTGTTTGAGTTTTCCCTTATGGGTCAGAGCGAGCTCATCGGCGACGTAGGGAGCAATGGAGAAACGGCCCTTTTCGCCGACGACAGCATCATTGAGCACAACGATGTAGTTGTTCTCGATCTTGTGTGAGCTCTTGCGGATTTTGTCTTTCTTCTGACTACGGACGGGCGACGTAAACAGAAAAGTTGCACAGAGGCCTGCCAAAACAACGAACGCGAAAACTTTCTTCATACTGTTCTCCTCCAGACTGTAGGTTGGTGGGGGTACACGCCGCCCGCATCGGCGAGAAATCCAGCGGGATAGCAACGGTCTCCCGGGTTCATTGGTTGAACTGACATGAGGTACAAAGCCAGATACATGTACACACTCGCTACTGCGCACGTATGAATCGGATGAACTGCGTTTTAATCGTTAAGCAGCGCCGGGACCACACTACGATCGATTTGGGAGTTACCGCTCTGGTTTGGGAGTCTTGTCTGGGACGGAGGGGCGCAGTATACCAACTTTTTCGCCAAGCGCAAGGATTTCGTGAAGTTGACTTAGACAAGATTTCAGGATTGACAAGAACAGTCATCCTGTTAATTCTGTGAATCCTGTCTAGTAAACGGTTTACGAAGCGTGTAGTCTCTTGCGCCATGACCCGCTCCCCCAAACTACTTGCGCTGCTGTTAATTCTTCTTCCCCTTCATGTTGTTGTCGGTCAAAAAGTTGATGCGGCTGCGTTGCGCAGTTGGATCGCGCTTGATGCGCCGCCCGGTTGGGAACATCTCGCGACGGACCAGATTATGAAAGCCAGCCCTGGTTGGCATCGTGATGCACTCGGGAATTTGATCTTGCGCCAGGGAAGTGGCAGTCCGCGTCGCGTTGTGGCGTGTGGTTTGGATCGCGCGGGGTTTGCGGTCACTGAGATCACGGAGACGGGTTATCTGCGGCTGCGCGAAGTTGGCAGTACGCGGCAGCATCCGCTCTGGACGCAGTTTCACGAAGGACAGCGGATTAAAGTTTTAACGCGTGCGCGTGCGGTGCCTGGAGTTGTGATCGTGAAGAGCACGCACTTGCAGCGTGGCCGCCAACCGAATGCGCCGGTGACGACGCTCGACGATCTTTGGGTTGACGTAGGCGCGACTTCACGGTCGGACGTGCGTGCGCTGGGAATCGAGATGTTGAATCCGGTCGTGCGTGATGCGGTTGGCTGGGCATATGGAGATTTCGTGGCTGGACCATCGGCTGGTGTGCGTGTCGGGTGTGCGGCTGTGGCGACAGCGGCGAGTGGGCGTGTTGAGCGTGGTGAGACGATCTTTTTGCTGACGACGCTGCGTAGTTTTGGAAATGATGGTTTGGAAGCGGCGCTGAGGTCGTTGGGGAAGGTCGATCAAGTGACGGTTATCGATCAGAACCCGGTAACTTTGCCAGGATTTGCTGCTATGAACACGATCACGCCGCGAGTGCGTTATGCGGGTTCGCTGGTCGAGAGTGTTGACGTGAAGGATGCGGAGTCGCTGTTGGCGGCAGTAAAGCAAAAGGCGGGTGTTTCCGGGCAGGGTTCTTCGCGGTGGGTCATACTGGCGGAGAGTACAACGTCAAAGCCGAATTTAACGGATGGGTTTGCGGCGACTGCGAGTTTGCTCAAGTCGCTGGCGGATGTTCCTTCGGTTTCGGGACACGAACGACCGGTGCGCGAAGCGATTGTGGCTGCGCTGCCGCCGTGGGCGCGTTCGCGCACGACGACTGACAAGGAAGGAAATCTGATACTGGAAGTCGGACCAGACCGCGACGCGCACATGTTCATCGCGCATCAGGATGAGGTCGGGTTTGAAGTCGCGACCATTGGAGAC
>DATEHX010000200.1:0-7721 GCA_035279345.1 Pyrinomonadaceae bacterium | reverse complement strand
ATGGGCGGCGTGATTGGGCGTTGCACCGGACATCATTCGAGCTTGAGTGATGCGATTGAGTTGGAAGTGATCGGTCTGGCGTGTGATGAAGACGGTAACGTGCTCAACATCGCGGATGCTTGTCTGCCGTCGCGAACTCGTCTCGGCGTGACGGCTCCAATCGTGATGATCGCCGGAACGAGTATGAACAGCGGTAAGACTGTCGCGGCTACCGAGTTGATCAAACAGGCCACGCGTGCAGGTTTGAAAGTGGCGGCGGGAAAACTCTCGGGCGTTGCTTGTCTGCGCGACACGTTGAACATGGCGGACCACGGCGCGATCGCCACGGCGAGTTTTCTCGACTGCGGATTGCCGTCAACGGTGGATATCGAAGACCTCGCGCCGACAGCTAAAGCGATCGTCGCGAAGTTGAATGAAGTGAGTCCCGATCTGATCGTGATTGAGTTGGGCGATGGAATTCTCGGTGGCTATTCAGTGGACACGATCTTCGCGGACGTTGAACTGCTCGAAGCCACCGCCGCGCTGGTCTTTTGTGCGTCTGATTACGTCGGCGCGTGGGGCGGGATCGAATTGCTGCGCCGGCGCGGCGTGGAGGTCGACGTGATCTCCGGATCGGTGACCGACTCGCGCATGGGTGAAGACTACATCAAAGAGCAGTTTCAGGTGCCGGCGGCGAATGCGCGTCGCGAAGGCGCGGCGCTGTTCGAGGTGGTGATGGAGAAGGTCAACAAGCAATCCACAGATTACGCAGAGCGTTCTAAACCAGTTTTGGCATCTGTGTAATCTGTGGATGGTTTTTAGCGATGCAACACGAACAACGCAGAATCAAAGTGGCGATCTTCGGTGGTTCAGGTTACGGCGGCTCAGAGCTGCTCCGTATTCTCCTGTTCCATCCGAATGTGGACGTGACTTTTGTCACCGCGAACGAGCACGCCGGCAAACCGGTCAGTGAAGTGCACCGGAATCTTCACGGGCTCACGAATCTGAGCTTTATCAAAGATCCCGAAAACCTCGACGGTCTCGATTGCGTGTTTTTCGCGCTCCCGCATGGCCAGGCGATGTCGCTCGTTCCAAGTCTCCCTACGCGGATCAAAGCAATTGATCTATCGGGCGACTTTCGCTTGCGGGACGAATCGGTGTTTCAAAAACACTACAAGCTGCCGCACACGGCGATGAATGCCCAACGCGACTTTGTTTACGGCTTGACCGAAACAAACCGCGAAGCAATACGCGAGGCTCGCTTCATTGCGAACCCCGGATGTTTTGCCACGGCGACGTTGCTTGGTCTCGCGCCGCTGGTTGCGAATGGATTGTTGAGCGGCCGCGTTATCGTCGATGCGAAGACAGGTTCGTCCGGCTCGGGCGCGAAGGCTGCCGCAAACACGCATCATCCGCAGCGGATGAATTCGTTCTACGCGTACAAACCGTTCACCCACCAGCACGTGCCGGAGATCGAACAGGAACTCAATCACGTCGGCGATTGGACCAACGAACTGGTCTTCATGACTCACTCGCTGCCGGTGTCGCGCGGAATATTTTCTTCCATCTATGCTGAAACCAAACACGAGGTAACCCAATCCGATCTCCACCAACTCTTCGCGGACTACTATAGCGAGTCTTTTTTCGTGCGACTGGTTGATGGATCGCCGGATATTAATTGGGTGAAGACGACGAACTTCTGCGACATCGGTTTCGCGGCGCGTGGTAAGCAAGTGGTCGTGTTTTCCGCGATCGATAACCTCGTGAAAGGCGCGGCCGGACAAGCAGTGCAGAACATGAACCTGATGTTTGGTCTTGATGAGAAGGCTGGACTAATGCTCGTAGGAACAAATCCGTGAAATCCGTGGTTCAAAACGAGGAGCACTTTCAACTCGCCACCTACAAGAAAATGTCTCTGGTCGCGGAGCGCGGCGAGGGCGTCTGGATCTATACGAGTGATGGTGATCGGTATCTCGATCTTTACGGCGGACACGCGGTCGCCGGCACGGGTCACTGTCATCCACACGTCGTGAAGGCGATTCTCGAGCAGTCGGAGCAGTTGTTGTTTTATTCGAATCTCGTCTATTCAAGTACGAGAGCACGAGCGGCGGAAAAACTCGTCTCGCTCGCGCCCGCGTCGCTGACGAAAGCTTTCTTCTGCAACTCCGGGACGGAAGCAAACGAGAACGCGATGCGCATGGCGCGCATGGCGACCGGCCGCGAGCAGATCATCACGTTCTCCGGCGGCTTTCATGGACGCACGGCGGATGCAATTAGTGCGACGTTTCTCGGGAAGTATCGTGAGATTGGCAAGCCAAACGTGCCGGGTCATTTGCAAGCGGAGTTTGGTGACATCGAATCGGTGCGCGCATTAGCGGACGATACGGTGGCGGCGATCATGCTTGAGCCGATTCAGTCGATGGCCGGTGTGCGCCTTGCGGAGCCAAGTTTTTATCGTGGGCTGCGGGAGTTGTGTGATGAACGTGGCATCGTCTTGATCTACGACGAGGTGCAAACGGGTGTGGGACGCACGGGCGAGTGGTTCTTCGCGGGTAGTGCGCCGAGTCTTGGTGTTGTGCCTGACATCATTACTTTGGCGAAAGCGCTCGGGAGCGGGATCCCGGTTGGCGCCTGTCTTGTGAACGGCGAGATTGCCGAGCGGATCAAAGAGAACGATCTCGGCACGACGTTTGGTGGCGGCATGCTGGCGATGGCGGCTGTAACCGCAACACTTGAAGCGATCGAAGCTGACGGCATGTTGGAGAACGTAAGAACCGTTGAGGCGTATCTGCGAGAACGTTTAAGTGAAGTCGAGCAGGTTGTTGAAGTTCACGGCCGCGGCTTTTTGCTAGGAATCGAATTCGCTGACAAAGCCGCGCCGGTTCATCAGAAATTACTCGAGCAGAAGATCATCACCGGCACGTCGAGCAATCCGAACGTGCTGCGGTTGTTGCCACCGTTGTGCCTGCAAACGGCGGAGATCGATCTTTTTGTCGAGGCTCTAAAATGAATTTTCTTAACACTCTCGACAACGACCTCGATCACTTGATCCGGTCTGCCATGCGCTTCAAGGCCGGCGACGATCAATTCAAGCCCTTGAACGGCAAATCCGTGGCTTTAGTGTTCTTCAACCCGAGTCTTCGTACACGAGCATCAATGCAAGTCGGCATTTACGAACTCGGCGGCAACGCGGTGGTACTCGAACCGGGCGGCACGAGTTGGACGCTCGAACACCGCGAAGGCGCCGTAATGGACGGCGACAAAACCGAACACGTCGCGGAGTTTGTGCGCGTGCTCGAACGCTACTGCGTCGCGATCGGCGTGCGCACCTTCGCCGCCTTGAAAGACTGGCAGGAAGAACGCACCGATCCCGTTCTCAACGCCTTCGCGAAGTACGCCTCGGTGCCGATCATCAATCTCGAATCCGCGATGCATCATCCGTGTCAGTCAGCGGCAGACATGATGACCATTCGCGAAAAACTCGGCGCCGGTCGCAAACGCGTGGTGTTGACCTGGGCCTGGCACCCGAAAGCTTTGCCAATGGCCGTGCCGAACAGTTTCGCTTTGGCAGCCGCGCAAATGGGCCACGATCTCGTCATCGCCCATCCGCCCGGTTACGAACTCGACGAGGGATTGATTGATAGTGTGCGACAGCACGGCAACGTGGAGATCACAAACGATATTGATGCTGCTTTTGAAGGCGCGGAAGTGATCTACGCGAAGAGCTGGGGCGCGAAGCAGTTTTACGGCAACACCGATCGCGATATAGCCGAAAGGGCGCAGTTCAGAGACAAGTGGATCGTGGATGAAGACAAGATGGGCCGAACCAATCAGGCGATCTTCATGCACTGTTTGCCTGTACGGCGCAATGTGATCGTCACGGACGGTGTGCTCGACTCGCCTGCTTCCGTCGTCATTGACCAAGCGGAAAACAGGCTGCACGTACAAAAAGCGGTGATGGCCGAAATACTATGAGCGAAGCTCGCGTACCAATCGACAACCAGACTCGCCTCGATCTGTTGCGCGAAGCGCTGCCGTACATCCAGCGCTTCAAAGGCCAGACGTTTGTCGTCAAACTCTCGGGCAAGGTCACTGAACACCACAACAATCTGACTTCGCTCGCCGAAGAGCTCGCCCTCCTGCATCAGGTCGGCATTCGCATCTGCGTCGTTCACGGCGGCGGCAAACAACTCAGCGAACTCGCTTCGAAACTCGGCGTCGAACAGACGATCATCGAGGGCCGCCGCGTCACTGACGACGCCACGCTCGAAATGGCGAAGATGATCTTCGCCGGCAAGATCAACACCGACATCCTTGCGGCGCTGCGCCAGCGCGGCATCGAAGCTGTCGGTCTGTCGGGCGTCGACGGCAACATCGTTCACGCCATCAAGCGGCCGCCCAAAGAAATACTGAACCGCCAAACCGGTATCCGCGACAAGGTAGACTTCGGTTACGTCGGCGACGTCGTGCAGATCAATGCCCGCCTGCTCACCGTGCTGTTGGACCACGGCTACCTGCCGGTGATCTCCTCGCTGGCAGCCGACGACGAAGGCGTTGTTTTCAACATCAACGCCGACACGATCGCCGCAGAGATCGCGGTGCAGTTGCAAGCCGAAAAATTGATACTGCTGAGCGATGTCGACGGCATCTATCTGCAACCCGGCGACGCGCAGACAAAACTCTCGCGCCTGACCGCCGGCGAAGCGGACGAGTTAATCACGAGCGGCGCCGCGACCGGCGGAATGATCCCCAAACTGCAGAGCATAACTACACTGCTGCGGCGTGGAGTTCACTCCGCCCACATCATCAGCGGCACCAATCGCAACGCCCTGCTCTCCGAAGTCTTCACAGACAAAGGCACAGGCACGATGATCGTCGCGTAGTAACAAAGAAGCACAAAAAGAAAACCAAAAGGTACAAATCCTTGCGCCTCTTGTGGCAAAGATTTACCTCAACCAATCGGCGACTGCGGTAGGAAGCGGTCGCGATCGAACGGCGGCGCCTCGTGGTCCGGCAACGGATCGTCGGGCCAGTCGTTGGCCCACTGCCTTCGATACTGCTCGTCAGCGTAGTATTTCAGATAAAGTTGGTTGTCTTCATCACTACCGCTGCCGGTGAGATCGATCATGTACGCGTAACTCGGATTCTCCGGAAACAACACCGCCTCCTCACGCAAACCGTCGTGATAGAGATACTCGTAAAGCGCCCGATCCGAGAGGTGATCAGTGTGCAGCAGGTACGCTCCCAACGTCGCCATGCGATCGATGAGCTGTTTCAGTTTTAGCGTGAGGTGTTTGTCGTCGAATCGATCCGGCGGCGGTACTTCAATCCCTGAGTTTTCCAACAGCCGCAGCAAACTGATCGGCTCGGCGTTTTCATACTCGAGCACGTGGCGCAAAAACTCTTCTTCCATGTCAGCCGGCATCGACTCCAGCGACATCGTGCCGCCGCCTAGTCTTTCCACTTCCCGGCGGAGTTTAGCGATACGTTCTTCCTGATCGGGTTCGTCGGCGAATTGTATGTACGACATTTTGGCTCCTTAAGAAATCGAGAGGTTTAAGGTTTGAGGCGCCTGCGGAGTTGCTGTGAGGAGCCTCCGTCCGATTTGTTGCGTGAGTTCAGCCGCGCATTTTACGCGTGAGGCGGGAAAAGTCAAAGCGCAAATAATTTCGGCAGCGGCGGTGCGGTAAACATCTCCAAATTTGTTAGACCAAGACTGCTTTCGATCTCTTCCATTCGCCGCAACGCGCTTTCAAAACCGTCTTCACCGAAGATCTCAGTTTCGATCTCTTCAAACTTCTCGCCCAACTCGTTGTACTCCTGATCGCCGGTCAACTTTTTCCACGCCGGAAACACGACCGTGTCTTCAACCGCCGCGTGATGCTCGTACATGCGCACAAACGATTCGAGCGCCTTCGTCACATCGTTGACCTGGTTCGTCGCAATCCGATCCCCTTTGGTAACCGACAAAAGGTAATCGGTGATCTCGCGGCCGCGCGCATGTTGGGCCACCAGCACGTCGGCATACATCGCAACCGGTCCCTGTACCTTCTTGATCAGCGGCAGGATGTAAGCCTCTTCCAAACGCTTCTCGTGGTAGTCTTCGCCGAAAACGCGAAACAACTGCGCCGTCTTTTCGAGTGCTTCCGCGGGCACTGACGCCGCGTCCTGACGCAGTCGAACCAACGACTCCTGATAAACCAAGAGCGCGCGACGCAAGATTCCGTGTTCGCGCATCAAGTCTTCGACCGCCGTGACTTCTTCCGGCACTGCTTCACCGGGCGCAGGCTCTCTGCCATCGTCGTTTGTCGCGCCGCTTGAATTGCCCTGCCCACCCGGCTCATTGGGTGTGGTGCGGCAACCAATCAACAACGCCCCCGCCGAGGCCACAGAAATACTCGCCAACAGGTGTCTTCTCGTTTCGTTCAACTGTGCTGCTCCCTTGTAGTTGAAATGGCAACTGGATATTACGCCGCTCGCGAGTTTAGACTAGCACACAAGGCAATCCACAGATTACGCAGCGTAATCAGCGAAATCTGTGGATGGTTTGCTAACTCATGAATAACCAGGAGATCGCTCGCCGATTTTACCGCCTGTCCGCGCTGATGGAGATTCGCGGTGACGATCCGTTTCGCCTGCGCTCGTATCGCAACGCCGCCGAAGCGATCGAAGTTTGGCCCACGCCGCTGAAAGAGATTGCCGAAAAGGAAGGTCTCGCGGGTTTACAGGAAATTCCCGGCGTCGGCAAAGCGATCGCCGGAAAAGTGATCGATCTGCTCGAGCGGGGAACGTTTGACGCGTGGGAGCGGCTCATCGCCGAGACGCCTGAAACTGTTCTCGATCTCACTGAAATTCCCGGCATTGGACCAAAAACCGCCGCTCTGCTGCACCGGCGTTTCCAGGTCACTTCCCTACCCGAACTAAAAACCTTCGTCGCCGGCGGCGGACTCGACCTCGTCGACGGCATCGGTCCAAAGACCGCCGAAAGAATTAAAGAAGCGCTCGATCTTTCTTGATCTATAATGCGACGCCATGACTAAGAAGATGAAACGCCGTGACTTTATGCGCACCGGTGCGGTTGCCGGTCTGACGCTCGCCGCTACTAGTAAACAAGCCTCCGGGTTTCCGACGACATGGACGCAGAGCGCCGTCAAACCGCTCGTGATTGCGTCGGCCAATGGAAACCGTTTCAAGAATGGCGGCAACGTCACCGCGGTGCAGAAGGCGTTCGCGATGATGACGGGCGGTTCGGATGTGCTCGACTCCGTGATCGCGGGTGTCAATATCGTCGAACTCGATCCACTCGACGATAGTGTTGGTTACGGTGGTTTGCCGAATGCTGACGGCATCGTGCAACTCGACTCCTCGGTGATGCATGGTCCAAAGAAGCGCGCGGGTGCGGTCGCCGCACTCGAAGGCGTGCGCACACCGTCGCTCGTCGCGAAAGCGGTCATGGAAAACACGGACCATCACCTGATCGTCGGCAAAGGCGCGCAGGATTTCGCGCGCAACATGGGTTTCAAGATTGAAGACGATCTCAACACTGAGAACTCCCGCCGGCAATGGCTCGAGTGGAAACGCCGCACCGACCCGACTCACTATCTCGATCCGAAGAAACGCGCGGAAGCCGGACATCGAGTCGCGCTCGAGATGCTTGCTGAAGGAAAACTTCGCGAAGAGAACCTGCACGGCACGATCAATTGCGACGGCATCAACTCGAAAGGCGAGATCTGCGGCGTTAC
>DATEHX010000199.1:0-7134 GCA_035279345.1 Pyrinomonadaceae bacterium | reverse complement strand
ATCTTTCAGTTCGTTACGAATCTCCTTCAGCTCGATCGCGACGTCTTTGATGTTCTGATAACGCTGGTCGGGATCCTTCGCAAGACAACGGCGCACGATGCGTTGCAGATCAGCGGGTGCGCGGGAGTTGAACGTAGCGATCGGCGGCGGAGGCTCGCGGATGATCTTGTTGAGTGTTTCGATCGTGTCGCTGCCCACAAACGCTTTCTGTCCCGTGATTGCTTCAAACAGGATGCAGCCAAACGAAAAGATGTCGGAGCGATGATCGATCTCACGCGTCTTTCCCTGCGCTTGTTCCGGCGACATGTAGCCCATCGTTCCGAGCACTAAACCCGGCGTCGAGTGTGGCTGAAGAATCGTCGGCTCTTCACCACTCGCGCCGATCGTGCTCGACTGCGGTTCGACCAGCTTGGCCAGACCGAAGTCGAGAATCTTTGCGTGCCCATCGGAACTGACCATGATGTTGTCGGGCTTGAGATCGCGATGCACGATTCCCGCGGCGTGAGCTTTGGCCAAACCATCCGCGACGTGTTGCAGGATACGCAGTAGTTTCGAGAGTTCTTCGCCGTCGTGGTGGATCTTCTCGCGCAGGGTTTGTCCCTGAACGTATTCCATCGCGATGAAGTGAAAACCCTCACTCTCGCCAATCTCGTAGATGTGCGCGATGTTCGGATGATTCAGAGATGCGGCGGACGTGGCCTCTTGTTTGAAACGGCGCATCCGATCCTGATTGGCGGCCACGTCAGGCGGGAGCACTTTCAGCGCGACTTTGCGTTGCAGCGCAGTGTCCTGCGCTAGGTAGACCTCACCCATACCTCCCGCGCCGATGAGAGAGACGATCTTGTAACGGCCAAGTTGTGTTTCCGGTGGGAGGTTCATTCGGCAGCACATTCTAGCCGAACGGCGGATTTTTCCCACTGTTTTAGAGTGAGCAAACTCTTCTCTGTGTCTCTGTGCCTCCGTGGTTGCGTTTATCTAACCACAGAGGCGCAGAGAAGAAGTTCAGAAAGAGACTTCCGGGCTATAGCGCTCCGATCGCGCGTGCGATCGTGGGCCACATTTCGGTGGCCCACAACTCGTAACCCTCGTCTGATGGGTGGAAACCGTCGCGCGAGAAGTATTCCGGATGAGACGGAAGCTCACGCGCCGTGATCGAGTAGACGTCGTAGACCGTCACGCCGTGACGGTTGGCGATCTCTTCGAGCCGCTGGTTGAACGTCACGATCTGCTGATGGTACTGGCTCCGCTGCGACGTCGGAACCACCGGGGCGCTGGAAATGTCGGGAATGTTTGTCACTACGATCCGCGCCTGCGTCTTTTCTTTTAACGTGGTTAGAATCCGGTCGTAGTTCTCCGCAAACGTTTCGAGCGGAACGCCGTGTCCGACGTCGTTGATGCCGATGCCAAGCGTGACGAGATCCGGGTTCTTCTCAACCCCGCGATTCAATTGTCCCTGCAAGACCTCTTCGGTCGTCGCGCCACTGATACAAAGGTTTGCCAACTGCGATCCCGGCCGGTACTCGAGCAACCGATTGTAGAGGCGGAGAACATAACCGCCATTGGCTGCGCCCACGCCCGCCCCGGTTGAATCTCCGAGTGCAACATAAACGATCGGCCCTGTCTTCATCTCACTTGTACCCGTAACCGTTCTCTCAGGGGTGTTCCCGCCGCACGCAGTCAAGCAACCTGTTAAAACCAGTAACAATAGTGTTTGCCGTGGACCATCAATTCTCATAGTTTTAGTCTTGACTTTAACCCGTCGGCAGAATAATGTGCCACCCCTCTGCAGCTCACTTTCAGCTCAAGACTTTATCGTGCGGCAGTCCTGATCTAACAACTCTGGAGGCCCCTCTCCCTCGGAGAAATCTCTGAGCTAGACAGTCAAGTAAACCAAGGATCGACGAAAGGACGAAATATGAAAACCAAGACCCTGGCAATCTCCCTGCTTATCCTGATTGCCCTCGTTGTTTCAGCTCGTTGGGCGTCCAAAGCCGACAACGCTCCCGCGGCAGATGCTCTGCAAGCCACAGACACCACTCTGGCAGTAGCGCTCTCGCTCGAAGACATGGTCAACCAGTCAGACGTCATCGCGATCGGTAATGTTCTCGACACGCGAAGCATGTGGGTCGACCGCAATTTGGTGACTCTCGCCACCGTGAGTGTCGGCGAAAGCCTCAAAGGAGCACCAGGCGAAACTGTCACCGTAGTCCTGCCCGGCGGCGTCGACACAAATCGCAGAATACCAGTTGCGATGACTTATCCCGGTGCACCAAGACTTACTCCCGGTGAAAACGTGTTTTTATTTCTCACCTCCGATAGTGAGGTTGGGGGCGGCTATGCAGTCGCCGGTTTTGCTCAAGGAAAATTCTCCATCGTTAACGATGAAGACGGTGAACCCGTGGTCTCGCGCGACCTGAGACAAGTGTCGCTGCAAGGCAATAACGGCGTCCGTCGCGGCCAATCCAACATGACTCCGCTTAAGAGCATGAAGGACCAGGTCAAAGGTTACTTGAATCACTGAGTAACCGAAACGATATCAGGAGAACATTTCCTTAGGAGGACATAATGATAAGAAAGCTCACATCAATACTACTGACTTCAAGCCTGGTCCTGATGACCGTTGTGAATGTGCGCGCGGGTGGCTCTCTGGAAAGCATCGACATCACCGCGGGCACCCCGTCGCCGATTCCCGGTCATATCCTGGCTCGTGTTATCGGAATTAAGTGGGACGCGCGGTCGATCCCGGTGTCGTACAAGATGAACAACACCCTAAACCCGATCCCCAACCCGCTCGGCCCGGCATTCCTGTCGCTCGCGAACGCCACCACTGAGTTGCAAAATTCGTTCAACAAGTGGAACTCGATCCCGACCTCTTACATCAACATGCAGATCACCGGGCAGGTAGCTAACCCGGGATTGGTCGGCTTCGACATGATCAATGAACTCTCGTTCAGAACCGCGGCCGGCTTCACGGCGATCGCTTCGTCACCATCGACCAACCTGATCTCCGACATCACGCTCGTCGATGGCGATCAACTCGACGGCGACGCCGATCCGGATGTGTCGTCAGCCATTACCGTCGCCACCGACGTCGACAACGACGGCGACATCGAGTTCCCCGCCGGTTTCTACAAAGCGGGAACGATTCTCGACAACGACGTTCAGTTCAACACCAAGGTCAGCAATGGCCTTCGTTTTACGATCGATCCGGCGCAAGCCGACGCGGTCACCCGTTCGGTCGATCTCTCCTGCGTTGCGACGCACGAGTTTGGCCATTCGTTCGGTCTTTCGCACGTGCTCGACAACCAGGTGAGTGGCACGGACGGCGACGGCTCGACGATGTTTCCGTTTATCGACACTGGCGATCCCGCAGCGGAACTTCAGCAGGCGTCGTTGAGCGACGACGATATCGCGTATGCGTCGTTCTTCTATCCGGAAGGCACGTCAGCCGCTGGTCCAGCAGCGCTGCAAGCGGGCGACAAGAGATTCGACAAGGAGTACGGATTAATCACCGGCGAGTTGCGGCACGGTGTGTTGAATCAACCGATCGCAGGCGGAGTACTCCGCGCGATCGATCGTCAATCCGGCAGAAGTGTGGCGAGTGCCTTTAGCGGAACGACAAACCTGTCGTTCAATCCGCTCAACGGTGGACTGTTCTTCGTCCCGACCGTGGCGGACGCAATTCCGAACGGCAACTACACGATTCCGCTTCCGCAAGGCAGTTACGACGTGCTGACCGAAGCGACGGACGGCTCACCAGTCGCCGCGGCTAACATCAGCTTCACGTGCCAAATCGGAAACTTCTTCGGTCAGCAGAACTACATCGAAGAGTTTTGGAACAACAACAGCGAGGGAGCGATTGAACGCGAACCGGGCGACAGCAAGAATGCTCACGTGAATCCGGGTCACGTCAAATCAGGTGTGGATATCACCACGAACCAGGTGATCCAGATTGCCGGTTTTGGTGCTCGCACCAACATCGGATTCATCAATCCTCCGGCCGGTGGTTTCATCTACGCGACGCAGTTCCCTGCTTCGCAAATCAGTGCCCTGAACGGCGGCAATCCGACTCTGCTTCAGGCCGGTTTGTATGACACCACGGTTGTTGACGCGTCAGTGCCGGTGGTGTTTGCCAAGGTGACACTGTCGAAGGGCGTGATCAATCCGGACACGACGGCGACCATCGATCTCGCAAACCCGCTCGCTTCGGAGAGCTTGTTTGTAGCTCAGGACTTGGACTTCTCGCCGTTCTACTTCAAGAACCCGCACGATCTCAGCGCAGTAATTCGCGCCGGGATTGCCGACGGATCGATCCAGAACCTGTTCCTGACGATCCAGATTCAGTCAGCGCCTTTCGCGGGTGTCAGCGCGCAACCGCCCTTGCTCGGCCTCAGCACTCAAGCGCCGATCCTGGGCCGGTCGTTCCTTTCGTTGAACGGTGGTTTGACGTTTACTCGTAGAAACGATCTCAACTTCCGTATCGGTATGGTCGCTTCACAGATTCCGTAAGCGATCGAGCACTTTCCGGTTGCGCAGGTGTCGCCAAATTCGGTGACATCTGCGCAATCGTGCATTAAACTACCGGGCATGCCGCAGTACGAACCCGAAGCATGGCGCGATCCGGCTGCCGCCGATCCGACGGCGCGGGAACAGTGCCGCCTGCTCGACCTACTCGGCCGAATCAACTATCGCATCCTCAGCGGTAATCGCGTTTACATCGAAGTCGAAGGCGTGGTTTACAAGACGATCTACGGCGGTTACTGGCGCAGCGTCTTCACGGGAATGGAACATTACCTTTTGCGTTGCGAACAGGTTTCAAACTCCTCCTGGGCTGACGAGAATCCACATCCCATCGATCTACCGATCGCCTATTCCAGCGCCGGTTGGACCACCTCCGGACAGTCGCTTTCCTTTTTACTTAATCGCTCGACCGAGTACACCGAGCAATAGCTCCGCGTCCGCGTGCGAGAACGGCATGGGCGGACGGATTTTGAGCACGTTGTGATCGGGACCGTCTGTGCCGAGCAGGATTCCTTCGTCGCGCATGCGGTTGACGATTGTGTCGGCCTCGACAGTGGCGGGTTTATTGTCTTTGACGAGTTCGACTCCGATGAACAAACCTGAGCCACGGACTTCACGGATGATTTCGTGGAGGTGTTGAAGTTCTGTTAGACCTTCGAGTAGATGATTGCCGACGGCGAGTGCATGTTGTTGGAGTTGTTCTTCCTGGACCACCTGTAAGACAGACAAACCGATCGCGCACGAGACGGTATTACCGCCGAAGGTGCTGAAGAACTCCATGCCGTTGTTGAAAGAATCGGCAATCTCGGGTGTGGTGATTACCGCGCCGATAGGATGGCCGTTGCCGATTGGTTTACCGAGCGCGACGATGTCGGGGACGACGTTGTAGTGTTCGAACGCCCAAAAATGTGTGCCGATGCGGCCGTAACCGGTTTGTACTTCATCGGCGATGCAAACTCCCCCCGCGTTCCTTACAACCTCGTAAACTTCTTTCAGGTAATCCGCCGGCAACACGATCTGTCCGGCAACGCTCGGCATCGACTCCGCAATAAATCCGCACAAATTCCTTCCCTCAGCACGTACCTTTTTCGCTGCCTCCGCCACCTGCTTCAGGTCCCGCCATGAAACAGTGTGCACCCACGGCGGCGCACCGCTGCCGCCCGGCCCATCATGTTTGTACGGGCTGATGTCGATACACGTGGTCGTGTTTCCGTGATACGCATGTTCGAGCACGATCAGGTCGCGCGCCTTTGTGTGCGCACGGGCAAGCCTCAGTGCAAGTTCGTTCGCCTCGCTGCCGGAGTTCACGAAATAACAAACACTCAGCCGATCGGGCAGCGTAGCGGTTAATTGTTCCGCATACCCGAGAATCAGGTCGTGCAGGTAACGCGTGTTGGTATTGAGCGTGCGCATCTGCTCAACACCGGCTGACACAACACGCGGGTGACAATGCCCGACGTGCGCGACGTTGTTGTAGGCGTCGAGATATCGCCGTCCCTCGTCATCGTAGAGATACTGCATCTCCCCACGCACGATCTTCACCGGATCACGATAAGCAACACTCAGATTCCTCCCCAACAACCTACCGCGCGCCACTAATGTTTCATCCTTCGTCCGTGTCATCCGTGTAAGTCTGTGGCAAATAGTTTTGGAAGAGTCTCTTCGATCAAGCGCTGACTGATACCCAAATACTCATTCTCTGGTTGCTGTTGTTGCTGGTGCGCGGCAATACAGACGCTCATGCACAACCGCAATCTCACCAACGGCCATAGTGCGTCAAGCTCATCCTTATTCAACTCAAACTCTTCCCGGTAACCTTCAATCACCGGAGCCGCAGCGGAATATGGATCGTCCTTCCCCAACACCACGTACGCCACCGCAATCGCGAGATCACCAACCGTGTAGCTATAAACTATATCTCCGAAATCAATCAGCCCAACTACTTCATTCTTATCGACCAGCACGTTGTAATCATTCGCATCCCCGTGAACTACACTTCTTCGCAGCTCACCAACCCGTTCGCGAAAACCCAAAACCAGATTACGTAACCAGTCCGCTTTAATCTCAGGTCCGTACTTTTGAATAATCTCTGGGCCCTTCAATAAATCCCAATAAAAAGCCCGATGGGCAGACGGATGATCGAATCCAACCAACGCACGACTAAGCTGTCCTAACTTCCTCCCCAGGTCGTACAACAACTCCGGCGACTGAAACTCAACCTTTGCCAGCGGCTTTCCCGGAAGATAACTCAACACTCTCACCAAACGATCGTCTACGACTTCAATCATTTCTCCCGAAAGCGCCGGCAAAACTCGCGGACAAAACAAAACCCGCTCCGACAGATGACTCAACATCGCGTTCTGCGCTTCAATCACCATCCTTTCCTCATTCACGTTCGCGATCTTGAGCACAAACTTCTCGCCATCACGCGCCGTTAACAAAAAATTCCGATCGCGCTCGCTCGGCAATTCCTCCGCACTCGCTTGAATCCCGAAACACTTCTCGGCTATAGCTTGTGCGACAGTTCTATCCACAGATTCCACAGATCTCAGTTGGGGGCTTCGCATGCTTCGGCTAATCCTAATGCTGCTGCTTGTGGCGATTCCAGTCCAG
>DATEHX010000198.1:0-11086 GCA_035279345.1 Pyrinomonadaceae bacterium | reverse complement strand
ACAAGACGTTGTTCGTCAATCCCACGAATTTATTCAAAGCGGATCTCAAGCTCGTGAATCCGAAAGCGGGTTCGTCTGTTAGCGATCCGAACGTTGAGTTTACGTGGGATGCTTATCCGGACGCGGCGTACTACAAACTAAGTCTCATTCCGGACAATCACTTGAGCGAATCGCGTTATTCCAATCAACGTGTGGACGGCACTTCATTCAAGGCAACGAAGCCGCTGGAGAAGGGCGGGTATCAGTGGAAGGTTGAGGCTTACAATTCCGCGGACAAGAAGCTGTCGGAGAGCGACGACCGCATAACGTTCACAGTTCAATAAAGGTCTCTGAGGTGGCCCAGGTGGGCCACCTCAGAGAGGTTAGGTTCATCGCTTCGGCGTGCGCGCGTTGGCGATGTTCGAGTACGCCGAGTTGCCTGTGGCATTGAAGGCGCGAACTCGATAGCGATAACGGGTGTTTCCGACCAGTCCGGTGTTCGCGAAACTGGTAACGTTAGCGCCCACCTGCGCTATCTGCACAAAGTTCGTGCAGTTCTGGCCGGTACAGCGTTCAATCCGGAATCCCTGTTCGTTATTTGAATTATCCGACCACGACAGATTGACCTGCGTCGCCGACACCGGGTTTGCCACCAGATTGCTCGGTGCAGCCGGCAACGGCACTGGTGTTGGCGTAGGTGTCGGAGTTGGCGTCGGGGTTGGTGTAGGCGTCGGAGTTGGCGTAGGCGTTGGAGTAGGCGTAGGCGTAGGCGTTGGAGTAGGCGTTGGAGCACCACCACAACTCGGGAACTTGAACGATCCGATTCGCGTGCGCCAGTTGAAACTAGTTGTGGTCGCGTAATACTGAGTCGTGAACCAGAACGTGCAGTCGTCCACCGGATCGATCGTCAAAGCGCTGTAATCACCCCAACGACTGCCGGTTCCCGTCTGACTTCCCGTACCCGCGAACATCGTTGACTCGGTCTGCGCCAGGACGTTTAACGGATCCGTAGCTAATCTTCCGGCATAACGTATTTGCGGGAAGATCGTCGCGCTCGAGGCGCTGTAGCCGATCGCTAAATTGCCGTCGCGGTCCATGGCCGCGCTGCCCATCCAGCGCCACGTCGTATCAGGCTGATAAGTACTCTCCTGCGCAACTGTCACTGGACCAGCCGTCACGTTGCGCAACTCAAACCAGCGAATGCCGGCGACACCTGCTGAACTCACCGTGTAATTTCCCACGACGGATTCGTGCGTGCCGAAATTGCGATACGTGGTCCGGAACATCATCCGGTCGGCAATCGCGTCCAGACGCGACGTCGTTCCGGATTGCGGTACGCACGATCGCGTGAGCGGACAAAGCTGCGTGAATCCCGCGGCAGGTACACTCGCAAAGAGCGTGAATGTAGAATTCGCGGGTGTCGCAAAGTCTGCATGGAAATGGAAGATGCGATACGCGCCTCCGCCTGGCCATTGTGTAAACGTAGCCGGAGCGCCGGGCGGTGGTAGCGCTGAGCCGTCGAGATCGGCGGGCAGGTAAGTCTCTTCAAGTGGTCCACCGGTAATGCCCGGCGTGACGAAAGTTGCCGGCAGTCCGGCTAGCATCTTCGCGCGATCGAAAGCGAATGGTTGCGGTCCAAGGAACGACGTTCCGGTCGAGTTGAAGACGTTCATGCTCATGTAATAAGCATCGGGCCAAACACTCAAGTGCGGATAGTCGAAAAAGTTGGAACCGAGGTGGAAGTCGTAACGATGATAAGCGCCGGTTGCGTCACTGGTAGCCGAGACGGCCACGCATTCGTCAGTCGGAACCGAAACGCCGGCAAACTGCGAAATGATCCAGCGGTCAGCGATCTGATCGTAAAGCACGACCGGGTCGCCGTTGCCATTGTTTTCACAAACGCCGCCGAAGCCCTGCCAAATGGTCGAGATGCCTGATGGTCCAAGCTGCGAAGCGCCGGTGTTCTTGTCGAAGACTTGAAAACCTTCGTTGACCATCTGCACGTACTGCGTTGCGCCGACTTCGCCGACAGTGTCGGGCGGCGCGCAGTTGCAGGCGACTCCCGGAAACCCGATGCCATTGAAGTTTTGCAGCGTGGCCGGCATGTTTGCGGTGAAAATATCGGCCTGCGCCTCGAATGATGGTTGGACCACCGGATCGGGACTGTCTTTGTGGAAGTGCGGAATCTTGGGGTTAGGATTGCGTTCACGTTCCTTTTCGCGACCGGCGCCTATCGGTAACTGCTTCATCTCGCGCAGCGGCTTTGAAGTGTCGTTGCGAACGGAGATGCCGCTGAGGATCTCCTGTTTTCGACCCTGAGCTGGGTTCGCTGCGGCCGGCTCGGCTGCTGCGCGCGCGCGCTTGGCTTCAATGATGCGAGGAATCGCTACCAGCGCAGTGATTAGTAGGGCTGCGGTAGCTAGTAGTACTAGCTTTAGTCGTATTTTCATTTAATGTCTCCCAGTTCAGAAGTTCGAAAACAGTCGAATGTCATCTCGGGATGGGGCGTTTCCGTGGTTGTGGTGCGAAGAACGACTGGCACGCTATCACAGCCTGCGGGCACACGGCAAGAAAACCTGGACCGTTGCCCCGATCAAAATGGCAGTTCTTTGTGGCGTTTGGGGAAACTGGTTTAATGGCACGCATGAAAAAATTAGCAGCACTTTTTCTCCTACTGTCTCTCGGCGTCTGTCTTCATTCGCAATCGCAGACACCCGGCACCGTGAAGATCGGCGTCTTTCTTTCCCTTACCGGAGCGACCGCGAGCTACGGCGTCTCGGCTTTGAACGCAATCAAACTGGCAACCGAGGAAACCAACCAAAACGGCGGCATCAACGGTAAAAAGATAGAACTCGTCGTTGAAGACGATCACTCCAACACGCAAGAAGTGCCCGGCATCGTTACCAAACTAATTAAAGAAGCGCAGGTGGACGCGTTAATCGCGGAGCCGGTCAGTACGCGTGCGATGGCCGCGGCGCCGATCGCGCAAGCGAATCGAGTCGTGATGATTTCATCCGCTTCGGTGAAGCCTGAACTCACGATGCACGGCGATTACATCTTCCGCGCGTGCTTTATCAGTTCTACTGAGGGCGAGGCGATTGCAAAGTTTGCCGCCAACAAATTAAAAGCGAAGACCGCGGCGATCATTCTCGACGATAAGAACGACTACGCAGTCGTCCTTGCGGGATTCTTCAGCGAGTCGTTCAAACGAATGGGCGGTAAGATCGTCAGCGAACAAAAGTACGCCGCCGGCGATCAGGACGTTTCCGCGCAGTTACTGGCGATCAAGGCCGCGAAACCCGACATAATTTTCGCGCCGGGTTTTTATACGACCGCCCCGCTCGTAGCACGCGCCGTGAAACGACTGGCAATCAAGACTACTTTGATCGGCAGCGATGGCTGGGACTCGCCGGATCTACTGGCGGGCGGCGCGGAGCCTTTTGCGGGAGTTTATTTTGCCAATCATTTTTGGGTGGGAAGTAACGAGCCGCGAGTGCAAAAGTTTATCGCGGACTATCGAACTAAGTACAACTTACCGCCGGACGCTGGTGCGGCAACAGCTTACGACGCAGCCCGGCTGTTGTTCGAGGCTTTTAAACGAGCAAACTCGACGGACAAGTCTGCCGTACGCGATGCGTTGGCTGCGACGAAAGATTTCCCCGGCGTAACGGGCAACATCACGATCGACGCTAACCGCAATGCGCAAGTGCCGGTTTATATGTTAAGGATTGACAAGAACGGAAAGTTCTCGCTGGAATAGTGCATGCTTGCAGAGCAAGCTGCAATAGGTCCCATATGTCCTATAGGACCTATTCTTCCCGACAGATGCCAATAGTCAGTCAGCAACCATCATTAAGGAGCAGATGTAATGAAAGTATTTCGTATCAGCATTGCCGTAGCCGCTTTCGCGGCCTTCGCCATCCTGGCACACACGCAGACTCGACCCGCCGCACCGGCCACCGCGCAACCGCAAACGCGGCCGGCTGCCGGACCAGCGAACATCGCCGTGATCGATTCGTCCGCGTTCAGCGACGAAAAGACCGGCATCGCGCGCGTGATGGTGGCAATGAAACAGATGGAAGCGAAGTTTCAACCGCTGCGCAACGAGCTCCGCGGCATGCGCGAACGGCTAAACACTATGCGGGCCGATCTTCAAAAGAAGCAGGCGATTCAGGACGCGAAGACGACCGCACAACAATCAGAAGCCGCCGATCAACTCGATCTGCAAATCAAACGCAAAGCAGAAGACGCTCAGGCGAGTTATCAAAAAGAATCGCTGGCGCTGCTCGACCCATTGCAGAAAGACATTGGCAACGCGCTGAATACGTACGCACAGCAGAAGGGCATCTCGCTTCTGATCGACATCAACCGCGTGCCGGTGGTCTATGCGGCCAACAATCTCGACATCACCAAAGACTTCATCGCCGAGTACAACCGTACGCATCCGGCTGCTGCCGCGCCCGCTGCGGCGCCAGCGAGACCGTAACCCGTCGATGATGATCAAAAAAGTCCTGCTACTCTCCGCTTCAGCCGGCGCGGGTCACGTCCGCGCCGCGCAGGCAATCGAAAAGGCGTTTGCGGAAATCGGCGCCGCCACCGGTGAGCGTCGAGAAGTGCAACATCTCGACATCCTCAACTACACCAACAAAGTCTTTCGCCATCTTTATTCAAAGGCTTACATCGACCTCGTCAACAAAATGCCGGAAGTGCCGGGCTGGTTTTACGACAAACTCGACAAGCCGTGGAAGAACGAGCGCCGGCGGCTCGCGCTCGACAAACTCAACACTCGTCCGCTCGTAAAACTACTGCGCGAGTATCATCCGGATCTAATCGTCTGCACACACTTTCTTCCGGCTGAGATCGTTTCGTGGCTGAAAGCGAAGGAACGGCTGTCGAGCCGCCAGGTGATCATCGTTACCGATTTCGACGTGCACGCGATGTGGCTGGTCCATCATTACGAGCACTACTTCGTGGCGATCGACGAAGCACGAGCGTATCTCGAAGCGCTTGGCATTCCGCCGGGGAAGATCACCGTGAGCGGTATACCGATAGATCCGGTCTTTGGGCTGGTGAAGGACAAACAGGAGATGCGCGCCAAACACGGCTTGGCGCCGGATCGTACGACGATTCTGCTTTCGGCCGGCGGGTTTGGTGTTGGCTCAGTCGATGCGCTGATCGCAGCGCTGATGCCGTTGCAGCATCGCGCGCAGATCGTTGCCATCTGCGGACGCAACGAAGAGTTGAAGACACGTCTGTCGCGTCAGGCTTCGCGTCTGAAAGACGACGCAACTGTTCTCGTTAAGCCGTTTGGTTACACGAATGAGATGGACGAGCTGATGACGGCGTCGGATATCGTGTTGGGTAAGCCGGGAGGTTTGACGACTTCGGAAGCGCTCGCGAAGGGATTGGCATTTGCGATCGTCAATCCGATTCCGGGTCAGGAAGAGCGCAATTCCGATCATCTGCTCGAAGCCGGTGTTGGGATACGTTGTAACAACTTGCCGACGCTCGCGTACAAGTTGGACCGTTTGTTGGCCGATCCTTCTCGACTTGCCACCATGCAGACGAATGCATGCAAGATGGGCCACCCCAATGCCGCAAAAGAGATTGTTGAGCGACTAATCCATTGAATACCCGATGAATATTCGAAAGGCCACACTCGAGGATCGTAGTAGGATTCAGCAGTTAATCGCCGCATCGGCGCGTGGCTTGAGCCGCGAACATTACGACGACACGCAAATCGAAGCTGCGATCGAGAATATGTTCGGCGTTGACACCGATCTCATCGACGACGGTACGTACTTCGTAGCGGAGATTGAAGGTGAGTTGGCCGGGTGCGGCGGTTGGAGCCGGCGGCGAACTCTTTTCGGCGGCGACCAGTACGCGGCACGAGACAGAGGCTACATCGATCCGGCTACCGATCCGGCGAGAATCCGGGCCTTTTTCGTCCATCCTGATCACGCGCGAAAGGGAGTAGCGCAGGCGATCCTGGCGCGATGCGAAAGCGAAGCCGCCGCGCATGGATTTCGCGCGATGGAGTTGCTGTCGACGCTTCCGGGAGTGAAGTTTTACAAAGCATGCGGCTACACGGAGCAAGGTAACATCGATCTCGACCTGACGGAGAACGTAAAACTCGGGTTTGTGTCGATGCGAAAAGAGTTGGGCCACGGATAACACGGATGACACGGATGGAAGACCGAAGGAAATTACTGAACCACTTTCTCGCGGCGCTCGCGTATCGCACGCAGAAAGCTCTGCGCGAGGCGCCCGAGGACTTTGGAGCGTTTCGCATCGGCGAGGGCGTGCGCACGCCCGCGGAACTGGTGCGCCACATGGCCAGTGTGCTTGGTTATGCGCGCACTTTCTTCGTCGGTGGCCGTTATTGGCCTGAGCCGTTGGAATCGTTTGCGGAAGAGGTCGAGCGCTTTCACGAGATGATCGGTCTCCTGGCCCAACATCTCAGGAACGGCGATACGTTGTTGGAAGGAATGACTGAAGAGCGCTTGCTCCAGGGACCGTTTTCCGACGCGATGACGCACGCGGGTCAACTCGCACTGTTGCGGCGCCTCGCGGGCGCACCCGTTCCACCTGAGAACTTCATCGTCGCCGAGATTCGCGAAGAGCGGCTTGGATCAAATCAAGCTGAGCCGGTCAGTCCCGATCGTGTCTGGCCCGAAGCTCCCGACGGTTGGAAGCAGTCCTGATTTAGCTAAAGTGCTTGGTAAATTAAAGCTTTAATCGTAGTTAGAGATAACTTTCACATGTGTTATGCTCCAGCCAACACAGCGTTCACTGGACACTGAAGACCACTCCGATGGCACAGCAGAATTCCTTCGATATCGTCTCGCAAGTCGATTCCAATGAGATCGTAAACGCTCTCAATCAGACGCTTAAAGAAGTGCGCCAGCGCTTCGACTTCAAGGGCAGCCACGCCGACGTCGTGCTCGAAAAGAACGAACTCGTGCTCAGCGCTGAAGACGAAACGAAGCTGCGCAACATGAACGATATCCTGCAGCAGAAACTCGTGCGCCGCGGCGTGCCGTTGAAAGCATTCACCTACGGCAAAGTCGAACCAGCCGCCGGCGGCACGGTCCGGCAACGCGCGCAGATTCAGGAAGGCATTCCGCAGGACAAAGCGAAGGAAGTCGTAAAGTTTATTAAAGACAGCAAAGCCAAAGTTCAGGCTGCGATCCAGGGCGACGTCGTGCGCGTCACCGGCCGCGATCGCGACACGCTGCAGGACATCATCGCCAAACTTAAAGATAAAGATTTCGGCATTCACATGCAGTTCACGAACTACCGTTCAAACTGATGACGCTTTCAGGCCACACATTAACGCTCGACGAAGAAGCCAAGATCTCCGCGCGCCGGATCTTTAGTCTGATCGCGAACGAACTCCAGCAGGTCGAGATCGAGTTTGAGCGCCAGGCACGTTCCAACGTGCAGGTCATTGCTTATCTCGGCGACTACCTGCGTAAGTCGGGCGGCAAGCGCGTGCGTCCCGCGCTCACGATTCTTTCCAACTACGCCGTCGGCGGTGAAGGCAGTCGTTATAACTCGATTCGCATGGCGACGGTGATGGAGTTTCTGCACACGGCCACGCTCGTTCACGACGACATCATCGACAAAGCAGACACTCGGCGAAATCGTCCCACCGTCAACGCGCTCTACGGCAACGAGACTGCGGTGTTGATGGGCGACTGGCTTTACATGTCGGCGTTCGAAACCAGTTTGGCGGAGCGATCGTTGCCGATACTCGACATTCTCACGAGCGTCACGCGCAAGATGACTGAAGGCGAGATCTTGCAGTTGACGTTGTTGGGCCATGCGGACGTTTCCGAGGCGCACTATCTCGATGTCTTGAAGCGCAAAACAGCTTATCTGTTCAGCGCGAGTTGTGAGATCGGCTCGATTCTCGGCGGCGCCACGGAGCAACAGCAAACGGCGTTGCGGGATTATGGACTCAGTCTCGGCACGGCGTTTCAGTTGATTGACGATCTGCTGGACTTCACGTCGACCGAGGACACGTTTGGCAAAGCGGTGGGCGCCGATCTGCTGGGTGGCAAGGTCACGTTGCCCTTGATCTACCTGCGAGAAGCCGATCCTTCTACGTTCGAAATGATTCAACGAGTCTTGCGCGACGGCAACTACGATGCGATCACTCAGGAAGATCTTTTCACCGCGCTTCGCCGCTCGAACGCACTCGAACGCGCCCGTGACCGCGCCGACGAGTTTGCCGAGAACGCCCGCGCCGCCCTCGAAAACCTTCCCGATTCAGACTACTGCGACTCGCTGCGCGAACTCCCGGCCTACGTCCTGAACCGGGATAGATAAACAATTTTATTGTCTAAAAACCCAAACGCCTCTAGAATTTGCCGCGATGGATAGGCCGAACGAGCACCTGCTGTCACGTCTTGAACAGAGTCTGCGCCAGTCGCGAGCGGCGCGGATGCATCTGGCCGCACGGCTGCGTGAACTGGAGGCCGAGTCCGACAGCGTGCGAGCCGAGCTCGCCGAGATGGATCTGCTTGCCAGCCAAACCGAGGCGGCAATCTACCGGCTTGTTTCCACGGTGCTCGCGTCAAACAATCTGTCGTTCGGTTTGCCGTCCGATGCTGAACTCGAAGCAGCGATGCACCAATCGCAGCGGCCGGCCCATCCGCGTTCGTCTGTGTACGTGCAGCCACCACCTGCGTACACGCCACCGCCGCCACGAACGCAACCGCCGATCGCGCGCACGCAAAATCCAATCGATCGCCGAACACAGATCCCGACGGTTCGCGACAACGTCGAGGCGCTGAGCGATCGCTTCATGGACCGCACGATTCCCCAAGCCGTCACGCTGTTACTGCGCGAAGAGGGTGGACCACTGCACGTCAACGAACTCTACAATCGACTGCTGGAAGGTGGCTTCCGTTTCACCGGCCAAAACCCGACCATCAGCGTTGCCGTCTCCCTCAATCGTAATACCCGCTTTCGTAAAGTCGCCCCCGGTACCTTCGATCTCGTGATGCGCGACGCGTCGTCCAAGGCTTCGTAGGCCGCGGATGAGCTCATTAATTCCCAAAACATGCGCGCGATAATTCTTTCGGCCGGTTACGGCACACGTCTTTGGCCGCTCACCGAAGATCGCACCAAGCCGGCGATTCCGATCCTGGGTAAACCGCTCGTCGGTTATGTCGCGGAGTACATCGCGAGCTACGGTTTCGACGACATCGCCGTTAACCTGCATCACCGGCCTGCATCGGTTCGTGCAGCGCTTGGCGACGGCAGTCAGTTCGGCGTCAAACTTCACTACGTCGAAGAACCGGTAATCCTCGGCACCAGCGGCGCGCTCGACAACACGCGCGAGTTTTTCGAACGCGAAACGTTTCTCGTCATCAACGGCAAGATCATCACCGACATCGATCTCAACGCCGCACTCGAGACGCACCGCAACATGAACGCGCTCGCGACGCTCGTGTTGTTGCAAAACACAAAACGCGAACGTTTCAGTGTGGTGGAAACCCGCGAGCGACGCGTCACCGGCTTTCGTGGCATGCCTGATAACCGATGTCAGACGCCGTTGATGTTCACCGGCATTCACATCCTCGAACCCAGGATCTTCGATTACATTCCGCGCGGCGTTTTCTCAGACTCCGTAACCGACGTTTATCCAAAAGCGATGGCCAACGGCGAAACGATCGCCGCGCATGTCGGCACCGGAACGTGGCGTGAACTTTCAACACTGAAGCGCTATGTCGACATTAGCGTCGAGATGTTGAAAGAAAGCAACGAACCATATGTCGCCGGTACCAACTGCAACGTCGCTCGATCCGCGATAATCGACGAAGCGGTACTCTGGGACAACGTAAGCGTTAACGCCGGCGCACAAATCCGAAGATCCGTGTTGGCCAACGACGTACAAATCCCCGACGGCGCCGTCGTCGAGAACAGCGTCGTCGTCCCACGCGCGCTCGTCGAGGGTAAAACGCCACCGGAAAAAGCGCTGAGCGGTCATTTCGAAGGCGAAAACTTTATCGTTCCGTTGTGATACAATCCCCCGTCCACATCCGGGTTGTCCGACTACATGAGCTCTGCAAAACAGGTGATTTCCAACGCATTTGAGTCTTCCGCAGCAGACCGACTCGCGAGATTCATCACGCAGCAGGGAATAACCAGCGGCGATGTAGTACCACTGACTCCTGACGCATCAACCCGCAAGTATTACCGCATCGGCTGGAAGAAAGGCACTGCTGTCGCCGCTGTTTACGCCGAGCCCTTCGACCCGGAATTTCATCCCTATCTCGACGTCACGCGGCTGTTTCTGGAATGCGACCTTCCGGTCCCGGAGATCTACGCCGTCGACGGCGCGGCAGGCATCATCGTGCAGGAAGATCTCGGCGACCAGCAGTTGTTCCAGGTCTACGAGAGCGAACCGGAAGAGAAGTGTGACGAGTACAAGGAACAGGCAATCGCGCTGATCGCGAAGATTCAGAAAGCGACTCAGAAAGCTTACGACATGCATTCGATCGCCAGTAAGCTGGCGTTTGACGAGGCAAAGCTTTCGTGGGAACTGGATTTCTTTTACGAACACTACTTCGGGAGTCTGCGCCACGAAGAACTCAGCCACGGTGAGACCGCGGAGTTGAAAGCCGAACTCAATGACATCGCCGCGGAGTTGTCGGCTGTTCCGCGTGTGCTTTGTCATCGCGATTATCACGCGGCCAACCTGATGATCGACCCAAAGAAACGAATGCGCATCGTGGATCATCAGGACGCGCGTATGGGTCCGGCGAGCTACGATCTCGTTTCATTTCTGCTCGATCGTCAGCCGTGTTTGCCTTCGCTCGCGGAGTTGCGCACGCATCGCCTGTTCTTCCTCGAAGCACGACGAAAACAGGGACTTGAGCCCATCGATCCGGACGATTTCGCGCAGGAGTTTCGCCTGATGACGATTCAACGTGGCTTGAAAGCCACAGGGACTTTCTCCTGCCAAACCGCGGTGTTCGGACGCGGAGCAGCTTACGAACGTTTTATTCAACCGACTCTACAGATCGTCTTGCAAGCCGCCGAGTGGCTGGAACGTTTCCCCACTTTGCAGCGCATGATTAAGGAACGAATTGAC
>DATEHX010000197.1:0-27378 GCA_035279345.1 Pyrinomonadaceae bacterium | reverse complement strand
TGCAACCCAATCACTTGAGACGAGTTCGTGCCAGTAGGAAGTCGGAAGATCCAGCACTGTCAACTTCTTTTCCCGGCACTCTTGCAGAAATTCTTCCGGAGCCTTTGGCACTTCGCTGTCACGCAACACGAGAGTCGCGCCACACGTCAGGCTCGTGAAGATCTCTTCCACGCTGGCGTCGAAGTTGAACGATGAGAATTGAAGGACGCGATCTTCAGGTACCATCTCGTACGCCAGACTCGCGGCTCGAATGTAGTTCGCCAGCGAGCCATGTTGGACCATCACGCCCTTCGGCGTTCCAGTCGAGCCCGAGGTGTAGATGACGTAGGCGAGATTGTCGACGGTCGCGAGAGGCAGCGGATCGTCATCACTCTCGGCATCTATCACTGCCGCATTGACCTCCAAAAACTGTTGGTCGAGTACGAGCGACGCGCCACTGTCCTCGATCATGAACGCTAAACGCTCTTCCGGATAGGAAGGATCGAGCGGCACATAAGCACCGCCCGCCTTCAGCACTCCGAGCACGCACGTCAGCATCGCCACCGAACGTGGAACCATGATGCCGACGCGCACTTCTGGCCCAATTCCGCGCGCGCGCAGGTAATGCGCCAACCGGTTCGCGCGTTTGTTCAATTCGCGATAGCTCAGCGTTTCGTCGCAAACTACTATTGCGATCTGATCGGGCTCAAAAGCTGCTCGCCGGGCGAACGATTCATGCACACAGACGAGCGAAGCAAAGTCCTGGCGCGTGTCGTTCCAGTCGTACAAAACCTGTTGGCGCGTTGAATCTGAGAGTAATGACAGTGAAGACAATCTGACTGACGGATCGCTCACAATGCTCTCAAGCAGGACCCAAAAATGTTCGCCCAGACGTTCGATGGTCGAGGCGTCATAGAGATCCGTGTTGTACTCGAACGACGCCTCGAGTTCGGAATCAACGTCAGTCACCGTCAACGACAGATCGAACTGCGCGGCCTGCTGGTCCAACGCTATCGGCTCCACCGGCAATTCGCCGAGCTTCAGGATCCTGCGACCTTGCTGAAACGCAAACATTACCTGGAACAGTGGAGAGCGCGCCGGATCGCGTGCGGGCTGCAACTGCTTGACGAGCAGATCGAACGGATAATCCTGATGCTCGAAAGCCGCGAGAGTGGTCTTGCGTGTGTCGGCGAGAAACTCCGAAAACGATCGCTCGCCTGAAAGCTTTGCTCGCAGTACCAACGGATTGACGAAGTAACCGATGGTTCCGGCAAATTCCGCCGAGCTGCGGCCTGACGATGGCGACCCGACGAGGATCTCTTCCTGATCTGTATATCGATACAAGAGCACCTGAAACGCGGCAAGCAGCGTCATGAACAAAGTGGCTTCATGACGCAACGCGAGCTGCTTCAATCGCTGCGTTAATCGTGGGTCCAATCTTGCTGACACTGACGCGCCGCGGAAAGTCTGCGTTGGAGGACGCGCGCGATCGGTTGGCAGATCGATTATCGGAAGATCGCCTGATAACTGTTGTAACCAATAATCTTTTAGACGCTCGCCCTCAGCTCCAGCGAGCATCGTAGTCTCGCGGCGCACGTAGTCTGAATAGTGTGGTATTGGGGGCGGAGTAGCTGGGCGGCCTTCGACTTCAGCTTGGTACAACTCGGTTAGTTCGCCTAGCAAAATTCCGAGCGACCAGTAATCAACGATGATGTGGTGCGCGCTGAGCAGCAGTACATACTCACGCGTCGATTTCCTAAAAAGGTAAGCTCGTAGTAACGGCCCATTCCCGAGATCGAAACTGGTCCACGCCTCCGAGTGCAAACGGTTGCTTAACTCCTGTTCGGACCAATGCATTGCATCTTCAATGAAAAAAGAGAGCTCGGAGTGTTCATCTATGACGCACACCGGCACGCCTTCCCGTGCAGGAAATCGTGCGCGCAACATCGAATGTCGCTGAATCAAGACGCTGAATGCGCGGCGCAGCGCGTTTAGGTTAATCTCGCCGTGGATACGCGCAGCTACGGAGACGTTGTAGGCGGTGCTCTCCGGTGAGACGTTTTGAATGGCCCAGAGCGCTTGTTGGCCATGGGACAAACGATGCTCACAGTTTTGCCACAAAGAGGCACAAGGGTTTTGGAGAACCGTTTGTGCCTCTTTGTGGCTCTGAGTCTTGGCATGCTGTTCCAGTACCTCGTTAGTGAGCTCCGCGATGGTTGGATTCCGCAGAAAGCTCGTCGACGACAATCGCACGCCGAGAACCGTTTCGACTGAATGCGTCAACTCAAGCGCCAGTAACGAGTCGATGCCGTAACGAGCGATCGGCTGGTGAGCGTCGATGAGTGGGCCATCGACATTTAGCCTCGCAGTCAATAACGATCGCAGCCATCGCTCAACAGTCTCCGCGTTTAACTCTTCAGGTGCGGCGGGCGTCGACCTGTCTCGTTCACCGCTTGAGCGCCACTCAGCAATCACACTCAAGCGATTTTCTAAAAAGTCCTCACGACATCGGCCGCGACGAACTTTCCCGCTGGACGTTTTCGGCAGTGTCCCGGACCTGATCAGCACCACCGCCGCCGGCTGTATTTCAAACTCCTCCGCGATCGCTTCACGAATCGTTTCGACGATTGCCTGCCCTTCGTGCTTGTGACGCGTGTCGATCTCATGGACCACCACCAAACGCTCTTCGCTTTCGAGTTCAACTGAAAACGCTGCGCCGCCGTCAGGCTTGAGAGCGAGGTGAGAACCGTGCACAGCACGCTCGATGTCCTGCGGATAGTGGTTGCGGCCACGGATGATGATCAGATCTTTCTGGCGTCCGGTGATGAAGAGTTCGCCATCGCGAATGAACCCGAGATCGCCCGTGCGCAGGAAGTTCCCAGCGTTCGAGAGCCGCGCGTTGAAAGTGTTCTCTGTTTCGTCCGGACGGTTCCAATAGCCCGCGGCGACGCCGGGTCCGGAAACCCAAACCTCGCCGACCTGGTCAGTTTCACACGAGCGCAATGACTCGGTATTGACGATAACGACCTCGGTGCCCAGCGTTGCACGCCCACAACCCACCAGCGTTCGCGCATCAGGCGCGCCGGCCTCCGCTGGTACGACTCGATGTTGCTCGAGCGCGCTCGTCTCGACAGTGCAATAAACTGGTCCGACTTCCCTTCTCCCACCGGTGACTTTCAGCGTCGCTTCGGCCAATCCGTAAGCCGGATGAAGCGTTTCCCGGCGAAAACCGCACGGCGCAAACGCATCCGCAAACCTTTCCAGCGTCTCGTGGCGCACGGGCTCCGCACCGTTGTAGGCAACGCTCCATGAACTAAGATCGAGCGACGCGCGTTGTGATTCGTCGATCCGGCGCACGCACAAGTCGTAGGCGAAATTTGGACCACCGCTGTGTGTCACGCAATAGCGCGAGATCGCCTGTAGCCAACGGGCCGGATTCTGCAACAGCGCGGCGGGCGACATGAGCAATCCCGTAAAGCCGCTGTAGAGTGGTTGAATGATTCCATCAACCAAACCCATGTCATGAAAATGCGGCAGCCACGATAGCGACACGCTTTCCGGACCATGCTCGAATCCGTGTTGAATGTAGACGGAGTTTTCCAAAACGTTGGCGTGCGTCACCATCACGCCTTTGGGCGTGGACGTCGAGCCGGATGTGTATTGCAAATAAGCGAGCGCCTTATTATCCGTGGACGGTTCACGCCAGTGCCCGGCTTCGTCGTCTGAAAGATCATCAGACGTCAACCAGTCGAAGCGTTCGAACCTGGATAACACCTGTCGAGTCGTTAATACCCCCGCCGCCTGCGCGTCACTCGCGATAGCTTGAAAACGGCCGAGGCCGCGCTTCGTTTGCGGCAAGCTTACGGGAACCGCAACTGCGCCGGCGTAGAGACAGCCGAAGAAAGCCGCGATGAACTCAAGACCGGGAGAATAGGCCAATAGCACACGTTCTCGGTCCAACCCCCTGCTCTGTAACAAAGCTGCAATGGACCGCGCGCGCAGATCGAGTTCGCCGTAGGTGATGGACGACGTCTCGCCATCGTCCACGAGAAAGCGATAAGCCGTGAGAGTTGGCTCGTTAAGACTTCTGAAGCGTAGGAGATCAATCAGAGTTGATAATGTAGACCCAGTTTCAACCGGATAAAGAGAGGGATAATGCATAGGGCGTTATGATCATGTTCCTAAACCGGGTCATTTTGAGTTGAGCTCAGAGTATAGCGATTAGATTTTCGGTTGTGTGTTGCGTTTGTACTGCATTCTGAGCCTCAAAAAAGCACAATGCATTTTGTGCCTCTTTGTGGCTCGACTTAACCACTGAAGAGCAGCCGGCCCACCTTGTTCGCCAGATCGTAATCACCCATGATGTGAATCTTCCCTTGATCGAATGCCGCAATGCTGTTGAGTTTGCCGTTGACGAGATCGAGCAAATCCGCGGCTGAAATTCGCACCGTGCAATCCGCGTCGCCGTCTGAGGGTTCTGCCACGCCCTCGGACTCTCGCAACGTCAACATCCACGTTCCACCGCCATCGCCAACGTCAAACTTGCACCTGCCGTTGACTCCCGCAACGGCGGCGTTTCCGTTCTGCAATAACCGCGGAACGTAGTGACGGAACATGTCTTCCACACTCGAAACCGCTTCGCTTGCTTCATTCGCGATTTCGGTCCGTAAATAAGGTGACGGCGCGTTATCCCAATCATCTCCGACCGGCGGATAGTCGAGCCGCGCGAGTAAACGATTCATCTTCTCGAGCAGATCATCGGAGATGAATGAACGGGAAATCGTCGAGCCGCGTCCAATCGAGTCAGTATTGATCTTCTTAGTGAAAAGAACTTTTCGGTCTCCCGATCCCTGATCGTGCTGAGTTGAAAAGACTTCGTTAAGAAGTCGTTCATCCCACTCCAATCCGAGCGCGGCAAACATTGCCGACAACGTTTGGGAAGGCTCAGCAACCAGAGTTTCATACTTGATGCGAAAGCACTGCGCCGCGTGCGCCGGCTCAAACTCGAGCAACGTAGTCGTCTTTTCAATCCAGCTATCCACCATCGCGGCGACGATGTTGTCAGGCCGCTTCTGCACGTAGGGAACGAGCTCCGGAATAAAACCCAAGCGGCTGCACTCGATACTTGAATGCACCACGTCCATGCAGTTGCGGTAAAGACAGACGTATCGCGCGTCGGGGAAAACGTCGTAAAGAAGATTCACATACTGCAAGTTTTCCGTGGTCTTCTCGCACCACATCTGCTTGCCCTTGGCCTTTACATATCGCTTCATCAATTCATCGACGACGCGCCTTATCTCAACGAGTACACGCCGCTCCCGCAACGTCTCGTCAATTGTCTGGCCCAACGAATAAAGTATGGACGTGTAGAGACTGCTGCAAAGCTGCCCCAGATGAAGATGAGCCGGACTGCAAACCTGCGGGTGCGTGTCGATGATGTAACGCAGCAAAGTCGAACCCGAGCGTTCGCATGACAGAACAAACACCGGCGGCGCTGCTTGTAATTGATTCTCAGAAACCATTGTTTTATTTAGTGCTAATGACGACCGACGACTTTAAAGAGGTCAGAATTTCCTGCTCCATCTTTCCGTAGTTCAACTTGAGAATGCGATCCGCCACGTGGAAATACCGATCGTCGTGACTGATGACAATCACTGTCTTTCCTCTTGCCTTGAGCTCCGGCAAGAGTCGCAGATAAAAAATCTCTTTGAAGAGCGGGTCCTGATCTGCCGCCCATTCGTCGAAAACGTAGCAAGGGCGATCCTCGAGATACGCGGTCAACAACGCGAGCCGCTTGCGCTGACCGCGCGACAAATCCGTGGTCGAAAGCACTCCGTCTATCACCTGCACTTTGCGATCGAGTTGCAAGCGCTGCAAATACTGAAGCGCCTGCTGGTCCAAAGCACCGGCGCCTAATCCCAGCAAACTTTCAAATAGATAGAAGTCAGAAAAGACCGCGGCGAAGAGTTGTCGATACTGATCGCGCGTTTCGTCTGTGATCTGCTGACCGTCGAGATAAACTGCGCCCTCGTCGGGTGCATACAACCCGGTGAGTATCTTGGCGAGAGTCGTTTTGCCACTGCCATTGCCGCCAACCAGAAACACGAGTTCGCCTGGTCGAAAGCTCAAGTCGATCGGACCAAGCTTGAATCCGTCGCCGTCTTCACTGTTGTAAGCATGCGTCACGCCTTGCAGCTTCAAACTCTCGTAGCTGTTTGAATTTGCCGGAGCGGATTGGCCGGTACTTTCCGCCGTCAACGACAGTCCCATCGCCTCGATCTTCTGCAAGGCGACATTCGCCCGGCCGAGTGTCGGCAAGGCACTCATGATCACTTCCAATGGCGGCAACAGGTAAAGAATAACGAGACTGAATCCGATCGTCGTGGCGGTCGTCGTCGGTTGCAACGCGGGCAGTGCGAAGATCAGTAAACCGATCAGAACGAAGATCAGCAGATGTCCGAAACTTGCCGTAAGAGCATAGATAGCATCACCCACAGTCGCCTTGCGACGAAACGAGAGCGCCGCGTGTTCGAGATGGTCGTGAAAGAAAGCCGTGCGGCGCGCGCGGTGCAGCTTGAGTTCCTTGTTGCCGTCGATTAGTGAGCGGAAGTGTGTGAACAAAGCGTCCAGGTCGCGGCGGCTCGCGCCGAGATAGTTCAACGCACGCCTGAGCGGGAGTTGATAACACAGCACGCCGAAGGTCAGAAAACCGAAGACGCCCAGCAAAGCCGGTAACGATAACCAACCGAGATAACCAAGACACGTGATCACCACGACGATGTGAACGACCAGCATCGGCGTTGCGGTTAGCGCACCTGCAATCACTGCAACGTCGTCGGTGAGCGTCGCGAGTAAACTCGGTGCTCCCAGTTTTTCGAGATGTTGCAGTGGCGCGGCGAGAATTCGCCCTGACAATTCAAGCCGCAGCTTGTACGTGACTCGATGCGCGAGTTGGACCAGGAAGATCCACGCCGCGGCGCGACTGACGAGCATCGCCACACACAACGCCGCGAAACTCCAGATTAGCGTTTGCTGAGAAACGTTTGACTTGCTCAGCGCGGAGTTGATGATGATCAGCAGACCTGTGTTGCTAACGCCCGCGATGATGCCGGCCAACACGACGAGGCCAACGGTACCGAGCGACGACCGTAAAAGAAACACGACTAGCTTCATAGCCTGTTAAGAAAGCTTGCGATTTTTCCGGGCGGGAGGACTACAGTTGACCATCCACGGAACGGTTCAGTCAACCCACGGCGAATCGTTGACAGGATTTGCAGAATGAACAAGATGGTTTTTTTGCTGAGGCAATCTTGTTAATCGTGCGTTCACGAAGCTCTTCGTACAGTTTTTCGTGCCGTGCTGCAATTTGATTGGAGACCACCTTGAGTCGAAATACATTTTGGAACAGAATCGCGTCGGCAATCGTCTGATACCGTAAGTTCTCGCCGGAGGAAACAAGACATGCCACGAAGTATTCTTGAGGTAGAAGACCGTAGAGGTTTTATCAAGAGCGTTTGTGTTTTTGCTGTTAGTTGTGCGGCGGCGCCGGTGAGTTTGGCCTGTTCCAGTCATCACGCCGAAGCACAGTCGCAACAACCGTCTGCAATAGATATCGCCGCAGCGCAGGAACCCGGCACGCGCATTCATTTAAGCGGGACCATCGTCGATTTGAACGGCAAACCTGTACAGGGCGCGAAAATGTTTCTGTATCACACGGACGCTACTGGTTACTACAGCCGTCCGGTCAACAATCCGCGGCAGGCACGGTTGAATGGAACGCTGTGGTCCAATGCTTCAGGACAGTACTCGTTCAGCACTATCAAACCAGCCCACTACGGCGACGTGAGTTCTCCGCCACCCATGCACATCCACGTGCATCTGCAAGCGCCCGGCGGTCCCGATCATTGGGTCGAATCGTTCTACTTTGAAGACGATACTCGGCTTCACAGTGGAGACGTCACGCGAAGCCGCGAACTGGGCCGTTTCGCGAATGTCATCAGTCTTGCAGCGAGCGGCAATGGTGTGCTGAAAGGGCTGCGAGACTTTCGCATCGATCCAGCCGTAGCCGAGCGCAATAAAGTTTAGTTAACCAAGAATATTTCTCGCGCAAAGGCGCAAAGACGCAAAGTGCTACCGCGTTTCCAATGGTTTTCTTTGCGCCTTTGCGACTTTGCGCGAAAACCTGTCCGTACGATAACGCGCGGGTGTAATCCCGATACACCGCGTGAAAGCACGTCTCATTAGATCCGCATTCACGAACCCGCAATTACGCGCAATCTGTTCGATGCTTTTATCAGTGTCTTCCAACGCCCTGCGCGCTGCCTCAACACGCACTTGAGCGACGTATCGCGCCGGCGTGCAACCGATCTCGCGAGTGAAAACACGTTCAAAGTTTCTCACGCTCATTGCCACGCGTTCGGCAAGCGCTTGCACCGAGAGGTTGGCTTCAACATGATCCGCGATCCAAACCTGAAGCTCCTGAATACTCCTCATGTCAGACGCCTGCTTTGCCAGCGAGACGCTTAACTGTTCCTGCCCACCCGGCCGGCGGAGAAACAACACAAACTCACGCGCGACTTCGTGGGCCAAGGCGCTGCCACAATCTTCTTCGACCCAGGCTAACGCCAGATCGATACCAGCGGAAATTCCCGCCGACGTATAGATATTGCCGTCTCTAACCCAAATCGGTTCGGATTCGACTTGAACTTGCGGATAACGCTGGGCCAGTTCTTTTCCGAACCGCCAGTGCGACGTCGCCTTCTTATTATTCAACAGTCCCGCCTCAGCCAGTAGGAACGACCCGACACATACTCCTCCGAGTCGGCGCACCTCCGGAGCAATCGTTTTCAGCCATTGTGATAACTCGCGATCGCGAAGCAAACGAGTACCGACACCACAAACAAGCAGGACCGAATCGATACTTCCCTTCACCTCGTGTATGCGTTGTTGAGCGAGGAAACAGAGCATGCCTCCCTCACCCGGAACTTCCAGCGCCTTTCCATTGGTGGCGATCTCGAGTGAATAGACTTTTCGCTCAGAGAGACGATTGGCGGCGCCGAATACTTGTAACGGCGCCACTAAATCCATCTCCTCGATTGGAGGCACGACGACGATCACAATTCGACGCCCTTTAACAAGACTCGCATTGCTCTTAGGTTTCGGCATAAATCGACGGTCCTTTGGCAGAAAAGGCCCAGCGACAGTCAGTACACTTAGCCATGATAACCAATCTCTTGCGCGATCTAAGATTCGGCGCCAGGTCGATCCTCAAGAACCGCGGTTTCGCTCTTGCTGCTGTGATCACCCTCACGTTAACCATCGGCGCCACGACCGCGATTTTCAGTGTCGTGAATTCTGTGTTACTGCGGCCGCTGCCGTTTCAAAATCCTGCCGAACTGATGACTGTCTCTTCACGACGAACGGACAGAAACGACGCGCCGTTCACGCTTCCCGACTTCCTCGACTATCGCGATCAGAACCGATCATTGGACCAGATCGCCGGGTTCACCAATGTTGGACTGAGTCTATCCCGATCGGAAGCAACTGAACGCCTGCAAGCGATACGCGTGTCCAGCAATATTTTTCAACTCCTCGGCGTCGACGCGTTTCAAGGTCGCACCTTAGTTCCCGAAGATGATGAACCCGGCAAACAGCATGTCGCCGTCTTAACACATGATTGTTGGCGCAAGCGGTTTTTCAGCGATCAGCAAATCGTCGGCACAAACATCATTCTCGATACTAAGTCGTACCAGGTTGTCGGGATTCTTCCGCCGCAATTTGAATTGCCGATCAGGGAGGCCGAACTCGCAATCCCCTTGGCGCCTGATGCCGATCCTCTTCGAACGTTGCGAAGCTCTACCAATTTCCTGCGCGCCATTGCTCGACTTAAATCCGGTGTCACGCCACCACAAGCGGAAGCAGATCTGACGGGGATCGTTCACCAGCAGCGACAGCAGTTTGGCGAACTTTACGTGAAGAAGATCGGGGTTCGCTTGGTGCCGTTGCAAGAGAATATGGTTGGCGGAGTTCGAACGGGTCTTTGGGTCTTGTTAGGAGCAGTAGGTTTAGTGCTGCTGATCGGATGCTCGAATCTCGCGGGCTTGTGGCTTGCACGCGCGTCCGCGCGTCAACGCGAAATGGCCATCAGGAAAGCACTCGGGGCAACATCGTCGAGACTAATCACACAGTTATTAATTGAGAGCCTCATGCTGGCTTCAATCGGAGGCTTTCTTGGAATACTTCTCGCGGGCTGGGGTATTCGTTTTCTGTTAATAATCAGTCCAACGCCGCTTCCCAGAGAACAGGAAATTCATCTCGACCTTACAGTGTTGGCCTTCGGTGTACTCGCGTCTGTGGTTTCGGCATTGATCTTCGGGATCTTGCCCGCGTTACAAGCCGCGAAGAGCGAGGTGACGGGTGAACTTAGCGTGAGTGGCCGCGGAGCCGGCGAACACGCACGGGGAAATCGCTGGCGCAGCACTGTGGTCATGGGCCAGGTCGCATTGTCAGCTTTGCTTCTGATCGGCGCGGGCTTACTGATTCAGAGTTTCAGACGCGTGCAGGCGATTCAAACCGGCTTCGACACCAGCGACACGTTATCTATCAGACTGTCGTTGCCGGAGACTGAGTATGAGAATCGCGCGGCGCTGAATATGTTTTGCGATCAGCTTGGTTCCAGAATCAAAGCCTTGCCTGGTGTTGAAGCAGTGGGAGCGATTTCACTGTTGCCGCTCACGGGACTTCGGCACAGCGTGGACTTCACGGTTGTCGGGCGCGCGACGTCGCAGAGTGACACGCATACGACGCAGTGGCGAGTAGCGACACCTGATTATTTTCGAGCGATGAACATTCCATTGCGGCAAGGGCGAAGCATCGACGAACACGATGACGCTGACAGTATTCCGGTAGTGCTCATCAACGAAACAATGGCGCGCAAGCTCTGGCCCAATGACGACGCCGTCGGCAATCAGATCACGATTGACGACAACAATACCGGACCAAGGCCGGTTCAGATTGTGGGCGTGGTTGGCGATGTGAAGCAGTTGGATTTGGAAGGTGACCCGACGTTTGACGTGTACTTGCCGTTGGCCCAGGTTCATGAGGACGGAGTCAGCCACGTAACAAACAGTCTCTATTGGGTGGTGCGATCGAAGACCGACAGTCAGGTGGTCCAGAATGCTTTCCGCCGCGAGTTGCGAGAGATTGATCCGGACGTGGCGACCTCAAACATCAAGACGCTGGAAGCTTACGCAGCGGATGCAGTGGGACCGCGAAGGTTCATTCTGCGGCTGTTGACGACCTTCTCGATCGCGGCGCTGGTGTTGGCTGCGACGGGCATCTATGGCGTCATCTCCTATTCAGTAGCTCAGCGAAGACAGGAGATAGGCATTCGACTCGCCCTTGGCGCCGGACCAGCAAGAGTGTTCCGCCTGATTCTCGTTCAGGGACTGAAACTCGTCTCCGTGGGCCTACTTCTCGGCCTCGCTGTTGCTCTAGGGTTGACGCGCGTGATGCGCAGCTTGCTCTTCGGTATCACCCCAAACGATCCTTTCACGTTCGTGATCGTTTCGGCGTTGTTAATTCTCGTCACCCTGCTAGCCTCCGGCATCCCCGCCCGCCGCGCCGCGGAAGTAAATCCGTTGGTTGCGCTGCGAAACGAGTGAGTGGTTCGCATCTAAGCGAGCAGCGCGAACTTCCTGCAATTCAATTTCCGCCTGCAATCGTTGGCGGTTTCCATTTCAACCTGCTTTTGATTGCATCAACGATCCATCGACTTCCTTTTGCATTTTGGCTCGAACCACTTGCACTCCTGCCGATCGCATCTTGAACTCGGGAAATTGCATCGTGAACTTTGTGCGCAATGGTTGATGCGAACGAAAAACCATCTTGAATATGCCGGATCCACACATGGAATTTTCGCGCGCCCGAGATTGAATCTGGTCGATTGCAGACAGTTGTCAGTCGATTGCAATTGCTATTTACCAAAATGCAAACGTTGGTGACTCGCAACGGCAAGCAAAATGGGTCAATGCATCCGTAAAGCGGTTTATTCAAAGGCACGTCGGAACCGGCGAGTGGGACCGGCTCGCGGATCGCAGGGATTAAGCCGTAAGCGGACGGCCTGCAAACAACTCGCACTCAAACACCGCAATTTGTGAATCAACCATTCCGCAAACGTTCATTTCGCTGCACCGAGTGAAGGCCAGATGCTTTGCAACGGCTGCGAGCGCCTTCGGGTGTGGGGAGCTTTCGATCGCCGCGATTAGGACCAGCAGGGCTGCCGATCTTGTCGCGCGATCGTCACCGGAACATGAACGGCAAATGATCTCGACCAAGACCTCGACCTTCTCCTCAGTTGGCCGATCGTCGTTGAAATCAGTGTCGAAGAGGCTTTCGCCTGCTTCTGCTTGACGGACCACTTCAGAAAGCCACGGATCGTTTGTTTCGAGGGCGTAGCGAATTACGGATCGAGTCCTGGCCTCGATGGACTTGTTTTTTATTACAGACTCCGCACGTCGTCTGAGATTTTGGGTTGGGTTAACGGTGTGAGGTGTTTCTTCGCGCGGTTGCGCGCTGGTAAAATTAATCATGACTTTCATCCTTTCGTTAGAAGGTTGAGGGTCGAGGGTCGGCGTTGTGTGTCAGCACAAGGTCGGCCCGTTTAGTTTTTAGAGTGGGTGGTCCAGCACACTAGCGCGCGGATTTTCGCTTGTCAACACACACTTTATTCAGCGAGGAGTACCGTCTCAGCATCGTCAGCTAAAACTGACTCAAGCTGGCGGTCAATTAAACTCGTCGACAAAAAAACACAATTCCTCTTTAAAATCTGCCGCACCCGCGAAAGTGAATTTGATGTACAAGGCGGATCTATTCAAGGCTTGGGGGCGTGTCATTACTGGTTACTCCCCCTCCATGTCTGTTGAGATCACGCGGGAATGTCCGTTGCGATGCCCCGGTTGTTACGCTTACGAACCAGCACACCTGACCGGCAATGTTCCCTTACGCTCACTCACCGACCGCAAAGACACAGAGCTGATCGACGGCGTCATCGAGCTTGTACGCCGCTACCGCCCCTTACACGTTTCCATTGTCGGTGGTGAGCCGTTAGTTAGATTTCGTGAGTTGAACATTCTGCTCCCAAGGTTGAGCGAGATGGGAATCGGGGTGCAAGTAGTCACCAGTGCCGTACGTCCGATTCCCGTCGCCTGGTCACGAATTCGGCGGCTTACGATTTCCGTTTCAGTTGACGGCCTGCAACCGGAACACGATGAACGGCGCAGACCAGCCACGTACGAGCGCATCTTAAAGAACATTGAAGGCGCCAGGGTCAACATCCATTGCACGATCACGCGCCAGCTTACCGGGCGTGAGAAATACTTTGAAGAGTTCCTGGCCTTTTGGTCAGCGAGACCGGAGGTAAGGAAGATTTGGCTCAGCTTCTTCACTCCTCAGGTTGGTGTCGAAACAAATGAGGGTCTGTCGGCGAGTGAAAAAACTGTTGTGGTGAAAGAGTTGAGGGCGCTCCGGCGACAGTTCCCGAAAGCATATTTACCGGACCCAGTACTTATGGGATATCTCCGGCCGCCGAAGTCACCCGCCGACTGCATCTTCGCTCGAACAACAGTGAACTTCACGGCTGATCTCAAGAGTAAGATCAAACCATGCCAATTCGGCGGCGAACCCGATTGTTCACAATGTGGTTGCATGGCGTCAGTCGGACTCAATGCCATCGGAGAACATCGCATCCTGAAAGTACTTCCCATCAAAAAGATCTTCGACGCCTCGGACGCGATTGGCCGAGTCACAGCGAAAGTTCGGCGTCACGATCATTAACAAGTAGCGCAATCGTCTGGAGGATGAAGTTACTTGCATTTCAAGAGGTCTTAATGGACAGCGATGATTGGGTTGATTACGAAGAACCGTTAACGCTTCACGAAAAAGAACTGTTCGAAGCTCGCCTCGCGGTACGTTTCGTTTTTAGAGTGGGTGGTGGTCCAGCACAATAACGCGCGCATTTCGTCTGTCAACCCGCGAAGATATTGGGTATTATCAGTTCTCCGGTGGCTCAACAAACTCTCTCGGAGGTTAACTATGAAACGTGTCCTCATGGCCTCTAGACCCTTCGGTATCTTCGCTTGCGTCTTGTTGACACTGTTTCTTCACACGAGTTCAAACGCAGTCACGCCCACCAAGCCGAGCAGCAATGTGATCCGAATCTGGATTGTCGGGTCGCCGCATACGAATGCACTGCCGCCGGCGGTCGTGCCGCCTGAGTTGCGCAAACGCGCCGAGGGTCTCGGGTACACCATCGAGATCGAAGTTTTCCGCCCTGGCGGATTCGCCACGCTTTTCCATCAAGCTCTTCAGTCCCACACCGAACCGGAAATTCTCACCTTCGACAATTACGGCGTGATTTCCGGTATGAAGACTGTTAACACGTGGGTCGACGGTATCGACTGGGACCGCCGAACGGCTTCGTCTCTCGCGTTGGTACACGAGACGATGACTTCCCTTCAACCACGCGGCTGGGTCATGTTGGTACCCTCAGCCGTCAACTACGGAGCAGCGCGCGCACTGTCCATGCGACCCGCAGAGTGTGACGCGCGGTCTGGTCGCGCAACGGATTCATCGGCCATCGAACCTATCTTGCGCGACGCCCAGGAGGCAGCCGTGCGCGCCACGCGCGCGTACTTCGATTGCGATCGGCCCACCCTCGCGGCGATTTCAGATGAATCTCGTCTGGGCCAACAATGCTTGTTGCCGCAGAGCGATACGAAGACCGAGACGATGAAGGCTTGTAGCGTGTCGGGCAATCACAAACTGGCATTTGTTTCACTCGCGGGTAGTTTCTCCGCGAAGACACGCGATCCGCGCACGATTTACCCATCGATGCAAGGAATGAATCTCGGCCAACGATCCATTCTCGCCGTGCTTACAAATCAGAGTGGGACGTGGCGGTTGTTGGCAATAACTCACGATCCCGCGAATACCGTGGCCCGAACTCCTGTGACCACCAACACGCTCGTGAATTCACTGGACGACGGACCACCCGCCGGAGTCACGACGCTGCCGGCTCGACTTCTCACGCCGAACGGAGTGTTCCCTGTTTCGCCAAAAGCCGACCCATTCGGTAACTTCATTTGGGAACCAAGCCAGAGCAGTGACGTGATCGGACAGGTAGTTGAGTTTATGTGGGCAGAGGACACTGATTCGGGGCTGACGAGATTGTTCTTCCTGCCGGCCAGCGAAAACAAACTTTCGACCCGATACCTCATGAGTGGAGTACGAACGGCATGGCGAGTCTGGTCGGTCACTAAATCAGGCGCCGTAGTTTTTTCCGAGCGGCACTCTTACACGCATTGCCCCTGTCCGACCTTTTGTTTCCGGTAGCCATCATGCGACTTCTTACGCTTCTATTGCTCGTGGGCCTGGCAATTACCCGCGTCTGCGCCCAGACTCCGTCTCCAGTCGATCCCAAAATCGTGTTCAAAGTCTCGCTCGCGAGTAGTCAGCGCGAGTTCCACATGGGTGAGACCATTCCGTTGCAACTCAGCTTTAGCAGCAGCGTCAAAGACCGTTATCAAATCAACATGGCCCAGTACGATCGCAGCGGGCGCATGAATTACGAGCAATTCGTCGTATCGCCGGCGCAGGGTGCCGTCGATCCCTTGCCTGATCGACTTTCATTCATGGGCGGTCTCACGACCCATAAATTTCTGAGTACCGAACCATGGACCATCAAACTGAACCTCAACGAGTGGGTGCGCTTCACTCAGCCGGGCGAGTACCGTCTCAGCGTTATCAGCAATAGAGTCGTCGTACGCGATCCGGCAAACTCATTCGGCGGTTCGCCAGTCGCAGCACGCTCAAATGAGATCACACTGAAGATCGTCGCGGCAGATCCCGTTTGGCAGAAGCAGGTCTTCAGTGACGCGGTGACGATTCTCGATAAGCCAGCCCCAACGAAGCCGGAACAGAGAGAGCAGCACGCAACTGCGCGCCGGCAGGCCATGGAGACGCTTCGCTTTCTGGGAACGGCCGACGCGGCTCGAGAGATGGTGAAGCGCATGCGTGGCGAAGAGTCCGGTGGACTCGACTTCATTTGCATGCTTGGACTCATCTCAACGCCGGAACCCGCGGCGGCTCGCAGTGCACTGGAAGAGGCTCTGGCCGATCCGGATCATCCGATCGACGGGACCTTTTTCTATACGCTGCGCATGGTTAACTCGGAGCCTGGCAATTCGTACGCGATCTGGCGCGAAAGTCAACAACGCGCACTCGAACAACTCGTCGCGGCATTGAGCACCAAGCGAGGAAAAGCTTTATCGATCAGCTTGAACACTGCCGTGAACCAGGATTGGAATTCCACATCGCTGCCAAAGGAAACGACGGATAAGTTGGTCAACCAACTGGTCTCGATGTTCGATCAGTTACCTTTGAACGAACAAAACTCTTTACTCACCTATCGCTGGAACAATATCGGCGGCCCGGCTATGCTCCCGATTTTGAAGCGTTACGCCCAGTCGTACCGGGATTTTCCCCAAATGAGAGAGTCGAACGCCTACGACGCGCGGCAACTCAGCGCGAGTGCGTTAAAATGCTGGTATGAATTGGATCCGGCTGGAGCGCGGCCTGACGTTATCAAGGAAATCTCGCGTCCACGCCCGCGATTTGACGCGCGTGTGCTCGGCATCCTGCCAGACGAGACACTTCCAGAAGTCGATTTCACCCTCGCTCAAAATTTTGTTGCCAGCGATGATCTAGATGGGTCGTCACATCTTGCTTCGCTCATCGCTCGTTACGCGACCGCCGCGGTTCTTCCGCAGATCGTCGAAAAGCTCGATCCAAACATCGGCAAATTAGCGTGCGCGGTCCAGAATCCAACGCTTGCATACCTTTTGCGAGTCGACCCGGCGATCGCCCGGCCGCGAATTGAGCGAGCAATCGCGGCTCGTGGCGAGGGATTCTCAGCGTGCAATCATGATTTATTTCAGATCGTTTCCGAACTTCATTACGACCCGATACTGGAAGAGATCGCTATTCGCAGTCTCGACGATCCCGATCCGCAAGTGGCTTCGACTGCCGCCACGATGCTCGGAAAGTTTGCTTCGCCTGCCGCGGAATCAGCACTTTGGCAACGCTACACAAGTTGGAATGCGAAGTGGGCAGGACGCGAGTCGCAACTGGATTTAATGTTTGCTGACAGAGTTGATGAAAGAGTCTATCAGAGTAATTTTGGTCAGAACCTGGCGAAAGCCCTGGCCACGGGTAAATCGTGGGTAGCTGACAAGAACAAACTACAACGGCTTTTGCAAATGACGAAGGTGCGGCAAATCCAGCAGGAGGTCGAGTCGTATCTGAAAAACTGGCAGGACGAAACAATAAACATCGCTATTGATACCAAATCGTTACCAACTCCTTTCCATGCACGATTGGCCCAATACGAGTGTCATTCAATGAACGATCTGAAAGACAAGATCACTCAGTTTCCTTCCGGGACGAAGTTTGCTCTCTATATTCAACCGCAACAATCTTCGGCCGACGATCAATCACTGACCGAACTGCGTGCCTTCCTTACCGCGCGTAAAATGTTAATAGCAGAACAGAAGAGCGCGCCCTAAGGTCTTTGACAAGATTTGCAGAATGGACAAGAGGGGTTATTTCTGAGGCAATCTTGTTAATTTTTGTGAATCCTGTCCAACTACCGATAGCGACTTTTCGGTTCCGGACAGGTAAGTCCAGGGGCTTAATCCGCGCACGTAAAGTAACAAGCGGCCCGAGATGGCGACCATGATTATCACGGTGCCGAGGCGCGCGACTTTGTAGTCCGTGCTCGAGACGCGAATCACGAGGCCAGTAAGGGCAATAAGAATTGACGATGCTTTGAGGACGCGTCGCAGAAGAGTGTTTCTCAGGCTGATGTCCAGGCATTGCTTCTTGATTCGTTCGAAATTTCCAAAGCGTCTCAACGCCGCGGCTCTCGCGTGCGCATCCGACATTCCTTCCTGCGCGTAGTTACGCTCGAGCATTTCGATGTGAAACTGCAACTCCTCCTCAACCTCAAACGCAGTTTTGTTACGGTTAAGACGCGCGAGTAAGTTACGTAATGCGACTTTCATCTTTATGTGGCCTGCAAAATCCTGGTAATTGCTCTGGAGATACGATTCCAGTTGGCGCGTTCGGCTTCGAGCTTTCTTTTTCCCGTGCTCGTGAGCTTATAAAACTTGGCTCGTCGATTGTTCTCTGACACGCCCCACTCCGACTTGATCCAGCCGCGTTCCTCCATCCGGTAAAGCGCGGGATAAAGCGAACCATCCTCGACTTTGAGTGAATTTTCGGCAGCTTCGTGTATTCGTTGGACGATGCCGTAGCCGTGCATGGGTTCGCGAGACAGAGTGTTGAGGATCAACAACTCCAGCGTCCCCTGCATCAAGTCCGTGCGTTCATTTGCCATGAAGAACGTTTCCCTAGATTGTCTGGACATAGACTAGCCCCGGCTCCCTAGCCTGTCAAGGGGGAGCGTTTGATACGTCTTCCCAAAAAGGCGACAATACCCGTGTGGCTGTTGCATATCCAGGTAGAAGCACCGCCGTGTTCGAAGAACTTAGAAGGCGGCTTTTTGGCATCGCTTATCGAATGATCGGAACCGCGGCGGATGCGGACGATATTGTCCAGGAAGCTTACCTGCGTTGGCATCAGGCAAACACCGAAGAGATTCGATCGGCCGAAGCGTGGCTCGTCAGCGTTGTTACAAGACTCTCGATTGATAAACTTCGCAAAGCCTCAGTTGAGCGAGAAAAGTACGTAGGCCCGTGGCTACCGGAACCGCTCATCGCCAGCAACTCACCGACTCCGGAAGAAGAACTCGAAACTGCCGCGAACCTCTCGATGGCCTACATGGTGCTGCTCGAACGGTTGACGCCGATCGAGCGCGCGGCGTTCCTACTGCACGACGTCTTCGATTGTGCTTATCCTTTGATTGCAAACATTTTGCGAAAGAGTGAGGCTGCCTGCCGGCAAGTCGTGCATCGCGCGCGTCAGCGAGTGCGTAGCGAGAAATCCCGGTTCAAAGCCAACGACGCCGCGTTACGTTCGTTGATCAATCAGTTCGTGGCGGCAGCAGACGCTGGAGACGACGCCGCTCTGCTATCGCTTTTCGCGAAGGATGCAACGCTAACAAGCGATGGCGGTGGAGTCGTTCCCGCGGCGCGTAGAGTTGTTCATGGACGTTCGCGTATTGCACGGCTCTATCTGGTGCTTGCGAGAAAGTTGGGCACTCGGATCCGGAAAGAAATCCGCACGATCAACGGCGAACCCGGTCTCGTCATGTACCTGGATGGCGCGCCCCTGTTAACTCTCTCGTTCGAGACTGACGGCAACTCGATCACTGCTCTTTACACGGTGCTCAACCCGGAAAAACTTCACCGGCTCCCCTCAAATAGCGCTGTCACAAACTCGCGCTAGCTTCGTCTTTGTTATTGGAAGCGTCGATTATTAATTGAAAAAGGAGTTGGCAATGAATCAAAGGTTGGAATTTCTATCAGCAACACCAAATGTCGTGAAAGCGATGCTCGGGCTGCACAAACCGCTGTCACAAAGCGGGTTGGAAAAGCGCTTGCTCGATTTGGTGTACTTTCGCGTCTCGCAGATCAACGGTTGTGCATTCTGTTTGGACATGCACTCCAAAGATCTACGCGCGGAAGGCGAAACTGAGCAACGGCTTTACGTGCTAGAAGCGTGGCGCGAGAGCCCGTTCTATTCGGATCGCGAACGTGCGGCACTTGCCTGGGCCGAGGCTGTCACAACGCTCACCGGCAAAGATGTTCCCGACGACGTCTTCGAGCAGGCCCGCGCACAGTTCAGCGAAGCCGAGTTGGTGAACCTGACTTTGGCCGTCGTAGCGATTAACGGTTGGAACCGGCTCAACATCGCTTTTCGCACGACACCAGGGACCTATGAGGTTGGCATGAGTTTCGCGGCGTAAAAGCAACGTTGAATCAGTAGCCAGGCGGAGGGCGATCAACGCTCTTCCGCCTCGGCGGCGGGAGTGTACGAAGGCATCGACTATCGTCCCTCAGCCAGCGCTCCACGGAGCGTCATGCAAGTGCTCGTCGCTCGCGCGACAAGACTCCCTTTCTCATCGACCACATCGCATTCAATCATGCCAACAGTGCGTCCTTGTTTGACTACGCGACCTGTCGCTGTCAAACGAGCGTTCCACACCGGCTTGAGAAAATTGATCTTGAGTTCCAGAGTCGTGAAAGACTCTCCGTCATTAAGGTTCGAAGCATAGGCCATCCCCATCGCAGCATCGGCAATGTCACAGAGAACTCCACCATGAAGTGTGCCCATGGGATTTCGATGAGCCTCGGTGGCTTCCAACTGTATGACGGCGCTGCCGGGTTCAATCGAAACAAGCTCAAATCCAATTAGTCGTCCGACCGGAGGCTGCGGAACCTCGCCTCTGATCATTGCATTAGCAGCGTCGAGTATTTTCGACATCGTAGTCACCTCAAAGTTCGGTCGTATATCATATGCTAAGATGGTCCAATGAAGCATGAGTTTCCCGCGGCAGTGCCTGAGATACCAGTGAGTGATATGAACGAGGCGCTGGATTACTACGAGCACAAGCTCAGCTTCAACATTGACTGGGGCGCCGCCGACGGCGGGATCGCGGGAATCTCAAAGGGCCAGTGCCGGATGTTCCTCACCGACCGTACCTTCCGCAAGCAACATGGCAACGCCGCGCCAGTGATGGTCTGGCTCAATCTCGAAAGCAAAGACGAAGTGGATGAGCTTCACGAGATCTGGACGAGGGCCGAAGCAAGAATCATCTCACCTCCGGAGTCGAAGCCGTGGAAGCTGCACGAGTTCACAGCGGCCGACCCGGACGGCAACCTATTTCGCGTCTTCTACGATTTCTCCAGAGACGTTTAGTGTTATTATCCTCACGGCGCCGCTACCCAAGCCCGAGCCGAGTCCGATGACCCACCACTGAGATCTAAGTGAATCTGAAACAACAGTTGTCGATGTTAGTCCGCTTGCTTCGGCCACATCCCTGGCTGGTGGCGCGATTTACTGTCGGCTCGCTCGGGCGCGCGGCCATGACCGCTGCCTCCATCTTGTTGATCCGAGAGTTTCTCGCGGGAGTACTCGGCCAGGGGCGCGCTTTCGGATTTAGTCTCAATCCCGAAGCAGCGCTCTGGATAACTGTTGCCCTGCTCTTGCTCGTGAGTTTGAGTGCAGCCGTCTGCAACTACGATTCACAAGTCACGCAAATGAAACTCGTCAAGGCGATCGAGTTGGGCACGATGGAACGAATGATTCGCCATCTGCTCGGCTTGTCCGTCGGGTTTCTCGATCGCCGGACTCACGGAGAGTTGCTGGAAAGTATTCGTCAGGACGTTATCCAAATGCGGATGGTCGTCCTGTCGACCGCGAGAATCGTGCTCGAAGTACTGCAAACGGCGGGACTCGTCGCGGCAGCCGTGAGTTTCAGTCCGTGGTTATCGCTCTGGGCTTTTATTTTGGTCCCTGTCGGCGCCTTACCCATTTACCTTTTGGCCCGGCGCACACTCGCACGTTCTTTCGGAGTCAGGGAAAAAGGCATCGCGCTTTTCGATGCGTTGCTGCAACTCCTGCACGGCATTCGCGTCATCAAGATTTACCAGGGTGAACGTGCTGAAGGTGAGCGGACTGTCGAACGTGCGCATATTTATTTCGACGAACTCATCGAGATGGAACGTGTGCAGGCGTTCGCGCGCAGCGTGTTGGAATCGCTGGCCGCACTTAACGTGGTTGTAGTGATCATTGTCGGCGGTCTGAACGTGATGTCAGGTCGACTCGGTTGGCCCGAGCTACTCGCTTTCCTGTTGGCGATGCGCGCGGCCCAGGGTCCTTTAAATAATCTCAACAGCGCGTACCTCGACGTGCAGCGTTACGCCGCTAGCGTGTTTCACATCGAACAGTTGCTGCGGGAAAAACCGGAGATCCAGGATCGAACTGACGCACGCGCGCTGACTCGTGTGCCAACGTCGATTACCGCCGATCGGGTTCACTTCAGTTTCAACCAGAAACCGGTGCTCGAAGATGTGTCTTTCACGGTGCGGGCCGGTGAGACGCTGGGGATTGTTGGTCCATCGGGAGCAGGAAAGTCTACGTTGCTGAGTTTGGTCGCACGTTTCTACGATCCTACGCGTGGTCAGGTGATGGTAGACGGAGAAGACCTGCGCGACCTGCGCTTGAAGGATTTGTATAAAAAGGTCGCGATCGTCACGCAGGATCCTTTTCTATTCTCGACAACCATTCGCGAAAACATACTTTCCGGACGGCCTGACGCAACGCAGGAGGAGCTTGAAGAGGCGGCGCGCGCGGCGGAGATTCATAACGAGATCATGGCGATGCCCGAGGGTTATGAAACAGTAGTCGGACAAGGAGGCCGGGCTCTATCGCGTGGTGAAGCGCAACGCGTCAACGTCGCGAGAGCGATTCTCAAGAATGCTCCGATTCTCCTGCTCGACGAGGCAACGTCCAGTCTTGATTCTTATTCGGAAGCGCGAGTGCAACGCGCCGTGGATCGATTAGCTGTGGGCCGGCTCGCTATTTCAGTGGCCCATCGCCTCTCTACACTCCGAAACGCCACGCGCATCCTCGTGTTGGAACAAGGACAGGCCGTAGGTTTGGGAACACACAAGGAACTGCTGGCGAACTGTCTTACCTACCGTAGACTGTGGGAGGCGCAAGGCAGCTATGAGCCGAGTGAAGTGCTTCCCGACGCGACGGAAGAGGTAACGACCACCTGAAAACAATCCACAGATTACACAGAGTCTGCGTAATCTGTGGATGGCTTTTGTCTCAGGACACGTCTCACCATTCTCTTAGACATGTAAAGCGGAACATGCCAGAGACTGTCGATATTCCACTTCGCTTGCACGTGTTTCGCAAAGACCAGCGGTTTGAAGCCTGAACTCGTACTGCTCGAAAGCCAACTATAATCGTAATAAAGCATGCGCAGAATCTTTGAGGTGGTCGGAGGAGCCATCGGATTCAACACCAGCTCGTAGTTCTCGTGTTCCATCTTTGAAATGCGCACAGCCGACAGCGATTTGCGCACACCGTCAGGCACGGGCGCGTCAAACTTGTGCTTCAGGTACTCGAGCGAATCCTTAACCGGCAAGACGATGCGATGCCGCTGTGCCTTCTGCAACAAACTCTCCCAATTAATCTCCGCTGCCGGCGCACCGAGAACCGCCAGCGCATCTGCGACCCAGCGAATCGGCGGCACTTCATTCCACCTCGCGCCATGCCAGCAAGTGTGCAGCAGTTGATCGGTGGGACTTAACGCCAGTGTTTTCACGCCGCCGATTTGTATCGGGATTGCTGTTTGCCAATAGTCGTCATCGCTGGCGTTGAAACACTCCCAGAACAGGTGCCAGTGCAGATCCACTTGCCGTCCGGCACTATCCTCAAACGGCGTTGAATGAATGATGGGAATACGCATCCGCGGTTGCGTGTAACGCGGCTTCCAACCCAATTTGATCAATAGTTCCATCGCCTGCTCGGCCTGATGTGTCTGAACCAGCACATCAGCGTCGAGCATTGGTCTAAGTCCGCTTTCACGATAGTAAAGCTGGATCAGAGCCGCGCCCTTGAGGACCATCGTCTTGATGCCTGCCTCTTCGAACGCCGCGAGGAGGTTTCCAACCCGGTGCAACAGGATCTCGTTCTTGTAAAGATAGTAGCGATAGACACCCTTCATCCGATCCATCAGCGGGTCTTTAACGCCGTGCCGCTGTAGGTTTCGGTAGAGCTGGGGAATCATGCGGTGAGATCCGTAGTCGATAACGTCGATGTTGACGCTACGACGCCATTCGTTCCACGACTCCAACGCAGGCTCACGCGGCAACAGCGCGGCGCGCAGCAGTAGTTCCTGATTTGGAGTCGGCCAGCACCCGGCCTCATTGTTGACGGCGATCATATTGAGACTGTGGAGCAAACGCGTGAACGAATTTGGTTATCGCGCGGACTTCGTGGTAAGCCGCTTTCCACTCACCGGCTTTCTTAACATTCTGCGGCCGGCCGCTCGCGTCCGTGCTTACGATCCAAACGCCATCGTCTGAACGAATCTGATAGTTGCGTATCCAATCCACCAGTTGGGTAAGCGGCTGGTTGTACTCTTCGGAATCAAACTGAGCTACAGCATCGGTCAGTGCTGATAACCCTTCCGCCTGGACCCACCAGAATTTGGTTGTGTCGCAAGCAGGCTCATGAGCCTTGCCTCTGAAGTAGAAGCCTCCTCGCGCGCGATCGAAACCGTAACGCAACGAATGTCGCAGGAGCGCTTCGAAGTGATCCCAGTCGCAAGGTTTTCCCAGTGTTTGCTGAGCGTGAAGTAGTAGCCAGGCAAACTCGACGATGTGACCATGAGAGATGCCTGAGACCTCATCGGCTGCTTTCCAGTCTGCAAGACGGTATTCACAACACTCGCTGACGTTTGGTGGATAAAATTTCGTGCAAAGCAGTTCGACTGCTTCAGCCAGCGAGTCGCGCACTGAGGCGTCTTTCGATTCTGAGTAAAGCTCTGTCAACGCTTCCATCCAGTGCAGAAGGGCATCGCCGCTTTTGAACCCGACTATATCGGGCATGCCGGGCAATCTCTCGCCGGTGCCGGTCAATGGCGTGAAGTCTCGTTCGCAGTGTTCGATCCATCCGCCGTGGACCTTATCATGAAGCTCTTCCTGAACAATTTCATAAACTGAACGAGCGTATTCGAGAGGTTCTGACAGACCGCTCGCCCGGTGATATTCGACGAGCGCGTAGATGGCCATTGACTGACCGTAAAGAATCTTGTGCGGTTCAACTACGCCGCGGTTAACGTCGGTTTTCCAGTAGAAGCCGCCGCACTCGCGGTCGAGCATCGTTTCGATCAAATAGGAATATCCGTGTGCGGCAGCGTTCAAGTAATCATGCTCGGGTGTGCTGTAGCCGAGAAGGTGCGCATGAGAGAACACCCAAAGCAATCGTGCCTGTGAAACCAAACCACGCGGGCTCTCGTTCTGGTCACGATCTTCATCGCCCTTGATCATGGCTTTAATCTGCGCACGCCACGAACGATCACCGGGGTCGTAGACCTGATAACCTCCGCGAGAGTTCATAGTCGTGTTGTGCCAGTAAGGTAACATCCTATCTCTCAGCAACGCAGACCAAACAAGCGCAACTTTCGTTCTCTCTTTGACACCATCAATCATGCGACTACTTCTTCAGCTCTTTGCAACATTGCGTCCCTCGGCGCGCTTTCGATCGAGCGCGGCCTTCAGCACTCGCGCGTAATCACCGCGCGACTGTCGCTCGCGTACGCCCGTGTTCGAATCGTGAATCCGGCGCCAAAGTAATAAATCCGGCAGCACCAACGAGCGGATTTGCAACTCAACCGCACGTGCATACCAGTCGATAAACTCTCCGACTTTCAATCCGCTCGGAAACTTGCCGACACGATCAAAAGCCTCGCGCCTGATAAATAAAGACCCCGGAATGATGCCCGGAACCATACCAGCCTCAGTCTTGTCCCTTATTCCCGCTTCCCACTCCGGACCGTTCTGAAGTTGCACGGCTTGACCGAAAACCATCTCCAGCGTGGGATCGTTTTCAAAAGCCTGGAGTTGTCGCTCAGTTTTCTCTTCCGGCCAGCGATCGTCTGCATCGAGAAACGCTAAAAAGTCTCCCTGGGCCAACTCCACTCCCTGATTTCGCGCCGGACCAATTCCGGCATTAGCCTGATGACAATACTTTACGCCTTTGTCCGCGAAGCTCTTCGCTACTTCCCCGCTCCGATCCGTCGATCCATCATCGACGACTATCACTTCAATGTTCTTGTACGTTTGGTTGAGTGCACTCTCGATCGCCTCGCCCAGATAGCGTTCGTAGTTGTAAACGGGAATGATTACGCTGACCAGATTATCTTTCATGTTATTGACCGCGTTGCCGGTCCAGCGAGCTCTTCACGACCTTTAGCAACTCCGACAGAACTTCCTTCGCACGCGCGGAATCGTTTGCTTCGTGAATTCTCTTGAGCAGAAGCAATTCAGGAACGACTGCCATCGGTATCTCGGCGGCTTTCGCGCGGAAGAACCAATCGCTGTCGTTCGCGGCGGAATATCCGATTGCGAAGTTACCGACCTGCTCAAAGGTTGCTCGCCGCACAACGAGCGTACCGAGCACCCAGCCGGTGTGAACCGCAGCAAGAAGCTCTTTTCTAAACCACGGAGGCAGAGTCGCGCCCGGTTCAAGAAAGAACTGTTGCTGAGTGAGCGTGTAACCGATCTCGGGATGACTCTGAAGGTACTCGATTTGGAGTTTGAGCTTTTCAGGTTTCCACAAATCGTCCTGATCGAGAAACGCGTAGAACTCACCGCGCGCGGCTTCGATTCCATTGTTCCGCGCCGCTGCGACACCTTGATTCGACTGCTGGATGTAATGCACGTCAGGAAAGCTTTGCGCGATGACGCCACTATCGTCTGCCGAACCATCATTCACAACGATCACTTCAAACGGCCGATACGTTTGTGCAAATACGCTTTCCAAGCAGGCGCGTAGATAGCGGGCGCCGTTGTAAACGGGAATGATTACGGTGACCAGCGGCTGTTCGCTCATTTGCTGCTACTCCTCGGCGGAAAGCTCGGCAGCGCCGCGGCAACGCCCGTTCGCTCTCTGCGCCGATCCAGGGATCTCTTCAACGCCTTCAGGACATTGAGCTCGGACGTGCTTTTGCCGCGCGTCATGTTCTGTTCGTGCTGGCGATAGAGCAGCGTGACCGCATCAATAGTTTTGATTTCCGCACCGGCTTCCCTTGCCCGCATGAACCAGTCGACGTCCTCGCTGTAACGCATCGTTTCATCAAACAATCCCACGCGCTCAAACACAGACTTGCGAATGATTGCGCTTCCCAAGTTCACCGAGAACGCAGGTTCAGCAAACTCCTCCGCCAGTGTTTGACCATCAACGGTTTCTGACAAGCGCACCTGTTGAATTCGTCCCAGCACGATGTCGATCTCAGGGTCTCGAAGCAGACAAGGAAGTTGCAGCTCGAGTTTGTTTACCGGCCAGAGGTCGTCTGCATCCGCGAAAGCGAGCAGACTGCCTTGAGCATGTTCGATACCGCGATTACGCGCTGCGGCGGGACCCTGATTAGTCTGGTGTAGATAGCGAACTGCTTCCGCGAAGCTCCGCGCCACGGTTTCGGTCCCATCCGTCGAACCGTCGTCAACAACGATGATCTCAACAGACGAATCCCCTTGGTCCAAAACACTCTGAACGGCTTCGCGCAGAAATCGTTCGCCGTTGAAGACGGGTATGATGACGCTAACTAAATGCTCCACCGTTATTCCTCCCGAGATTCAAGCT
>DATEHX010000196.1:0-58008 GCA_035279345.1 Pyrinomonadaceae bacterium | reverse complement strand
GCGCGCCGCAGTTGTTCGGCGTACGCAACAGTCGCTGCCTGCTCTTTCTCTTCCCTCATGTACTGAATGATCTGCGTTTTGAGATCGGCAAACTCACCGCTGATGCGATCCTTGTTCTTGTTGTAAAACTCCTGCGCCTGCGCCTCAGTGACAGGCGGCACTTTCGCGCTCAGTTCGGCATTGAGCAACGCCTGCGTGGTGACGCCTTTTTTCTGTGCTTCCTGCGCGAGCAGCGTGTCGTTAACTTTGAGTTCAACATCCTGCTTACGCAGCGCGTAAACCTGTTCCTGAACGTTGAAAATCAACGGGCGCAAACTCTCTTCAATATCGCCCATCGTGATCTTTTTGTCGTTCACGGTTGCCAACACGCGCGCGCGATCGGCGTTCGTGGCCGGTGGCGCCGTCGGCTTCGCGAGCACTTTCACTTGCGCCGCGGCACGCAACCGCTCAGCTAGTTTTTGCGCTTCTTCCTGCTGCCGTTGATAGCGGAGATACTCGATGATGTTGGCTTTCTGATCCTTGAATTCGGCTTTGATACTGTCCTTATTCTTATCGTAGAAAGCCTGCGCATCAGTCTCGGTCGGCGCCTGGACCTTGGCGATGACCTCATCTTTGATGATCTGCGACGGCGTCACCCCGCGCTTCTTCGCTTCGCTTTCCAGCAACATCGAATCGATCTGTAAATCGAGCTCGCGCTGGCGCGCCTCGACGACCTGCTGCTGCAACTGGTCCACCTGCTTACGTGTTTCCGGGCTCAGATCCTGTTTCGTGATCTTCACTCCGTTTACTACGCCGAGTATTTCCGGAAGCGGCTTGTCTTCGCAGCCGCAGTCGGCGGTCTGAGCAGCCAATGGCGCGCTCATGACAAAAGTAATGAGAAGAGCAAAAAAGTATTTCTTCATAAGACTCCGTTTCATCTTTTATAGAATTAATTGGTAGCGCCTTTATCGCTGCCTTTATCATTGGCCACGCTTTCGACAACCTGGACCAGCTCGGCCACGTTCGCCATCGCAAACGCTTTCTTCCACAGTCCGGTCTTTTCGTTGCCGACAATCAGGACCGTCGTGTGGTCGTCTTTACTCTCGACGTATTGGCCCAACTTGTAGAGCGCCCAATCGAGATTTTCTTTCTTTCCGGTCAGAAACATCCAGCCCGGACCTGCGTGAAAGTTCCTCGCATAATTTTTCATTTTCTCGGGCGTGTCAACCGCCGGGTCAACCGTGATCGAAACGAGGAAAACGTCGCGGCCAACGCGGTCGCCGAAAGCTTCCTGAATCTTCTGCATGTTGCGATTCATCGGCGGACACACTGAAGTGCAACTCGTGAAGAAGGCGTTGACCACGACCGTTTTGCCTTTGAGCACGTCCGTGTAGAAACGCACTTTCTTGCCGTTCTGATCGATGAGCTCGACGTCAGTGAAGTACTTCTCCGCCGGCGTAGCCTCGGCCGGATTCTTCGCCATGTGTGAATGATCGTGCGGCGGCGTTGGCGCTGTTGGTTTGGCTGCGGGTTTGTTCGGTGTCGCAGGATTTTGGGCCATCGCCGTCGTGAAAACACCGGCTGTTAGTAAGAGCATTGCAAAGAATCGTAGTGTCATTAGTTGGATACCCCGCGGTAGTCGTGCCGGCAATGGCGTCGTTGATGATTTGTACTAGCTGGCTCGACTTGGCTAAACCGTAAGTGCGCGTCCAGGCGCCGCTAGTGTCATTGCCGATGAGCACTGTTGGCGAATGATCTTCGCGGCTTGCAGACGATGCGCCCAACGCACGCAGCAGTTCGTCAACTTGCGGCTTGTTTCCGGTGACGAAGGTCCAACCTTCACCAGCATGAAACTTCTCGCCCCAGGCTTTGAGACGTTCGGGAGTGTCGGTCGCCGGATCGACGCTGATCGAGATGAAACGCACGTCGCGGCCGACTTTGTCGCCGAGTTCTTTCTGCACGCGCGCGAACGTCGCGCCGAGTGGCGGACAGATCGTCGTGCAGGTGGTAAAGATGAAGTTGATAGCGACCGTGTGGCCTTTGACGAGGTCGGTGTAGAAGTGAATCTTCCGTCCATCCTGATCCAGAAGTTCGGTGTCAGGAATATTCATTTTCTGAATGGCGCCAGCCGGTTCGCTTTGCGGAACACTCGTTTCAGGTGCTGCATCCTCGGGCTTAACAAGTCGCAAATCCATTTTGCACTTCGGACACTTGCCTTTCTTCTTAGACTTCACGTCCGGGTGCATAGGACAGGAGTAAACTCGCTGTACCTGCTGCGTCTGCTTCTGCGCGTAAGAAGGAACAGGGATCGAACAGCCAATAAAAAATCCAATAAACAAACCGATAATGATGCGCTTCATATTACTTCTTTCCTTCCTTTTCAGCGTTCGCCGCAGTGGGCGCCGCCGTCTGTAACGTCAAGTGTGGCAGTTGCCGGAAGCTAACTCCCTGCGAACGGCTCTCGACGAACACGAAGTACAACCCCGTTTGCGGAACTTTGAGATCGAGTTCGTAAACGCCGTCGCCGACAGGCTGCGCGATGTCACGTTTCTGCCAGACTCCCGACGACAACATCGTCAACACGCGCACGTCTTTCAGATCGTTCTTCGCTCGCGACGTCGCGGTGTCGACGAGCTTGAAACGCAGCTTGAAATTCTCCGCGACGCGGAGTTGCTTTTCCTTGTTCAGGTATTCAATTCGAAGCGCGACCTGTTTTTCACGCGGCACATCCGGATTCGGCTTCGCCTCGGCATTGAAACAGTGCGTGATACGCGGTGAGTCGAGCAGAAACGCAACATCGTAGACGCCGCTCTTGGGCAACTTCGTCGTGGTCGTATAAACACCCGCGGTAACTTCGCGCAGCGAACGATCGACCACCATCACCGCGCGCGGCTGGCGGCGGTAGTTCTGAAAACTGCCCATCGGCGCGGCCATGCCTTCCTGGTAGTAATAGATGACGCCGTCAGCCGGATTCGCGAGCAGAATCGAATTGCCTTCCGGAGCAGGCACCATGATGTCGGCGATGCTCTCTTCGCCCGGTGCTTCCGACGGTACGAGTTGGCCACCAGGAAACTTTGCGATGTCCGGTTGGCCGGTCAACGTGCTGAGACGGACCATACTGACTTCAGTCGAACCGCTCGAACGCAGATAAGCAAAGACGTCTGTAAACGTGACTTGATCGGGACCTTTCTCGATCTCGATCGTATGGGCCAGACGATTCGTCGATGCGTCGAAAACGTAAACAACGTTCTCTTTCGCATTCGGCACAAAGCCCCAACGGCCGCCGGGTGCGAAGCGCACATTCTTGATTCCCGGCTTCGTTTGCATGCGCGTGATGATTTCGTGGCTTTGTGTATCGACGACGGTGATGCTGCCGTCGGTTTCGTTCACGAGATAGAGCGCGTTGGCGAGCGTTGAGAAAGAAACTGACGTGGCTGGCGTGCCCGTCTTGAGATCTTTCATCTTCGCGAGTTTTGTAATGTCGATAACGGAAAGTGTGCCGTCCTGTTCGTTGGTGACAAACGCGAAGCGATTGTCTTTGCTGAACTCGAACTCGTGATGTCCTTTGCCGGTCTTAAATTGGGCCACCACTTTCAACGTAGCGGTGTCGATCACTGTCACGCCGCTTTGCTCGCCGGCCGCAGCATCGTCGTTACCGACCCACAAGTATCGCTGGTCGGGTTGCAAGCGGACGCGCGTTGGCTTCAAGCCACTATCTATATTGGCAACGACTTTCCACGTACTCGTATCGACGACCGCAATCTGATTCGCGCGCGGCATGCTGACGAAGAGTTTCTCGTCGCTGGTCTTCTGAACCCAGTCTTCGCCCGGACTCTTCAGCATCACGAGCGTCAACAACTTGCTCGAGCCAAAACCGAGCAGTGGGTCGATGACTGAGATATTCGACTCTTCGTTAAGCGCGAGCACGTAGTAGACATTCAGGTCCACATCCGGACGCGACCGAAGATTGCCCTGGAGATACGACTGGACCTGTTCGCGGCACTGCTTGTCATTGATTTCGCCCTCGTCTCGTTGGGTCAACCAGACGGATGGCTTCACTCCCGAGAGCGGAGTCTTGCTCGCTTTGTCATGAATCTTGAAGCGAACAGTCGCTTCTTTCGCTTCCATCATTTCCGCAGACTTGCCGGGGTCTGCGATCGGTTCGATGGTGAACTCGACCTCAACGCCGCCGCGTTCGATCTTCTGTGGTCCGGTTTTTTGTTGGGCCAACCCGGTGTTCGCGCCAACCACCGCGGCAACGAAGAAAATCAACACGCGCGTAAGCGCTTTCAAGTCGCGCATCGTGCTGCAGAAAGATCGCACCGAGACTGCCGCGTCGTTGGCGAAGTCGACAATTGCTAAACGCAGTTCCGGCGATTCGTGAAAGGTAAAGAGTGTGCGCCCGTTGTTCTGTTTGATGTTTTCAATCTGAAAACCACGGCAGCGCAGGAAGCTGGTTAGGGTTAAATCGGTGGTTTGGTACGTCTGTTTGGGGCTTTGTGAAGTCGATTCGATTGCAATTTTCATCGTCGTCTGCTCCTACGCAGATCTGTAGAGTTTCATATTGAAGGGCCGTCGGGTGTTGGGTTGGAAATGTTTCGCGGCCGGCCTCTTGCTAAGTTAGGCGAGGCACGAGGCCGGCCGCGTATATAGTGTTAGAAAAGTTAAAGCGCGCAGGGTGCGCCAGTGCTTTGCACCTGCAAATCGTTAAGAGCTTTGATAATTGCGTCCGCGTCGTTCAGAAGTTCCTGCCCGGTCGTGCCGAGTGCGGGATCCTGATTGATTTTGCCGGCGGCGATGAGTGCGTTGACCTTAACTTTGAAGTCATTCACTTTCGCAACGGCGTCGCAGAACTTGGCTTGGTCAACTTTAAGAGATGCTTCATTGAGTTTACCGATCAAGCCGGCGCGATCTTTATCGGCAGACTTACCCGTGATAATCACGGTTTCGGTTTTTGTTCTTAAAGACGCGATCATCGCTTGAACTTCGGTGACGGTCGTGGCGTGAACCAGCGGCGCGGCGACGAACATAGCGAGAACGAAAAAGATAGCGGCGAACGAGGTTTTCTTCATCTTGATTTTCATTGTTTCCTTCTGTTGATTAGTTCGGGTACTCCCATAAATAGCAACGACCGTGCCTTTGCCTGTTAGAACTGTAAATGTCCGGTTCCCTGCTAAAAGTATGTTCCATGGCGGAACACTGCCGGCGAGTTCTGCTCCAGCGTGAATCAGTGGAGGGAAGAGACCCGAGAGCCCCTCCCCTCCCCCGCAAAACTACGGAGTCACGCGGAAGATGCCCCACAGTCCGTTGTCGAACTGGAAGGACGACTGCGTGCGGTAGAGATAATCACCCGTCACGCGGCGTGCACCGCCAGCGCCATTCACAGGAACAACTTCCATGTGATTCGACGCGCCATGACCCTGCTGAGCGCCTTTCCACTCCGAAAGCGGATTGTTGCCAATCTGGGTCGAATTGTTGATGTATGGCTCCTGTTGCCAGATGTGACCGTGAACCTGGAACACGTTGTTGCGCGCGTGACCATTCGAATTGAGCACGCGGAAGCGAACAGGCGTTCCGGCCTTGGCCGTGAACACAGGAGTCACAGGATCGCCGCCAACCTGTGCGTTGGACAGCGAGTTGGTGTAGTCGAATGCACGAGTTTGCTCGAGCGGAAGATCGGGCTCGTAGCCCAATCGCTTCCACATCGGCTCGCTGCGATAGTTGAGGGCCTTCTGACCGGAGTCTTCGGCGTCCTCTTCACCCGCCACGTTTGGTACTGCCGCGGCATCACCTTGCAGATTACCGCGACGCAGGTTGAGGTCAGTCTGGAATTGAAGCACGAACTCACGGAACGAAGTGCCGTCGGTCTTGCTGACGGTCGCTTGCGAACGCGAGTTCGTGTCTTCAATCCAGGTCGCCCCCTGCGGCTCGATGATGAGTGAAGCGATAGCGCCCTTGTTCGAATGCTTGATCGGGTCTGACGAGATCAGGTTGGTCGCGCCAAACTCGACAGGCGTGGCCACGAGCGTCGAGCCATTCGCGCGCACGTCGCCTGCGTACCACTTGTATTTCACGACCTGTCCCGGAGCAGCCGTCTGTTTCGTCGGCTGTCCCGTGAGCGGGTCGATGGTGTTTGCGACGTTTAGACCGACGTTTGCGCCGTCGCTCGAAAGCACGTCGAAAGCAACAAGCTGCGGGTGGAGACCAACCTGGTTGGAAGGCTTCACCTGGTTCGCGTTGAACCCTTCGACGATCATCGGCAGTGTGTTCCAACCGGCGAGATCGAGAAGGTTAGCCGGCAGTTTGTTTTCCAACGTCAGTTCGACACAATCACCGGCGTTAGCTCTCAACACCAGCGGCTCGACAGGGACGCCGGCCTTTAGCTTGCCGGTGTTCTTGTCGATGTCGTTGCTGCGGATGTAGAGAATCGCGGTCGGGTCGTGCAGGATGCCGCCCTGGTTAGTGCGATTGTTATAGACAAGCGTACCGCCAGGCAGAACATCGGTCGCGGCAACCGCCGTCACGCCGATCTTGCGGCTCGGCGCAGTCTTCGGGCACATGCCGCTGAAGTCATTACTGTTGTTGACATTCACTTTGCCATTCGGATTGTTCGGCAAAGTAACGAGATCGGGCTGAAGACCGTTGCCACCGTTATAAGCGCGCAAGAGTCCCCACGTTCCGTTCCACTGGTTATCCACCGAGCTGCCCGGTTGGTACAGGTAATCCGCGAACGGGATGCTGCCCTTGACCGCGGAGATACCCGGTAGTTCGAACTCGAAGTGCTCGGAGATACCCATCATCTGCGAGTTGCGGTAACCCGAATTTGGATCGGTGCGCTCGTAGAGCCACTTGTTACCGTGGATGCTGAAGTTGTGACCTTCCTCGTGAGCACCGACGAGAATGCGCACTTGCACTCTGTCAGCCTCATAAGCACGCAGCAGCGGAGTAAATGGATCGCCGCCCTGGAGACCGCCCGTCAACGCCGGATAGAACCCGGGTTGAACGTTCAAGGCTGGATTGGCGCGGGTCACATCGGACCGATAGACATTAGAAAGGTCGCCCGCGTCACCTGCCGCCTGCGTGTTTGAACCCGGATCCTGCGCGCGCAACGCGACAGGCTCGTTGCGATAGTTAACGACCATCGTGCCGGGGTCAGCGGCTGAAACTGCTTCCGGACAAGGAAGCGGCACGCCACCCGGGCACTCGTCAGCTTTCTTGATGTTGATTGGCAGAGCAGCTTCGTCTCTCACCGGCGGATTGATCGCGTTCGCCGGATCGGGGATCGCATGACCTGCGCCGTTGATGCCGCCACCCGCTTTGTAAGCGAGTGTGTAATCGGCGAACTCGAGCAGAAACTCGCGATAGCTATCGGCAGTGTTCTGCGTTTGAATTACCGCCTGCCAGGTTGTTGGACCACCGTCGAAGCGTCCACCGAGCGTCTGGCCGGTTTCGTTGTGTTTCCAAATGGAATTTTCAGGCTCCGTCACGAGACCGGCATAAAGACCGTTCTGCTGGTGTGTCGAAGGCCCGAAGTGATCGTGCGTGAATACCGTGCCGAGCGTGCGGTCTCTGCCCGCCAAATTCAGGGTCGGGTCAGCGAACCAGCGCTGCACGGTTGTCTGTGCGCCGAGGGTGCCGAAGAACGGATGCGGCTTGGCCGACAACGTAGTCTTCGTCGTGCTGTTGAAAGCCTGCAAACCGCCCGCGGCGTTAATGGCATTGATTCGCTCGATGACTTCTTCCGGAGCGAACGTGCCGTCTTCATAGTTGAAACCATTGCCCGCGCCGTCTGACGAAGTCACGTCAAACTTCACGAGGTGAATGTGCTGACCCATGATGTCGGTCGGCGTGCGTACCTGGAAGTCGTCGAGTTCGTAAACACTCGGCGCCAGGTTTGTGTGCTGAAACGTAATACAGTCGTTCGTGTTGGCACGGAAGAAAAGTGGCTCTGGCGCACGCGTGCCGTTCAGAGTCGGCGCGACGTCGGCCCACAATGAAAGAATGCGCGTTTGCGGGTAGTGCCAGCCCGCTTTGTTCAACTTCAGATCGAGTTGAATCGCTGCGCCCTTGTACAAACGCGGACGGCCGAAAGCATTACCGTTGTCGTCGCGGCAGGGATCTGCGTACGGCGCACCCGGTTTTGGCGGCAGGCCGTTCAACATAAAGTTCGCAGCCGTGCCGTCCGGACGGAAGCTCGCGACCTGTTTTTGCGCGTGGAAGTTCATCGCCACGAGTTCGTCCGGTGTTCCCGTTTCGGGAACCGCCTTCGCCTCGGCGACTAAGATTTCCTTGCTGAAATCGAGACGCGTCTCGACGCTCTCGGCTTCACCGCCGACGATCACGTGACGCGGCAAACCACCGTCGTCGAGCGTATCGAGTGGCGGGTGTGGCGGACGATGTCCTGCGACACCAGGAACGTAGAACGGATAACCCTTGAACTGCGCGGTTGGCATCGGAGCCATCGCGATCGTTGGTAACGGCACGATCGCCGGGATCGGAGTGCCTTTGGCAATCTCGCCGTCAGGAAGCGCGCGTGCGCCGTCGACCGGACGGCCATCGCCATCGAGTTGCGTGCCTTCTTCGAAGACATCGTGTGTGCGCCACAGTTCCCACATGCCTTGTGCAAAGTGCGGGTAGAAGTGGCAGTGGAAAATCGAATCGCCCGGAGTCTTGTTACGGTTACCGGAACCGCCGTGCGCGATTTCGGTTGTGAACGAATAGCCTGGGCCCATGGCCTGGCTATCGAGATAACTTGAGTTGTCGCTGTCTGGTGTATTCAACCACTGGTGCGCGTGCAAGTGGTGGATGTGATGTTCTTTCGGACCTGCATGGACCACGCGCATCTTCACGTGGTCGTTTAAGTAACTGTGGTGAACGTTTGACGGATCGTCAGGGAACAGGACCTTCGTCGCTTTCACGCCTGTGATCAAGTTACCGCTGCCGTCGGTCGTGTTTGCGGGAACATCGACGACCTGTGCCGGGTCGCCCACGGCCCACGCCGACAGGAAGAAGTCTTCGTACTTGCATTCAGTGCAGTTGGCCATCGGACCGACGCCGAGACGGTTGGCGAGAATTTCCGCGCCGATACCGCCGGTGCCGTAGTTGATGGCGAAGCCGTCTTTGACACTGTAAAGCGTGTGTGAAAGAACGGGATCTTCAAACTGTGGAAACGCCTGGATGGCTTTGATCTCGTCGTGATAGACGACCGTAAATTCGCGGAACGGCTGATCGCGATCGGGTTCCACGGCGTTTGGACGATAGGTGTTTGCTGGAAAACGGCCTTTGTTTGGACCAGTGATAACAGCATTCAGATCCGTGTGCACGATGTTGTTATTGGCATCGAGCATCTTCAGGATCGGTTGACCGGCTTTCGGATGTCCCGCCGGATAAACAGCGTCGTAGTTCATGATCGGCTGTCCACCCGCGGTCTTCTTCGGCGTGCCGTCCGTGTTCTTCGCGGTGGCGAGCGCCATTTCTTCAGCGGTTAGCTGCGAGCGATACCACTCCGCGGTTTTTGCTTCGACGTTGACCGAACCGAAAAGGCCCATCGCGAGTGAGCCGCCATCGCCTTCACCGCCCGTTGTCGCTGCGGTTGAATAAAGCAGGTGACTGCCCTCGCGTTGTGCGAAGTACGTATAGGTAGCCGACGAACCCGGTGCAACCAGACTGCTCGGGTTCTGTCCGACGTTCGAACCGTCGGATTGAATCGTGCCGACGAGTTGCAGCCCCATGATGTGCGCTGAGGCTGTGCGGGTTGCGGGTGCGTTGTTAGCGGCAAAAGAATTAACGTCCGCCGGGTCGGGAGCTAAAAGGTTAGTAAAGAGCACTTGGAGACAGTCTCCAACGTTCATGCGCAAGGCGATTGGCCGCGGGCGTTTGCCGGGACGCAGTTGAACGTTTCCGGCAACGAACCCCTTCGACGGATCAATCGCGACGACATCGCGCTTGAGTGCATAGATCATCCCCGCCGGATTGATTACGCCGAGACGGTTATAAATTAAGGCCTGGTCCAACGCGACCACTTCGGCCTTAACTGTCCGCTCGCACGTATCTGGTGGCGGCGACGTTTGAGCTTGCGCGCCCGACGCGGCGATCAGCCCTGCTACTGCGGCGCAGCAGAGCGATTGCCACTGACGCAAAGCATTTCTAATTTTCATAAAGTTCCCTCATTGAATCGGTGAAGATCCGGCCCGTGTCAGGACAGACTTCAACAAAATGGAAGCTGGGTGTGTGTTTGTGTTCGACCGCGCGGACCTAAAGAACCTGGTGGCGAGGCTTCATCGGAAGTTCATCTGTAGAGTCGCAACTACGAGGAGCAATCGTTGTGCCCACCGTTCTGGGGTCCACAGATTACACGGATTCCACAGAACAATCTGTGTAATCCGTGGATTGCATTAGTGTTCCAACTTGGGTTTGCGTGAGATTAGATGTTCCACCACGGAACACTTAGTCAGGATCGCCGCGGAGGCCGAAGCTTTTCATTTTTCGATAGAGCCGTGGCCGGTGGTATTTGAGAATTTCCGCAGTCCTTTTAACGTTGCCGCCGGTTCGTTCGAGCGTTTGCGCGATGGCTTCGCGTTCGATCTCTTCCATCGTGAAGTACGGCGGGATAATGCAGCGAAACTCCGCGGAGTGGACGTTGTGAAGTTGTTCCGGTAAAGACTCCGCCGTCAACTTGTCTTCGGTCGCAAAGAGCACGGCGTGCTCGATGACGCTTTCGAGCTCGCGGACGTTCCCCGGCCAGTCGTAATGCATCAACAAGGCAAACGCAGGCGTCGAGATCTCGCGAATTTTTTTCTGGTACTTCTCCGCGTATTGCTCCAGGAAACGGTTGGCAAGCAGCGGTACATCGTCGAGCCGCTCACGCAACGGCGGTGATTTGACCTTGATCGTGCTGATGCGGAAATAAAGATCTTTGCGCAGCGCGCCCTCGCTAATCATCTGCGTCGTATCGCGATTGGTCGACGAGACCAGACGAAAATCAACGCTGATCTCCTGTTCGTCGCCGAGTCGACGGAGAGTTCGCTCCTGTAGCACGCGCAGTAACTTCGTTTGCAAATGAATCGGCATTTCCGCGATCTCGTCCAGCAGCAACGTGCCGCCGGCGGTCGCTTCGATAAGCCCGCGCTTATCGCGATCGGCTCCGGTGAATGCGCCTTTTCGATAGCCAAACAACTCGGATTCGATCAATTCCTGCGGAATCGCCGCGCAGTTGATGCGCGTGAAAGGCAATTTCGCGCGCGGGCTCTGAAAGTGAAACGCCGCCGCAATCAACTCCTTGCCCGTTCCTGACTCACCTTCGATCAGCACCGAAGCGTCAGACGGCGCGGCCGTGCGGATCATGGCGTGAATTTGCCGCATCTTCGGATCGCGTCCGATGAGACCGAAATCGTCGCCATCCCTCATCAGCGCACTTTTCAAACTACGGTTCTCGCGCTTGATGGCCTCGAACTGCAACGCACGTTCGATCAGCGTTGTCACTTGATGAGGTGTGAACGGCTTTTCGAGATAGTAGAACGCGCCGCGCTTGATGGCTTCGATGGTCACGTCGAGGGAACCATGCGCGGTCATCACGATGACTTCCGTGTCGGGCGTGTCACCTTTAACAAGCGCGAGCAAGTCGATGCCGCTGACGTCCGGGAGTCGCACGTCGATGAAGACGAGATCGTATGGCGAGCCCTTGAGCAACTCCGTTGCCTCGTTACCGGTTCTGGCCGAATCTACGTGATGGCCCAACTCCGTCAAAACCAGCCGCAGCGCATCCGTGACGCTCGGCTCATCATCGATCACGAGAATCCGGCTATGAGGCATCGTTAACCTCCTCGTGACCTGCGGGCAGCGTGATGGAGATCGTCGTGCCCATTCCGAGCCGGCTGCTGAGAGAAATCGTACCGCCGTGTTGATCGATGATTTTTTTGGCGTACGGCATACCGAGGCCGAGTCCCTGCGCTTTAGTGGTATAGAACGGCTCAAAGATCTTTCTTGCTTCCTCGTCGCCGATGCCGCGGCCGGTGTCAGTTAATTCGAGTCGCACCGTGTCATCGATCTGGTTGACGGCGATGCTCAACGTGCCACCAGCGGGCATCGCTTCAATGGCATTCAGCATGAGATTCAGCAAAGCACCGCGCATCGACGACTGGTCGACACGTACGTAAACCGGCTGCTGGTCCAACGAGAGTTGAACCTCGACGCTGTTCGAGGCTATCTGCGGCCGGACCAGGTCAAGCACGTCGTTAATAATCACGTTTAGATTTTCAGAACGCACCTTGAGATTAACCGGCCGGGCGAAATCGAGGATCTGCACGACCCTGCTGTTGAGATGATTGATGGTGTCGACAATCTTATCGACGAGGTAGATTTCGCTTTCCGAAAAGTTCTCGGCCTTACTTTTGAGGTGGAGCGAATAAAGAAGTAAACCAGCCAGTGGATTCTTCACCTCGTGAGCTACTTGCGCGGCCGCGCGACCGAGAGCATTGATGCGTTCCTGAGTTACGAGCCGTTTGTGAGTTTCGACGAGCTCGGCGGTGCGTTCGGCGACACGGAGCTCGAGTTCTTCAGCGTAGCGTTTGATCTCCTCTTCGAGCCGGCGCTTCTCATCCGTCAGACGCTTCTTCTCCGCCGCGCGGCCGACGACGTTGAGCAACACGTTTTTTGTGATCGGTTTCGCGATGAAATCGTAAGCGCCCGAGCGCACGATCTCCGGTAACACGGCAAGGTTCGGTTCGCCGGTAATCATGATCACGGGGACGTAGATTTCCGCGCTGCGTATTTTCTGCAACAACTGAATGCCGTTCTTGCCGGGCAAGTTGATGTCGATCACGGCAACGTCGAGGTCGTCAGGCTTGATCATCGCGGCGCTGTCATAGTCCGCGGCTGCCAGCACCGAGTAGCCGGCGCGCTTCAAAAACTGCCCCATTGTGAGACGGATACTGCGTTCGTCGTCGACCAGTAGAACGTTAGGCATATTCAAGTTCCCACGCCTCGACCGCGGAGAGTTCAATGATAAACCGGGTGAATTTTCCCTCGACGCTTTCGACGTTGATCGTGCCGCCGAAATCGCGAATGATGCCGAAACTGATACTCAAGCCCAAGCCAGTGCCGCCTGTTTCGCGCCGCGTCGTGAAGAAGGGATCGAATACTTTACTAAGGTCTTCGCGTTTGATCCCGACGCCGTTGTCATAAAACTCAACCCGGACCAGTTCTCCGTTCTTGCCGGCACGGCGCGCGGTGATGCGGAACACTTTTGATTCGCGTGCCTGATCTGTTTTTACTTTCAGCGCATGATACGCGTTACTGATCAGGTTAACCACGACCTGCCTGAGACGGGAGCCGTCGGCTCGCACTAACGGAAGCTCCGGCTCCAAATTGATTTCCACCGTGATGCCTTCTTTTTCAAATTGGCGCCCGAAAAGAGCAATGGAAGTTTTGATGGCGTCAGCAAAGTGTACCTGTCTGAGTTCGTGGGTATTCGCGGACGCAAAAGTCAGCAGTCCGCGCACGATTTGAGCGATGCGTTCGCCCTCGTCGATGATGCCGTCGATCATCTGCTGCTCGAATTCAGAGCGCTGAGTTTCTTCGTCTTTAAGAAGCTGAGCGAAATTGATGACGCCGTTGAGCGGATTATTGATCTCATGCGCGACGCCCGCGGAAAGTTCGCCGACGGAAGCGAGCTTTGAAGACTGGAATAGCTGTCGTTGCATCTCTTCGCGTTCGGCTTCGAGTTGCTTGCGAACGGAGAGATCGCGAAGAGACATGATCATCATCTCCTCTCCGGTGGTCGATATCGGAGTAAACGAGACTGAGACTGGCAGTGGTTGGCCCTGTGCAGTTTGAATTGTCAACTCGCTCTCGCCCGTAGGCTGACCGTTGAGTGTGAGCTCTGTGTTTGCGTTTGCTTTGGGTGTCGGGAAAAGGCTGCGGATGTCGCGATTGACGCAGTCTTGTTGTTGCAAACCGAAGATTTCGCAAGCTCTGTTGTTGGCTTCAATCAGGCGGTAATCAGAAAGACGCACCAACCCGATGCCGTCCCTTGCCTGTTCGAAGAGTGCGCGGTAACGCTCTTCACTTTCTCGCAATTGACGTTGTTGCCTGTGCACTACGCGCAACAGCAGCGTCACTACCAGTGCATCGACTGCAAAGGAAATGAAAACATGCTCGACGCGCTGCTTGATGTTCCAACGTAATTCCGTGTTTGCGTCGCCCGGATACCGCGCGTCAACCCACGCGAAGAAGACAGGGCGTAGTGTCAGCTCCCACAAACCGATGATGCCGATAGTCAGCGACACGGTGAGGAGGATGAAGAAAACGATTACCTTGAAATCAAACTTTCTGTGCATTTAAGACCTCGCGTCGGCGGCCTTCTCCATCTCATTCTAACCGGGCTTCAGCCCGGTGAACCTTGCGGGAGGAAAACAAGGAAACCGTTTAAACGGTTTCCGGATCTCGTTCTGCGTCTATCACCGGGCTAAGCCCGGTCACAATGAAAAGCGCACGGCAAACTCCGGCACCGTACGGCCCGGGGGAGCGCATTTACTAAAGCGCGGCAATCTTGGTGGGAGTTGCAGTATCTCTTTCTGAGAGGAGTAATGCGGAATTATGCCACAGTTTGCGGGGCGAGCAAGTTGCCACCGGTTTGTTAAAACGTTCGGATTTGGTCTCAGGACGAGTGTTACCGAGCGCAAGCTAACGCAAGAAGTAGCAATAGCCGGAAAGAGACGATTACCTGAGGACAGCTATTCTTTCGAATCATGCCGACAAACCAGGTTGTTGTAGAAAGATTCAGTGTTACATCTTCGAAACCGTTCGCAGACGTAATGAGTGCGATTGATGCAGAGGTCGGGCATCCCGATATCCGCAAGTTTCTTTCATCGATCCGCACCGCTAAAGACGATCGCGAACTGCAACGTATCGTTAACGAGGCGGTTGGTCCAACTAAACTGATGGAGTTTATGCGCTTCAATCAGGGCGAAGCGCTGCAGCGAGTGCTAGGGCCGAATGCGCCAAACGTCGTGCGTCTCCTGATTGGCAATCCCTTAACCATGACGCAAATGGCGAAACACGTCCCCGATGCAGGCTCGTATGCTCCCGTTACGGTACTCGTCGATGAACGAAAAGACGGGGTGCACATCTCCTACGATCGTGTGGCCAGTCTGATCGGGCCTTACCAGAACGCGGAAGCTTTGGCAGTTGCACGGGCTCTGGACGCGAAGGTCGAAAACCTCATCACCGCCGCTGCGCAGTAGCTTCCGCACATCCCGACCCTGGCTGCTACTCTGCATTAAGCTTTTGCAGTAATCTCAAAACTGCCTATCATTCCGGAAAGAGCCCTGTTAGTTTGCCCAAGGAGAAATCATGCGCTGTTTCAAGCTTTTCTCCATCATGCTGCTTGTTCTCACAGCCGTTGCTGCCCACGCACAGGAGCCGGTTTCAGCGGACGACTTTTCACAACGCGGCATCAGTCGTTTTGAAAAGAATGATCTCGATGGCGCCATCGCCGATTTTACGAAGGCGATTGAGTTAAAAGGCCACGAACTGGAGTACTGCTTTTACTTCCGGGGCATTGCACTCTATAGACGCGGCCGAATCGATGAGGCTGTCGCGGATCTAAATAGAGCCATAGCTCTGAAACAACATCCGCGGTTCTACAACGATCGGGGAAATCTGTTGGCCCAGAATGGTGATTCTGAAAGCGCCCTGGCCGATCTCAACCGGGCAATCACGATCGATCCGAAGTTTGCAAAAGCTTATGGCGATCGAGGTGTCGTTCGGCTGATGCGCGGCGAGGATACGGCGGCTGAACAGGATTTCGCCAAATGCTTCGAACTTAATAAGACGCTCGAGTATCAATTCAAAGTGGCCGCCCGGCAAATCAGACAGCAAGCGGTCTTGCGTGCCGAACATCAAACACCGGTCGATATAGAGATCGTCAAGTTCAGTTGGAACGAAGCGCCGATCCAGGTACTGAATATTCCTGCGCCGTCTGTAACTCCTGTTTATACAACGCCGGTGAGTCAAAGCGGTCTGAGAGTCCTCGGGGGTTCAGGCGAGAAGGGTGAACCTGGCCCAGCGAATTTGCCGGATCGATCGAGCCCCACACTGCCCGAGGCTTCAAAGTCTGAGACGCGTGTTCGAGGCGTCGAGCAAATCTTTACAGCGTCGATAAAAAACACTGGTAGCAAGACAATCACAAACGTTCGCTGGGCTTACTTCTTTGTTCCGCAGGATCCGAAAGACACATCTGTTCACGTGTTTACGACGAAGATCAATATTCCGCCGGGAAAAGAAAAGAACCTACGCGATCAAATTACATCGCTCGTTCTGCAAACAGCTCTGAACAAAGCCCCCGGTGCGCACAACCGAGCGCAGTTCAAGGAACGTGTGGTCATACTGCGGTTGGATTACGCCGATGGAAGTTCGTGGCACAGTTCTAGCGGTTGAGCGGTGGCGTGACCCTCTTTAAGCTGATGAGTTCAGCGAAGCATAGGATTGACGTAATTGTCGCGCGATCTACTTGCCGCCTCTTAATGTATTGTTGTCCAAAGAAGTTCCGCGCGCAGGTCGCAAACGGCCTATTTTCTTAAATATTTTGTCTATACTGACCTCCGCTCGCTAAAGGTTTGCACAAATGCAATGGACTGACCCAGTCATTCTAGGAAGGCAGATTCGATTACTCGACGACACCCGATTCGTTGAGTTGATGAACTCTCTCTTGAGTGAGTCGGCTGCGAGAGCAGGAATTGATCGTACCTGCATCGCGACGAATCTGAATATTAAGGAGCCAGATGGAGGAATAGACTCCCGATGTGTCAACGCGCCCACAACCTCTGGTCGCCTTATTCCTAGGACAAACGTTGACTACCAGTTTAAGAGTGGAAGCAACAAGAAATCGGTAGCCAACATTGTTGCGGATGATATTCGGGAGAAACCACGTGTTTTGTCGGGGTTGAGGAATGGCCACGCGTTTGTGTTCGTAGCGGCATGGGAGAGAGGAGATGAAATAGAAGCTGATATCGCCAAAGAGCTTGAGAAGCACGCTATCAGAGTCGATGATGGACAAGTTCTATTTATAACCGGGGATGTAATAGCCAGAGTCTTACAAACTTTTCCTGGTCTAGTGGCACGTTTTCTGGGTTGGGACATGCCGCTTGTTGATCTTGATGAGTGGTCTAGCTTCCGGTCCCTGAGTAATGTGTTCCAAGTCGACGACAACCTCCAACGAACAATGGACAACCTGAGAGGTCAGATCGAACAGTCTGGCTCCATCACGCGCGTTGTTGGAGCGGCTGGTGATGGTAAAACTCGTCTGGTTTTGGAGACGCTTCGAGGTTCCGTTCTGACCGCAAGTGTCTTATATGCGCGCGATGTAAGCGAAATTAGCCCGGGGCTGGTCGCCCATCTCAGGCGAACAGAAGATATCGAATGCACTCTAGTGGTTGACGAGGTTGACGACGCCACCGCAGAGCTACTGAAAGATAAGTTCAGCCGTATGCCGCCCGGTGTAAGGTTGGTAATGATTGGGCTTGACGCATCTGGACGTGCACCTAAAGAAACGCTGCAGGTAGAAGGTCTGAGCGAGGATCTGCTCAGTGCTACGATTTTGGCAATTGTGCCTGGTTTGTCTCAGGAGAATGCTATTTCGATAGCGCATGACTGCGGGAGGTCACCGAAGCTGGCTGTCTTAATCGCCGGGCGAGTAAAGGAGGAACCGATTTTAGCGGCGCCACAACGGCTTTTGGCTGATGGTCCTATATTAAATGCTCTTGATCGGTATCTCAATATCGATCCAAACTCACCAGCGTGGGAGGCCATATCCGTAACTTCACTCTTAACACGGCTGGGCTGGGCCGAAGATGCAGAGAAAGAGTCCGACATTCTTTTCAAGGCGGTCGGATTAAATCCAACGCTCGCCAGAAGACAGGTTCAGCAACTGCATGACCGGTACGGGATAGCTCCCGCGGCAAATCGACTTCGTTATGTTAGTCCGGCCATTCTGGCGGACCATCTTGCTGCTCGACAGCTCAGTTCATGGACCCGAGAGAAGATGGAAACGGTGCTCGCTGCGTTAACCCCGGCAATGGCTGACAGCTTTGTACGTCGCATTCGACGGATGTCTCCAGTTCTCGAAAACCGCAAAGTGGTAGAGGAGGTGATACTGGGCGACCAAGGCCCCTTTCGTACATTAAAGGATCTTGAGGACGGACGCGTCGCGGTTTTACTGCGTCGACTTGCCGCTCCGTTTCCCTATGCAACGCTCGACACATTGCGCCGAGTTATTGAGCCCGCAAGTATTAAAGATCTAATAGCTGCTTCAAAAAGTCGTCGAGAAATGGTTTGGGCTCTTGAAGAACTGCTTTGGCCTGAAGACACTTTTGAACAGGCTGCAGATCTCTTGCTCCGATTAGCTATAGGCGAAAATGAAAAGTTGGCGAACAATGCATCGCAGATATGGGTAAGTTCGTTCCAGACTATACTCGGCCGAACGGCGGCTGGTTCCATTGTTCGTGCACGTGTGCTGAAGCGAGCTGCAACTAACGGAAGTTCCGCTAGTCGGAGGTTTGCTGCAGAAGCTATTGGTGCCGCACTACAATCAGAAGGCTTATCTAGATCAGGGATGCCACCGGTTGAAATTGGAGGCATACCTGCCGAAGAGTGGCACCCTGCTACTTATAAGGAATGGGCTGAAGCGCTCAGTTCTTACCTGAATATCTTGACGTCACTCCTCGCAGACGTTGACGAAGAAGTCAAACGAACAGCAGTAGGTGCGCTGGCGAGCGGCCTCCATACTGTAGCGACTCTACCATCTGGCGCCTTCGAAACCTGGATTATTCTGGCGCGAACATTAATAGGCACTAATTATGAGTGTCGAGAACCAGTAATAAAAGCAGTTCAGTGGACCCGCAACAGACTTGAGAAACTGTTGAAAGAATCTGCCGCTGTAGAGACCATCGAAAGAGAAGAGGGAGAGTTGGAAAACGACAGTAAGATTCGCATTGTCAACGAACGACTTCAGGTTTTGGCAGATTTGGGGGAGTTGCTTCGAGGAACTGATTTCTCGTCTAGACTTCGCTTAGCGCTGAGCCACAACTATCGCCGTCTTAGATCGAGTGGGACGGGGACAGATGTAGAACTAGAAATTCTGACTCAGCTCAAGGGTTTAGCCAACGAGGCTATTCAACAACCGAGCCTTCTCGAAAGCGAATGGACATATTTGCTCAATGATAAAAATTGGAGCAGCGCCGAGCGTTGGATAGAGGTATTGGGAGCTGTTGATAAAGAGAGAGTGTTCACGAGCGCACTGATTAAGCTGGCTCAAGACTCCACTCGTGGGACTATGTGGTTGTCCCTTTATGAGTTAGCTCATGCAACTGCCCTAGGTGACCCCACGTACTTGGACAAGCGCATAGAGCAGATGTTAAAGCAAGGTACCCCAGCGACCATAGTGTTTGATCTCCTATACCGTGCTGGGTATCAGCGCTCTCGTGCGGCTCTGATGCTGGAATTGTTCAGCTCTGGGAATATTCCCCCGGAGCACATAAACTCTCTTGCTTACCACCCATGGGGGGCAGTCGTCCCGGCCCAAGAGGCCCTATCGCTAGTTCAAGCGACAGCGCCTCTTGTAAATCATCTTGAAGCAATAATTCCATTTGTTGCTAACTATCTAATGCAGGTGAAAGAAGCCAGACCGTTGTTCCAGGACTTTGCTCTGTCTGTATTAACTGCGCCAACCAAGAAACAGCAACATTTCCGGCCAATCGACGAATGGGTGGAGTTGGCCCGGATTTACCTAGACGTGTCCCCAATCTTAATATCTACCGCAGCACTAAACAGGATAGTTGATTATCAGATTTTCCACCCAACCGAGTACATTGAAAACATACTAGAGCCGGCGTGGAAGGTCGGTGATAAGGCTCAACTTTTTGAAGAAGTATTCGCACCTTGGATAACTTCTCGTGATATCGGTGGTTGGCATATACGCCAAGATGTAGAAGGTATCCACTTTGAGGATCTTGGGATTGAATATCTAATCAATTGGGTCGATGATGATCCAGGGAACCGAGCACATGATCTGGCCCAGGTAATTGGCCCACCGGTAGGAAGACCTTCCGACTTACACGCAATACTACTCGAGAAGTTCGGTGCGTACGGAGTAGGAAGTACCTTTTCTGCCAAGTTTATGTCTGGGAGTTGGGTTGGACCCACGTCAGGTTGGTACAAGAGCAAGCTTGAGCAAGCGAAGACATGGCTTTCTGACGAGCGACCCTCCGTTGCGGAATGGGCGCAACGCCTTGTGCATGGTTTGGAAAGGGATCTTGAGAGGGAATTGGCGCGCGAATTAGAAGAACCGTTGCTGTATTGAAACGATCGCCATCGATCACGATCCGGATTGGGCCTCGCCTATTTGTTCCGGCGTCTCTCCTCGCGGATAGCCTTTTGAGTTTGCTTTACAAGGTCGTCGAATTCTTCTTCTGACATCCCACTTTCATCGAAGCTTTGCGCGATCGGCTCGACGATTTGCTCAAACGGTTTCTGAGCGAGAACCACCGTTTCAAGCAGTTCCAAAGCGGCTGCCTCAGGAGTGGTTCCTTGGCGCTTCGCTGCCTCTGCGATGGCGTGAACTGTGTCAGGATTGGTTATTTTAACAACAAGGCTTCGCATAATTACTAAATACTGATTAGCGTAATTTAGCCCACGAAAGCTGGGAATCGTGCCGAATTCTACTAAAACTTCTTACCAAATGACGATTTACACAAAAAGTTTTACACCCTCTATACCCTCATCTACATCCTCTTAGACTCTCCTTCTCAGGTTAAGTCGTACTCTGGCCACGAAAACTTCTCCTTTGCTCACGCGTTTTTACGTCTTGAATCACGCCTAGACTATCTTGAATTCGGCGTGAACCATCTTGAACTCGGCAGATCGCATGTAGTATCCGCGAGATCTTGTTTGCACTTTCAGAAAATGCAGATTGAATCGCGCGAGAACAATCTTGAATTTCGCCTGTACATCTTGTTTCCGCGGAGTTCAAGATTGAATTCGCGGAATTCAAGATTGAACCTGGCGAATTCAATATTGAATTTGCGAGATCTCACATTGAATTCGAGCTGATCTAGATAAGATCTCCTCGATTCAAGATACTATTCGCGCGAGTCATGGAAGAATTGGTCCAATCGAAATTGGTTCGATCGCGCAGCCGGATGGTGGGAGCCGGCTGCAAGTTCGAAGGGCCATTAAACAATGAATACGTTGCCGGCAAATAACTGATCTTCGAGCACTCGAGCCTCTGCCTCGACCATGCCGCAAAGGTTTCGTTCGGCGCATTGATTAAAAGCATAATGCTTCGCGGTGTTCGCAAGTGCTTTCGGGTGTGGGGAGTTTTCGAGGGCGGCCATCAGGACCAACAGTGCCGCTGATTTCGTGTCGGGTTCATCACCGCCGCGGCAGATCATCTCCGCCAAAGCTTCGATCTTATCGACATAAAGGTCATCGTCGTTCCTGGCCTTTGGTTCTTGCGAGAAATCCACCGTATCGACGAGGCTTTCGCCCGCATCAACGCGGCGGAGCAATTCAGCGAGCCATGGATCGCTAGTCTCAAGCGCGTAACGAATCATGGCTCGGGTCTGTGGATCAATGGACTTGTCGTTGATTACAGACTCCGCACGTCGACTGTAAGCAATAGCGATGCATCGATTAAATCCAGGTGTGTTTTGGTTAGGTTGCTGGTTTGGGTTTGCGTGAGGTGTTTCGTCGCGGTCTACGCCGCTGTTATGATTAAGCACGATCTTCATCCTTTCGTTAGAAGGTTGATGGTCCAGGGCTGACTTTGTGTTGTAACCACAAGGTCGGCCCGCTACACTTTTGAGGGGTGCTGCGCACTATAACATAGTCTGGTCCAAGTGGGTTAAAGTTCCATTAGCAAGGTAGTGTGCTGATCTGTGATCAGAGTTGAAGTCTGGCAGAGTCGTTGTTCAAAGTCACTCTTTAGCAAGTCTTTATATCGCGTTCTAGCATGTACGTAACAAACCTCAAACGGCACACCTAGACTCGGGCGGCGTCGGTCACACTGCCTTCAGATTGTTCCAGCGCGTGCTTTTATCAAGTCGACCTTTGCTGAACGCACGAATCCGTATTTCGCTGCACTCAGGTGCTGCTTGCCTTATTTGCCACAGTTGGACGCGGCCCACTTCTCGCAATCCTTCTGGCTTGCCGGCCCGAAGACTTGGCTATAGATTGCGGCAAAAACGTCGCCGTGTGGGATCACTTTACAGTCGTCATACTTCTTGCCGGTGCTCGCTGTCAGAGCTATGACGATGTAGCCTTTTAATCTTTCGTCGTGTTTGTCGGCCATGAGTGTTCTCCTTCCCATCTCTTAGGTGGTTTAGTAAGGCTCGCGAGCAGAGGCTCTCGCGGGCGGGTGCGAAGGATCTTCAATGAGAGCACGATAGGCTCAGGGACGAGTGATGTCAACACATCTTCCCTTCGCCTCGGACGGCTTATATCACAAGGCAGAGAAGCTTGGAATAGTGAGGCGACAAACCTTTCGCTTCGCGCACCGAGAGGGGAAAACCGGCGTCGCAGGATCAGATCTGTCACCTCGCCTTCGAACTTTCCGCCAACTACTTCATCTTCTTCGCTGTTGTCTTCACAGCTTTAACCATTGCCGCACCAATCGACGTCCTTTCCGCAACTGAACCGCTTTCTTCAAGCCGCCGTTGCCGCTTCGACTTCAAAACCTGATTGCCCGATTCGTCCCCTCTTAGAAAGACTTGCGAAAGAAAATAATCGTCGCCGATTTTGGCGAATACCACTTCACTCTGGCGCTTTTCGCGTTCAAAGTTCACTGGTTCAGTGTCGAAAAGAACGTTCGTCTTTCCGTTAGCACTGCGAATTTCCAGCACGTTCAAGTTGCTGTAGTCGTCTGCCACCTTGATGGTGTAGTTGCCCGGCGGCAGCGTTGTGTTATTCACCACGAATGAGTGGGGAATGTTTACTTTGATTGTCGCGTCACTATCGATCTGCGCGTGGCTCGCGAACATAGCGCCGAGACCAAGCACCAGACAGAGTGACAAGAATGCTTGCGAAATAACCTTCATCGATTTCCTCCATACTCCTTGATTTCGTTAAGCACCGCCGAGATACGTCACGTGCACGTAACGGCCGAGGCGGACGTTGTAGGCCAGGTACCAGCCGACGTGATCGGGATCGTCGTAAAGGACGATGTCATCGCTGTCCCAGAGCCAGTCAGAACACATGTCGACTTCAAACGGAGCGACACTGAAAAAATAGTCGCCAAACCGGAAACGCGACGGGCCTCCACCTTCCAGACGAAAGATGAAATTAGGTCCGAAACGGCCGGGAAAGCGTCCGTACTCCCATGGGTGGTCCAAGTGAAACCGGTGATCGTTTCGACCCCAGTCGTGTCCGATCCAGTCACCGTTCCAGTGCACGTGTGGTGCGTTCGGATGTCCGTCGTGATCGGAAAAGTTTGGCGGCGAATTCGGGAAATGATTTCTGGAACCGCCGAAAGGTCGTGGGCCGCCGTGTGGTATGAACCCGCCACCGAATCTCATTCCATCACCGCGTGCGCCACCGCCAAAACCACCACCACCACCGCGTCCGCCTCCACCGCCTCCACCTCCGCGCCGCTGACCATAAGCAACCGCTGAAACGACCGAGACTGCGAGCAGCAAAACCAGCAACACTTTCGCGATGCGTTTCCTTATTGCAACGATTTGTGAATGTGTAATCACCTTCTCTCCTTTACTACTTCCCGAAACTCACCACTTGTGTTGGGCGGTTTATCTATGCCGATAGCGGCGATGACGATGACGATTGTTTCTGTGCCGTTGAATGAGATAGCCGGTCCCGGCGCCGGCGCCCGCGCCGATCAACGCGCCCTTACCTCCACCAAGCACCGCGCCTCCAAGCAAACCCGCAGCGCCTCCGATCAATGCTCCCTTTTTCGTGCTGTGTCTTTTGTGACTCCGATAGTGACGCCGCTGAGCGCTGACGCTCACGCTGCCAAACGTGCCCATCAACATCACCAACACCAGCAATAAAGCCCCAAACCGTTTAATGCCAATAACTCCCGTCATGAATTTCCTCCTTTGCCTTAACTGGTAGAAAAATAACCACTCAAGGTTGAAGGGTCTTGTTCGGAGTTGCTGGAAACTGCCCCGTTTTGCGTTGCGAAACGCCAATTTCTTCACGTTTCGGTGTTGACGCAAAACAGCGCAAGGATGGGCAACGGTGCGCAAGAACCGTAATTGCGCTCCACGTATCTTCAGCGCATGAAGCGCAAAAGCAGTAGTGTGTTGATATGTCTGTTACTCGGATTAACAGCCTTTGCTCAAACACCAAACACAAACCGCGAGCTCGATCCTCTTCACCAATTCAATACCGCGATACGAAAACTCGTGAGGCAAGTGACGCCGAGCGTGGTCCAAATACAGGCGAGCGGTTACGAACCCGTCGAGAATAACAACGGCAGCAGCAGTCTGCTTCTCGGCATGCAGCAAAAGATCGGTTCGGGGGTGATCGTCGATGCGTCTGGTTACATCGTTACGAATGCACACGTAGTTCGTGGTGCACAACACGTCAGCGTGAGCGTGCCGGCAGTCAGCACAAACAACTCGGCTGACGAACCGACGATCACCAGAACGCGCACGCTCGAGGCGCGCGTGCTCGGAGCCGACGACGACATCGATCTCGCCGTGTTGAAAGTTGAAGCTACAAACTTACCGGCCATGCGCCTCAGTGACTACAACAAACTCCGGCAAGGCGACGTGGTGTTTGCGTTCGGCAGTCCGGACGGTTTGCAGGATTCGGTAACGATGGGCGTGGTGAGTGCGGTCGCGCGGCAACTCGATGCTGACAGTCCGCTCGTCTTTGTGCAGAGCGACGCGCCAACAAATCCTGGCAACAGCGGTGGACCACTCGTGAACGTTGACGGCGAACTCGTCGGCATCAACACTTTCATTCTCTCGCAAGGTGGCGGGAATGAAGGATTGGGTTTTGCGATTCCCTGCGCGATCGTGGCTTACGCGTATCCGCAACTCCGCAAGTATGGACATCTTCATCGCGGAACGACCGGAATCGGCGTGCAGTCGATCACGCCGGAATTAGCCGCCGGTCTGAAACTCGATACGGATTCGGGAGTGATCATTTCCGATGTAGAACCTGAGAGTCCGGCCGAAGCGGCTGGAGTAAAAGTCGGAGACATCATTACGAGCATCGACGGTTATGCGATCAACAGTTTGCCGGCGCTGGGCACTCGTTTGTTTATGCGCAGTGGCGGCGAGCAGATTAAACTCGGCGTGCGTCGCGGTTCGAGCCGGATGAATTTTTCAGTCGCGTTGATCGAGTCGCCGGGCGATCTTGATACTGTGGCCGCGCTCACGCAGTCGGAAAAGAGTCGCGTCAGTCAACTGGGTGTGATCGTGATGGACATCGATCCGCAGGTTGCGGCCAAACTGACTGGACTGCGGATCGCGTCAGGCGTGCTGGTGGTTGCGAGGCAGGTCGACTCGACGGCGGACGTTTCGCTCGAGGCAGGCGATATCATTCATACGCTGAACGGATCGCCGATAAAGAGTGTTGAGGCACTGCGCACGGCGCTGAATCGCGCGGCGGCAAACACGCCGGTAGTCTTGCAAATCGAGCGTTCTGGTAAGCTGATGTTTGTGGCGTTCAAACTCTCCGGGCCGGAATAGGAAAACATGTTCAAGACCATTGTCTTACTAGTCATCTCAAACATCTTCATGACCCTCGCGTGGTACGGTCACCTGAAATACAAAACTAAACCGCTGATCGTGGTGATCGTCGTAAGCTGGCTGATTGCTTTCTTCGAATACATCTTTCAAGTTCCAGCGAACCGCATCGGCTCTCAAATCTTCACGGTTACGCAGTTGAAGATCCTGCAAGAGTGCATCACGCTGGTGGTGTTTACGGGGATAGCGTATCTGTTGTTTGGGGAGACGCTGAAGTGGAACATTCTTGTTTCTTATGTGCTCATTATAGGCGCGGTCTACTTCTCGTTCGCCTTCTAGGCCACAAGAGGCACAAGAAGCTTCTTGTGCCTTTTTGTGGCTAAACTCTAGTTTCGCTTCTCCGCGACTTTCTTCGTGTCTTTCAGGTAGCGCTTCACGAGATCCTTGGCCGCGTTGTTGGCTTCCTTCTCTGACTGGCCAATCCCGTTGACCCGATCCTGCACCACGCCGCGCCACACGAGCTCCTGAGTTTTGGCGTCGATGATGTCCGCCATCACACAGCCCTCGGTGTAAGTCGTCGTCCAGATATCCGGTCCCCATCCCCAACGCCAGCGCCCGCGAAACGGAACTCTGTAGCCCCAGCCGAAGCCTGGTCCATAACCAAACCGCGGTATCGACTGAACTTCCGTTTGCTGATGCGTTCGCGAGTAAAAGGCCACGATGAAATCCGGGTTGTCGCCGGTTTGCGTAAAACCATTCGCCGACAGTTGCGACGCCAAAGCATTCTGAATTCTTTCGGCTTCAATCGCATTGCTTGCCAGCGGATCGCTATCGGCCCGTTCGGTCCTGAACGCGAACGTGTGTAACTGGCCAAAGTCGAAATCCTTCTGGTAGTCAGACTTCACCGACGCACCGAATGCGGCAGACACCATCGCCACAACAAACAACGCACTCAAAAATACTTTCACTTCAATTTCTCCTTCTCAAACTTGGTGTTGAGAGTTTAGCGACGCGTGCGACCGGCGTTCTTTCGTCAACTTGTCCCGGATTGCTCTGACTTGCGCATAACCGGCAAACCCGCAACCAACATGGACCATAACGACTACCGCAACACTCAATGGAACCAAGCAAATTCACGAAATAATCTTCACTTCACCGAGACTAATATCCCCGTATTGAAACGACGGGCTCAAAGGACTCTGGCAGGAGGTCTTCAGAGCGCGACGCACGGTGCATTCGGGGGAACAGCATCGTGGCGAGCGGGTGACTTGGTTTTAGGGGCATCAGGTTCACCCGCTCATTTCCATCGGGGCGGTTTTTGATCATGAGATTGCGAATCTTTGACGGTGTTGTGTTCGAAATTTCGCGAGTGCTCGAGTCGTTCTTCGATCGACTCGAATATCAAGAGGCCAAGCGAGAAAGCATCAGGAAACAGAAACAGGAAGAACGCAATCAGCCCGGCCACGTTGCGGATCCACTTCGATATCTCTACCCAAATCACCTGACGAAGTAAGCGGAAGAGCGAGCCGGGCATCGCTTCCTGCGAACTTTAGGCTACAATCTGCCAAAGCAATCATGACTAAGCCAGTACTGTTAACCATCGACGACGATGCGGAAGTTTTGCGCGCCATCGAGCGGGACTTACGCCGCAAGTATGCGAGCGACTATCGTGTGCTTCGATCCGAATCCGGCACGGCAGCGATGGAAATCGTTCGCGAGTTGAAACTTCGCAATAATCCCGTTGCACTTTTTCTCGTTGACCAGCGAATGCCTGGCCTGTCAGGCGTACAGTTCCTCGAACAGGCTATCGAACTCTTTCCCGATGCGAAGCGCGTTCTCTTAACGGCTTACGCCGACACGGACGCGGCGATCGCGGCGATCAACGAAGCAGGCATCAATCACTATCTACTCAAGCCGTGGGATCCACCCGAAGAGAATCTTTACCCCGTCATCGACGATCTGCTCGACGATTGGCAGGCGAATGTTCCCGTGCAGTTTGAGGGCATTCGCGTGTTGGGCAATCGCTGGTCGCCGGAGTCGCACAACATCAAGGATTTTCTCGCGCGCAATCACGTGCCGTATCAATGGCTCGACATCGAGACCGCGAACACGAATCCGGAAGTGCAAGCGCTCGTAGACTTGCTCGACGATGACGAGAAACAAGCGCTGCCGTTAGTGATCTTTCCCAACGGCTTGCGTCTGCAACGCCCGGCGCTCACTGAAATCGCCGAGAACGCCGGACTCAGAACTCGCGCGGCCGAAGCGTTCTACGATTTGGCGATCGTTGGTGGTGGTCCGGCAGGATTGGCAGCGGCAGTTTACGGCGCCAGCGAAGGTTTACGCACGGTGATGGTTGAACGCGAAGCGCCTGGCGGCCAGGCAGGCATGTCCAGCCGCATCGAGAATTATCTCGGCTTTCCGAGTGGACTGAGCGGCGGCGATCTCGCACGTCGAGCCGTGGTCCAGGCCAAACGCTTCGGCGTTGAAATACTCTCCGCCGAAGCCACCGCCGTGAAACTGGATGGTCCATATCGTCTGCTGCAACTCGCCGACGGCGAACAACTCAGTTGTCACGCGTTGCTGGTAGCGACTGGTGTTCAGTGGCGCAAACTGAATGTGCCGGGCATCGAACGTCTTACCGGAGCCGGCATCTACTACGGCGCGGCCATGACTGAAGCATTCAACTGCAAAGACGAAGATGTTTTCGTGATCGGTGGTGCGAACAGCGCGGGACAGGCGGCGATGTACTTCTCGAAGTACGCGCGGCGAGTGGTGATGCTGGTGCGAGGTTCGTCGCTTTCAGCTTCGATGTCGCAGTATTTGATCGACCAGTTAAAGCAGACTCCGAACGTCCAGATCGAATTTAACTCGACGATAGTGGAAGCTCACGGCAACGATCACCTGGAAGCGGTTTCGATCCACTGCGCTGCGACCAACGAGACCAACCAGGTGCCGGCAAACGCGCTCTTCATCATGATCGGCGCGGCGCCAAATACAGCGTGGCTCGCGGACCTCGTAGAACGCGATGAACGTGGATTCATACTTTCCGGCTCGGATCTAATGCGCGATGGAAAACGGCCCAAAGGCTGGCAGGTGGACCGCGATCCGGGTTTACTGGAAACGAGCGTGCCGGGCATTTTTGTGGTGGGAGATGTGCGGCATGGCTCAGTGAAGCGAGTGGCCTCCGGTGTGGGCGAGGGTTCAGTCGCCGTTTCGTTCGTGCACCAATACCTCAGCAAGGTGATCTGAGGCGACAAAGAGGCACAAAAGTAAAAGCGATGGAAGACACAAAACCAGAAGGCGTCGGAGTGCAGGTTCCGGCATCAGCCGTCGTTGAGCCTGACGTTGCCGCGAGCAGTTCACCGGAGGATCGGGTTGAAGCGCTGCGTCGCGTGCACGTGTTTTCCGATCTGCCTGAGGATCAATTGCAGTGGTTTGCCGATAACACGACCGAGTTGCGAGTTGAGACGGGAGAAGTTCTGTTTCAGAAAGGCGAGCCGGCCGACATGATGGTCGTTTACCTCGAAGGCGAGGTGCGCGCATATCGCGACGACATGGCCCACGACGGCTACGTTTACATCGCTCGGGCGGGAGAACCCCATACGGAAGTAAGTGGCAAGCTTCCCTTCTCTCGCATGACGCATTGGACCGCGACCGGACGCGCGGTCACGCCGATGCGTCTGTTGAGGTTTCCGGTTAGTCTGTTTCCCGAGTTGTTTCAACGAATGCCCGTGCTCGTGGAACGTCTCGTGGGAATCATGAGCGATCGCGTGCGCGACGTCACCACCGCGGATCAGCAACGCGACAAGTTGATGGCTTTGGGCAAACTCTCCGCGGGCCTCGCGCACGAGCTCAACAATCCAGCCGCCGGAGCAACACGTGCAGCAAACGATTTGATCACAGTTCTCGCGGAACTGCGCGCCGCGGATCTACGACTTTGCAGTCACGACCTGACTTCAGAACAACGTGAGGAGCTTCGTACTTTCGAAAATCAGGCAATTGAACACACAACGGAAGCGCCGCAACTCAACTCACTCGAACAAAGCGATCTCGAAGACGCGCTCACGACCTGGCTGGAAGATCATGGCATCGAGGATCCGTGGAAACTTTCGAACAACCTCGTGGAAGCGGGAATTGATGCGTCTGCACTCGACAAGCTCCTGGAACAAACCGGATCGAGCGCCATTGCCGACGTGCTGGTTCGCGTCAGTGCGCAACTTGCGGCAGCAAAACTCGCGCGTGAAATCAAAACGGGAACCGCGCGCATCTCCGAACTCGTCTCGGCGATCAAAGAATACAGCTACATGGACCAGGCTTCAGTCCAGAAAGTGGATATTCATAAAGGACTGGAAAGCACGCTCCTCATCCTGAAGTACAAGCTGAAGAAGAAGAACATCGTGCTCACGCGCGAGTATGCGGACGACCTGCCGCAAATCAAGGCGTACGGCAGTGAACTCAATCAGGTATGGACCAATCTGATCGTTAATGCGGTGGAAGCGATGCAAGATGGCGGCACGTTGAAAATACGAACGAGAAAAGAACCGACTGACATCATGGTGGAAATCCGCGACAACGGTTCCGGCATTCCCGAGTCGGCGCAGACGCACATCTTCGAACCGTTCTTTACGACGAAACCGGTCGGCGAAGGTACCGGCTTAGGCCTCGACACCGTTGCCCGCATCGTCCGCCGCCACCGTGGGAATGTCCGTTTCGACTCCAAACCCGGCGACACGTGCTTCCAGGTTCGCCTTCGTTTCGAAACTCAGTAGCCACGGGTTTTCACGGACGAACACGGATCTGACCTTAGCAAAATTTCTGTCCGTGTCATCCGTGTTCATCTGTGGCAACCAGCTCTTCCAACGCGCTGAAATCGATCGGCTTCACGAGATGCGCGTCGAAGCCCGCTTCGCGGCTGCGCCGCTTGTCCTCCTGTTGGCCCCAGCCGGTCAACGCGACGAGCTTCATTTTCTGTCCCCACGACTGCTGACGAATCGAACGTGCCGCTTCATACCCGTCGAGCTTTGGCATGCCGATATCTAACAATGCGACGTGTGGTCGAAACGCTTTCGCCAGCTCCACTGCCGCCAGACCATCATGCGCCGTCGCCACGTCGTGTCCGGAAAGCTCCAGCATCATCGCCATGCTCTCCGCCGAATCGACGTTATCGTCGACGACCAGAATGCGGCGGCGTGTCTGTGGACGATCGTCCACAACCGGTTCGATCTCAGAAACGGAATTCGCCGGCTGCTTCAGGGCCGGCAAGCACACGATAAATTCACTGCCCTTGCCCTGTCCTTCACTGCGCGCTTCGATACTGCCGCCGTGCATTTCGATCAATCGTTGTACGAGTGTCAGACCCACGCCCAGACCAGTCTGAACGTGTTGCTCGGACGCATCGAGTTGCACAAACATGCCGAAGATCTGTGAGAGTTTTGCCGGCTCGATACCGATACCTGTGTCACTCACCCTGATCGTTAGTTCGTCTCCGGTCTGTGTTGCGACCAACGAGATGCGGCCGCCGGGCTCGCTGTATTTGGCGGCGTTGTTAAGCAGGTTCGAAAACACCTGGGCCAAACGAACCGGATCGGCCTCCAGCCAAACAGGCTCCGCAGGCAGTTCGACGTGCAGATCGTTTTCCGCTGCCGCCAACACCGGCCGGCTGGTTTCCACCGCATTACGCACGACCGATTCGAGATCTACTTGCTCTTTTCGCAGCTCGAGCTTGTTGCGGCTGATGCGAGCAACGTCCAGCAGATCGTCGACGAGCCGCACCAACTGTTCGATCTGCCGTTGCATGATGGGAGTCGCCTTTTCAAGAACTGCCGGGTCGTTGTTCGCTCGGCGGATTAGTTCGAGTCCGTTGCGAATCGGCGCGAGCGGATTTCGCAGTTCGTGCGCGAGCGTTGCCAGAAACTCATCTTTGCGCCGGTCCTGCTCGCGCAGTTGCTCGATCAAACGAAGTTCGGCCTCGCGGCTCTTACGACGAATGTCGACCGTCTTCTTATGAGCATCGACGGTCGCGAGAAGTTCGCGCGCGCTGAACGGTTTGATCAGGTAGTCGTCGGCCGACGCTTCGAGTCCTTCGATCCGCGCCTCTTCACCGGCTCTGGCTGACAGCAACACAACCGGTATCTCTTGCGTGCGTGGATTCGCGCGAATGCGTCGCAACAACTCAAACCCATCGAGCACCGGCATCATCACGTCTGACAAGATCAGATCGGGAACGCGGTCCTGCATCGCATCCCAGGCTGTTTGTCCATCGGCTACGGCGAGCACCTCATAACGATCGGACAACAAACGCGAGACGTAATCGCGCATGTCTGCGTTGTCGTCGGCGAGCAGGATGTGAAACCGTGGTTCGTCGCCATTCTCGCGTTGTGCATTCACTACTGAAGAGTCGCCGGGAGTGTGCGGCAACCAGCGTAAAGCCTCACTCACGAACGGAGCAGCGCCCGACAACGTTGAGGTCATCGTTCGTGTCGCATTGATGCGATCCGGCGGCAGGTGATCTCTTCCTCGCGGTATCGACACGATGAAGACAGTGCCTTGTCCTAACGTGCTCGCGACGATGACAGTGCCACCATGCAACTTCACCAGTTCGCGCACCAATGCCAGACCGATTCCTGATCCCTCCTGCGTCCTTCCTTGCGATATCGGCACGCGGTGAAAACGCTCGAACACTCTCGGCAGCTCTTCAGGCGGAATACCGACACCGGTATCGCGGACCCTCAGTTCCACGTGTTCCGCTAACTTGTGCAACTTGACTTCGATCGATCCCGAGAACGTGAACTTGAAGGCGTTGGAAACCAGATTGAGAACTATCTTTTCCCACATGTCGGGATCGACATAGATGGGTTCGTCCAAATCAGGGCAATCGACGATCAGATCGATGCCGGCCCTTTCGCACGCCGAACGAAAGTTGCTCGCGAGCTCTGAAGTCAAACTCGCGAGATTCGTGGCTTCGTACGAAGCCTGAACGCGGCCTGCTTCGATTCGCGAAAAGTCGAGCAACGTATTGACGAGTTTTTGCAGACGCAGGCCGTTGCGGTAAGCGATGTCGAGACGTTCGCGTTGCTCCTCGGAAACGGAGCCGTCGAGTTCACCCAACAGATCGGCAACTGGACCAAGCATCAACGTCAGCGGCGTGCGAAACTCATGGCTGACATTCGAGAAGAAGGCTGTCTTGGCGCGATCGAGTTCGGCGAGTGATTCAGCGCGCCGCCGTTCTTCCTCGTAAGCACGCGCATTCGCCACGGTCGTTGAAATCTGAGTGGCCAACAAATCAAAGAAGGCGCGGTACTGATCGTCCAAAGGCCGGCGCGACGAAACTCCAGCCACTAAAAAACCCGCGGCGCGGTCCTGTCCGGAAGCGCCAATCGGCATGACCATCGCTGTGTGCGGTGGCTCGGGCCACACACCGGTGAACAACTCACCGCAACGTTCGATCACATCCGTGAGTTCAATCGCGCGATTGGTTTGCATAGCCGCGTTGAACGTCCAACACGAACTATCAATATCGACATTGATCGGCGCAACGTGCGCTCCTGGTTGTAATCCCGAGGCACCCGCCAAACTAACGTTTATGCCGGATCTGTCGAGCAGGTAAATCAGTGCAAACGGAATGTCGTGAGGATTACCGGAAAGAATCCCGGCCACGGTGCGGCACGCATCCTCGACGGATTTCGCTTCGGCTGTCGCCACCAATGCGAGATCGCGCAGGGTTCGCAAACGCCGTTCGCTGATCACGCGGGCCGTGGATTCGCTGACGATGCAGAAGAGACCGGCGACCTTTCCGCTTTCATCACGAACCGGATCGTACGAGATGTCAAAGAAGGTCTCTTCCGGAAAACCAAAGCGCTCCATGTAGAAGGGCCAGTCGCTGGCCCAGAACGCTTCGCCGGTTTGGAGTACGCCTTCAAACAAACTTCTCAGACCTGTATCCCAGAGTTCGCTCCACACCTCTCTGACCGGCAAGCCGAGTGCACCCGGATGCTTCGCTCCCAGCACCGGCCGGTACGCGTCGTTGTAAAGAGTGATCAGATCGGGTCCCCAGAACATCGCGATCTGCGCCTTCGACGGCAGCAGTATGCTGACTGCGCTGCGCAGACTCTGCGGCCACGATTCGAGTGGTCCAAGCGAAGTTCGCGACCAATCGTAACCACGTATGAGTTGCCCGAGCTCACCGCCGCCCGTAAGCCAATCATGTGCTTGCGGACCACTGGCATCTGGAGTGTCGGGCGATCGCTGGCTCATGGAGTTACACTTCCACCTGGATTCGCGAAGAAGGGGATTTAAACGCGGGGGCAACCGAAGTCGGCCTAATTCTACAACAACTTTTTGTTCGAAACGCAAATGATTGGGATCAAAATCATCTCACTGGTTCTTTCATATCGCGTGGTTTGTCATTGCCGCCTCAGCGCTCGAACGACCAACGAAGCGGTACTAATGGTGCGCCTTACTCTGATTGGTCTTACGAAAGAGGATGTTGAGTGAAATGCTCCCTCAAAACGTCGGCAATCGAACCGACTCTCTTTTCCTTTGCATACTGCAACACGCTCGCACCATCGCGCCACGCCACGGCGTATTTCAGCGTCTCGCGTTTTGCCATTTCAAGACGCTCCACAGCTTCATCAGAGAATCGTCCACTGGTCCAATACTCAAAGATATAATTAGTATTGCGAAAACGTGTTTCTCGTAGCAGAGCGGATCTTATGGTGGGAACCTTTTTCGTGAGCCACTTTTCAACGTCAAAAAGGGAAACTTCAGTCTGTGGTTGCAGTCCCTTGCATTCATAAAGCGCGACTTCATGGTCACCTTTAACTCGTCGAACATCGATTTCCGCCGATTTGCCCTCCGAATCGGTCACGGTCACGCCAATGTCGATTGTACTGCCTTCGCCTTTAAGAACGAGATGACCAACTATCAGTTCGAACAGCGCTCCCCTAAGGTTAATCACTGCTCCCTCGATCGCTGATAGTGAGTTAAGTAACTCCGCAACACGTTCAGGATTTTCCTCTGCCACCTTTGCGGCATTTTGAAGAGTGGCCGCGAGGGCTTTCAAACTCTCAGCTACAGATCTTCCGAACAGTATTTCCGGGGTTGTCAAAACAATGCCCAACTTTTTCCCTAGCTTAAACGCCTCATTAGTAAATCTCTCTGCTACCAGAAGTGGGAGGAACGGCCTCATTGTTCTTATAGCGCGTGTGATGTTGCATTTCTGAAAAAAGTAGAGGATCTGGTTCTCGTCAAGTTCACAGTACGCGACATCGGCCACAAGGAATCCGGGGTGCACAGTGCCCCTTGCATAAGTAGACAACGGCCGAATATACGATGGACCTGTAATATCCCAACCAAATTGACCAAAGGTCGCTATATGGTCTAAGCGCCTCTTTTTTGCCGCCTTATAGCTAACGAATCCGATTTTTCGCGCCCAATCCAGAACACCCGTAAGGAGAACTTCTTCGACTACAAGCCTTTGGCGAAGCGCGTTCACATCCGGTTTTCCCAGATAACCCATGGCGTCAATGCTTATGCAATCACCCAAATCCAAGTGATGATTAAGTCGAAGCATCTTGCTTCTTACAAGTCTATCGAGCAACGTTTCCGACCCAAGATGCTTACGAAGTTTGAATGGCGAACCGCTTACTATCTCAAAGTGTTTGAGCGGAATGATACCGCCTCGAGCAAGAATGCTTTGCAGTGCCACGCCATACGCAGACCTACGAGAAGTATGAGCGTTGAGTAGAGCTTTCCAGAATCGTTCGGTTTCAGATTGCTTTGTAATAAATAGAAATTGCTCACGCTTAGGTAACGAGATTGTCCTAAAACGTTGCACGCCTCCGCGGGCGCGGGAGATGCGCTGTCGCGCCGCGACGTTCGACAGTTTCTTACTGGAAAGGTGCTTTTGAAGATCTCCAGCGGCTAGGGGTCCATGTTTTTCCAATAATTGCAGGACCAAATTGAAATTGTTCATTACTGTCGCGGATTCTATTCCGATGATGAGGTTTGTCACACAGCGCAGTTAATAATATACAGGGCCTGTCACACTGCGCAATTTATAACAACTACTTTAGCACCTCTCTCCCGGTTTTCGTTCAACTACGCAACTGATTGAGAGTCGATGACTTGCAGGACGGCATTAGGAAAAATTAGGCGCAGAAGCTGTCACAGTGCTCGACCGCTTCCAATTTCACGGTCACGCTAACAACTAGGCAAATTGGACTATTTAGCGGCACTCGCTGATTCAATGGCGGCGATAAAGCTGGCTGGCGTCATTATTCGCAGGAAGGGATAGCTTGAACGGAACCGCCGAGCTATGTCGGTCGACGTGGTCATCAGGTCAAGAAGATCTTTATCTCGGCTCACAAGATATGTGGCATTACCCACGATTGCTGGATTGATATACATCTCGTCATCGGGGTCGCGCTCATAATGAAATTCTTCGGGTACGTTAACGATGAGGATCGCCTTGGCTTCCAGCTTGGTCAGAAAAGCATTGACTATGCGGTCAGTGATCCCCGGAAGCTGGCGACGAATCTCTGCACGATTCAATACGTCCCGAACTTCGCGAAGAATCGGCTCGCTCACATAGAGTGATACGTCTCCACTGAAAAACAGCCGCAGTGCCTTGCGCGCTGGGCTGTTGCGGTTGGCGATTCCTTGAACGAAGAGATTGCAGTCAAAGACGACGCGGGGAGTGAGTTCTGGCATCGCCTACTTGTTGTGGTGTCTTTCCTCGCGAATGGCCTTTTGAGTTTGTTCTATGAGGTCGTCGAGCTGTTCTTCTGACATCCCGCTTTCGTCGAAGCTTCGCGCGATCGGTTCGGCGATTTCCTCAAACGGCTTCTGAGCGAGAACTGCCGTTTCGAGCAACTCCAACGCGGCAGCCTCAGGCGTGGTCCCCTGGCGCCTCGCGGCCTCTGCAATGGCGTGAACCGTATCGGGATTGCTTATTTTAACAACTAGGGTTTGCATCGTTTCTAAATACTGGTTTGCTTAGTTTAGCACAATGCTGCATTCACAAAAGCCAGCCTCCGGTAAAGAGCACTGACTCTTGCTCGGTGACTAGTTCGACAAACGGGATGTCAACGCCTTCGGCCTTCGCTTTCGAATACACCTCTTTAGCCGTCGATCCGTTGGCGATCAAACGATCTCCATCAAGGGCGACCCATTGCCCTGAGTATCTCTTTTGGTTTTCGTGCAACCATCTAAGCGACTGTATCGAACGGTTCGCGCGGGTTTGTGAGCTAGTTGCTTCTCCGTTGGACGTTCCCTTCTCATCCAACCATCGACGAATCTTTTCCTGCTCTGACGCCGGTAATCGTTCAATTGACTTGATAATTTGGTCAAAGCTTGGATTCATGGTGGAATGCTATCATAGCCAATTTTTTATCTCGCGAGTGAATGCTTGGAGCCCCGCGTGAAGGGGCACCACTTAGGTTAAGTCGACTGCGCTGTTAAGATTAAGCACGATCTTCATCCTTTCGTTAGAAGGTTGAGGGTACAGGGCTGACTTTGTGTTCCAGCACAAGTCGGCCCGCTTCACTTTTGGGGAGTGGGCATGCACTATAACATAGTTCGTGATCGATAGTTCGAACGTCTTAAAAGGTGGTCCAGGAGCAATCAAATGAGAAAACTAATCTTCGGTATCAACCTGACCCTGGATGGCTGTTGCGACCACACCAAGGGGGTTGGTAACGACGAGGTGCATGAGTATTTTGCGCAGCTCATGCGAGATGTTGACACGCTCGCCTATGGCCGTAAAACCTACGAGTTGATGTTTCCTTTCTGGCCTGACGTCGCCAAAAACCATTCCGGGCAGACAAAAGCAATGAACGAATTTGCTGAAGCATTTGCCGCCGTCAACAACGTCATGGTCTTCTCACGATCGTTAGAGAGCGTTGAAGGGGAAAATACGAGAATTGTTCGTGGGAACCTCCGGGACGAAATACTTAAACTGAAACAAGAACCAGGCAAGAATATCTCAACCGGTGGTGTAGATATTCCTTCACAACTTATCGAGCTTGGCTTGGTTGATGAATTTCATTTTGTCGTTCAGCCGTTTCTTGTAGGAGAAGGGCGACGGTTGCTGGACAGCACCAAGCTACCGGAGAGGTTACAGTTAAGACTTGTTGAGTCGAAGGTTTTTCCGGAATCAGGATTTGTGGCGCTTCGTTACTTGAAACAGTGACAGTGGAGGACAACGAATGAAACGGCGAACTCTCCTTCGCGATCTGTTCGCATCCGTTTTAGCGGCGCCAATGTTCGGCGCGTACGAAGCGGTTATAACAGCCAAACCTCTCGTACAACCTAAGGATGAGCTCTACATGAGAAGAGCCATTCGCCTGGCCGCAAACAATCCGAAAAATCCTTTCGCGGCGGTTCTGGTAGACCAGAAGGGAGTGGTCGTTGGGGAGGGTTGGAATCGTTCGGTTCATAATCCCACCTGGCACGGTGAGATGGACGCCATCAACAAGTGCGCCGCGTCGCAGGCGAAGATCGATTGGACCACGCTGACGATTTACACCACCGCCGAACCGTGCGCGATGTGCCAAGGTGCGGTTGCGTGGTCGGGGATCAAGCGAGTGGTGTTTGGTTCGTCTATACCTTTCCTGAAAACGTTGAACTGGTGGGCCATCGATATCCGAGCCGAAGAGATCGCGCGGCTAAGCACTTTCCGCGAATGCACGGTCGTCGGTGGAGTTCTGGAAGAAGAGTGCAACAAACTCTTCCGCGTTGCTCTCAACGTCAAATAGAGCCACAAAAAGGCACAAGAGGCACAAGAAGCACAAAGATTTTTCTAATACTCTTTTGTGCTTCTTTGTGGCTAAATAAATCACTATGCGCAAAGCCCTTGTACTCGCCGTTCTACTCGCCACCTTCACGGCCCACGCACAGGTCTCGACGCACAATTATGAGTTCGCGAACGGAAACTGGTTCGATGGTCAGAAGTTTGTGCACCGGACGTTCTATTCAGTCGCCGGTCGATTAAGCAGCAAGCGGCCGTCGCGTGTCGATCGCGTCTTCGATCTCTCAGGCAAGTTTGTGGTGCCGCCGTTTGGTGAAGCGCACAATCACAACCTCGACTGGTCCAGCGACGAGCGTTTCGCTCGCGTCAACAAGATGTATCTCGACGCGGGAATCTTCTACGTCAAGAATCCGAATAGTCTGCTCAGATCGAAGGAGCCCACGTCAAAGCGGATCAATCTTCCCACGAGTGTCGACGGGATACTTTCAAACGGTGGCCTGACCGGCTCCGGTGGTCACCCGATCGAGATCGTGACGCCGCAACGCGGCTTCAAGCCCGAGGATGGCGAAGGTGGTTTTTATTACGTCATCGACAACGCTGCCGATCTCGAACGCAAGTGGCCCATCATCAAAGCCGGCAAACCTGATTTCATTAAAACCTACCTGCTCTATTCGGAAGAGTACGCGAAACGCAAAGACGACAAAGCTTACGACGGTTGGAAAGGTCTCGATCCTGCGATCCTTCCGGAGATTGTGCGCCGCGCGCATCGCGATGGCTTGCGCGTCTCAACGCACGTTGAAAGCGCCACCGATTTTCACAACGCACTGGTTGCAGGCGTTGATGAGATCAATCACTTGCCGGGATTTCGACCGGACCGGAACGACCTAGCTAATTACGTAAACCTCGCTCCATATCAGATCTCAGAAGCTGATGCGAAACTCGCCGGAAAGAACCAGACTGTCGTCGTCACCACGATCGGTGAGACTGCCGAACAAACGTTCAACGAAAAACTTCCTGAAGCTGCACGGCTCGCAGTGCGCGCGATGTTGGTCCAGAACTTACAACTGCTCCAAAAACATCACGTGCCAATCGCCATCGGCAGCGACAGTTTTCGCCAAACGGCTTTACCGGAAGCACTCAGTCTCGCAAAGCTCAAAGCCTTTGACAATCTGACGTTGCTGAAAATGTGGTGTGAAACGACCGCCGCCACTATCTTTCCCAAACGTAAGATCGGCCACCTCAAAGACGGTTACGAAGCCAACTTTCTTGTCCTAACCGGTAACCCGCTCACAGATTTCGCGAACGTGAAGACGATCGAACTGCGCATCAAACAAGGCGAACCTTTAGAGCCTTAATCACTACCAAAATAATTGTCGAGGTAGAGGTCAACTCCGAAGTCGGCTAACCTTCGCATTAAACTCGCGGAGAATGTCGGGCCGCCGTCAAAACTTGATTGGAAGTGCCCACACCACCATACAGCGTCGTATTTCTGTTTATACTTCTCGATTTCGCTACGAACAGGCTCTAATCTATCGAGGAGAAAAGTTAGACCATCTTCAAGCGACACCCACGACTTTGGAGTACCGGCTGAAAATCCGTTATAGCTCCACAGAGCTTGATCCCATACTTTTCCCTCACCCCTGCGTTCACCCACTTGCCGGACCAGCGAGGGTTCAAGCCCCAGGGCTTGTGTTATGGCAGCCGGAACCAACTCGGCTCCGCTGATTCTGAGTTCAACCGTATATTCGTGCATAGTGAAGCTCTCCTCACAGTGGTCTCAGCGCAAAAACTAAGATAAGCTCGCACCCCTACACAATAGGAATGAAAGAGTCGCCGGTAAAGATCGACGCGTTACTCGAACCTCTCCTACTCGAAGACAACGACGATCGAGCCGGCGAGCTTTTGCTGCAACTCATCAGCAATCACGCCGAACCCGTGATCAAAGGCGTCATTCGTTTCAAGCTGCGCCTCAGTTCTTCTCAACGCGCGGAAGCAGACGACATCTATCAGGAAGTCATCCTGCAACTACTCGCGCAATTGCAGAGGTTTCGCAAACTTCCCGACGCGCATCCGATCGCAGACGTGCGTGGCATGGCCGCGGTTATCGCGCATCGCACTTGCGCGCGCTGGTTGCGGCGTCAGTTTCCGGAAAGACACGCGCTCAAGAACCGGCTTCATTACCTCGTCACGCGCCAGCGTGGTTTCGCACTCTGGCAGGACGCCGAAGGACAATTCATAACCGGTTTCGCAGCCTGGCAAGAACAGAAACTCCCGACCAAGCGCACACCGGAAGCTTTAGCAACTCACGTTCGTCCACCTAAAACGAGCAAGGAACTGGCCGACACCGTGGCCGCGATCTTCAATCACGTCCGTGGTCCGATCGAATTTGATGATCTGTTGAGCGCGGTCGCGTCGCTGCTCGGCGTCAGCGATCAACCGATCGAATCGCTTGCCGAAGACGATGATGCCGCGGCCTCAGTAGCAAAGACAACTGAGCCCGATCAGGCATGGCGAGTCGAGAAGAGGATGTTTCTGCAAAGGTTGTGGGAAGAGTTGCAACAGCTTCCGCGGAATCAGCGCGCGGCGTTGTTGTTGAACTTGAAAGAGTCGAGCGGGGTGGGTTGTATAGAACTTCTTCCGGCTATGGGAATCGCCACGTTTCGTCAATTAGCGAGCGCGCTCGAAATGAGCGCCGAAACGTTTGCGGGTTTGCGTAATGAACTGCCGCTGGAAGACGCGAAGATCGCGGAACTGTTGGGACTCACGCGGCAACAGGTGATCAATGCGCGCAAATCGGGACGCGAACGGCTGACGAGACGGCTCAAGGGTTTCATTTAGAGCCACAAAAAGGCACAAGACTGATTTCAGCAATGGTAATACGCAGCAATTTTCGCCAACTTATCAGAGTAGCCGCCGGGTCCCCGGCCGGCGGACCAGAGAAAATTTGTCGTGGAACATCTGACTCAAAAACAGGTTGAGGATTACTACCAGCGCCAGTTACCCGCGGCGGAACTGCTGGCCGTGACCGATCATTTCGGCGGTTGTGACCTCTGCCGGGAGCGAATCGAACGCGCGGGAAACGGCGAGGCTGCGTTCTTCGAGCTGCGCCACGAGCTGTTTGCTGAGGCTGCGGAAACGAGCCATCTCACGATGGAACAAGCGGCGGATTACGTCGATCGAAGTCTTTCCAGTGAAGAGTTGCAGGTGTTTAGCGATCACCTCACACACTGCGAGCAGTGTGTGAGTGCGGTTGATGATTTGCGGGAGTTCAGAAACGAGATCGCGCCTTCGCTCGATCGCGAATATCGGCCGGAGTCGATGGCGGCAACCGTTCCGTCGCCTGTTGAAAGTTCGTGGCGTCGAACGCTGCGTTCGCTCGCCGCACAGTTTCGAGTTTCGCCGGTGCCGGCATTCGGCGGCGCGGCGCTCGCGATACTCTTGCTGGCGGTCATCGCGTGGGTTGTTTTCAGAACGCCACAACAACCAGAACCACAGATCGCAAATGCGCCAATGCCGCAACCAACGGTTCCTCCGTCACAGCCGGACGCGCCGCCAACACAACCGCAGCCAGCTCCTGTTGTGGCGCAGATTACGGACGGTTCCGGTACCGTGACGCTCGATCAGCAAGGCAAGCTCTCCGGTGCCGACGATCTTCCGCCTGCTTACAAAAATCTTGTAAGGAAAGCGCTCAGCGGTGGAAGAATCGAAAAGTCCGCACAACTTCAGGGCCTAACACGGCCGGGGAGTTCGTTAATGGGTTCGAACAATCAACCCAGCGAGTTTTCCGTCCTCGAACCTCTTGGCAACGTGTTGCTTGCGGATCGCGCAACGTTTCGCTGGTCAGCAATGGAAGGCGCGACGGGTTACGTAGTCGAAGTCTACGATGAGAAATTCGCGCCGGTGACACAGAGTCCACAATTAACCGATCTCACGTGGACCACAACCTTGCCGCGCGGTCATGTTTATTCGTGGCAAGTGAAAGCGATCAAAGACGGAAGCGAAATCACTTCTCCGCGTCCACCGGCGCCGCAAGCTAAGTTCCGCATTCTCGATCAAGCGAAAGCCAACGAATTGGCAAATGCACGCCGCGCTCACGCGTCGTCGCATCTCACGCTCGGTCTGCTCTACGCAGACGCAGGCCTGCTGCGCGAAGCCGAACAGGAATTTCGCCTGTTGCAAAAAGCAAACCCTAATTCCGACCTCGCCCGCAACCTGCTCCGTCAAATTCGATCAATACGTTGACAGGATTACAGAATTAACAAGATTCGGGGTTTATCTGGTTAACCTTGTAAATCCTGTCAAAGCTCCTCGGTAATATCCCGTCTCTTTCAACAACTTCCCTTTGAGTAGATGTAGTTCACAACTCAAAGGAGCAAGTAATGAAGGTTTTGCAGTCTAAAAAATTTATTCGCATTCATTTCGTACTGTTAGCAATGCTGTTGGTCGGAGCCGGGTGGCTGTTCAGGCCAGGAAGAACTGTCAACGCACAACTCACCGATCATTCGTTTCTCGTGCCCGAAACATGGGTCCACGACTTCTCGGGGGAACAAGGCTGGGCACCGGAATATCCGCGCATGATGGCTGACGTTAATGGCGACAAGGCGCAGGACGTCGTGGGCTTCGGCATCGATGGCGTATGGCTTTCGACCTCAACCGGAACGAAATTCAACAACCCGGTTTTCGCTCTCAAAGACTTCGGATTTGCGAGCGATTGGCGTACCCATCTGCATGTCCGCACGTTGGGCGATATCACCGGAGATGAGATGGACGATATCGTCGGTTTTGGTGATGCGGGAGTCTATCGTGCAGTGTCTAATGGCACCGGTTTTGACAACGCAAAGTTCGTCATCAAAGACTTCGGCTACGATGAGGGCTGGCGCAACGACAAACATGTTCGTTTACTCGCCGACATAAACGGCGACGGACGCAAAGACATCGTCGGTTTCGGCACGCACGGCGTGTGGGTTTCGATGTCGATCTCGACGGCGGGAGACTTCTCCGAACCGTTCTTCGCGGTCGGCGATTTCGGATACGACCAGGGTTGGAGAAACGACAAACACGTTCGCACCACCGCCGACGTCAATGGCGACAAGATGCAGGACCTCGTCGGCTTTGGTAATGACGGTGTGTGGGTAGCGATTTCGACCGGCGCGGGATTTCAGGCGCCGCAGTTTGTGCTGGGCGAGTTTGCGTTGTTCGCCGGAGGCTGGCAGGTATCGAAACACCCGCGCGTGATGGCCGACGTCAACAACGATCAAAGGGACGACATTGTCGGCTTTGGCTGGGCTGGCGTTTGGGTTTCTTATTCCAACGGCAACGGCTTTGACCCGATGAAGTTTGTCGTAGCGGACTTCGGCTACAACCAGGGTTGGCGAGTTGGACGAGATCCCGTGTTTGAGAACGACGGTCACGCGCACACGGGTTGCGCAAACCAGGCCTGCGGCAACGGCGCACATCCGCGCTTTGTCGTCGATCTGAACGGCGACGGCTATCGCGACATCGTTGGTTTCGGCCACGAGTCGATCTATCGCGCTCTTAATGGTCCAAACGGATTCGGCACGAATCGCGGCATGCTGCGCGCGCTCGTAACCGCGCAAGGACATCCGTGGGATGCGTACGAAGACGTCGTGCCGACTTTCTATCCGCGCATGGCTGCTGACGTTGACGGCGATGGCATGACCGATCTGGTTGCGTTCGATCGCAGTGACGTCAAGGTGGTTCGCTCGAGCGATCAACCACCAGCCAACGGACCGAAGGCGCCGACGAACCTTAAAGTCACGGCAGCAACACCAACGTCGCTTTCACTCAAGTGGGAAGACAACAGCGACGATGAGCGACGGTTCCTGATTTACTACGACGAGAATCCGAGCACCGGTAACACTCAGCTTGCCGTGAGGCCCGAAAACACTACTAACACCGTGATGAACGGTCTCACGCCGGAAACCGGTTACTGCTTCAAAGTGCACGCTGAAAACATCTTCGGTGTGTCCGCGGGAGCTTTCGCGTGCGGTAAGACCGCGGCCGAACCGGAACCGACGCCAACGCCGACACCTTCGCCTTCGGGGATCAAAGAGATTCAGGTGTTCAACTGCAATCTGGATGGTCACGCGGTGCAGATCTGGACTTTCGACATTACGTTGGGTATCTGGAAAAATCATGGAAAACTCAACGCGCTTACCAAGGATGGCTCGTGCAGTACGGTCGGCGTAACACCTTTCACAGTGCCGCTGCAACAGGGTCACTGGTTCCTTTACGTCGCAGTCGATGAAAGTCTGTCCGGGTGCGGCGTCAACGACCCGACCAACGTTTTCTGCCAGCGTTCCACTTACCCAAATGCCTGGTTCGGTGACCCGAATGGACCAGTGCTAATCAACACGGTGAATTAGCAGGAAACCGTTAAAACGGTTTCCTAATCGCGGGTGTTTTTCTTCCACCGGGCTGAAGCCCGGTGTGAATGAAAAGGACTCTTGAAGCTAAGTCAGTAACTGGCACTCGGCTTCGGTTTACCTAAACCACGTCTCATTCACACCGGGCTTTAGCCCGGTGTCAGAATGGGACAAAGCAGCAGAAAACCGTTTCAACGGTTTTCGAAGGCGCGCACGAGGAGTGAGACTCGTGCGCGCCTCTTTTCATCCGCCGTCGCCAACCAACACGAATCCCGCCCAGTAGAAGGGATGACTGGTTTCGGGGTTTCGCATCAACTTCAACGCTGCCTGGCGCAACGCGTCCGTCTTTGATGGTTTGCTCTGTTGCGGTGCCCGGGGTGAGATAAGAGAACGATGAAAGCTGACCATCAGATCGCGAGTGCTCGCGGATTCCACTTTCCATTGACTGACAACCGTCGCGGGAACACCGGCAATGAACATGGCCCACGAAAACCCGATCACGCCTTCACCCGCGCCGATGCGTCCACGCGCCGTCTCACACGCGGACAACACGGCCAGTTGCGCTTTCAGATCGAGTTGCATTAATTCCCACGCTTCGAGTAAGCCGTCGTCATTTGGTCCACCTTCAGCGAGAGTCAGGTATGAATACATCGGCGAAGCGTTGTTGAGCGTGCCGTGCGTGGTGAAGTGAAGTATGCCGGCTTGTCCGGCTTCACTCTTCACACGATCTTCGCGCGCGTCCGCACCGATATAAACCTTGCTCCGGGTCGCGCCGTACAAGCGAGCCAAGGCTCTAACCTCTTCGCCCGCTTCCGGCAACGGATCGAGTTGCCCATCGCGCAGAGTTGAATGAGATCGCCTGGGCCGGTCCGAAATCGGATTGCCAAACGCCAACAACGTTGCCGAAGCGCGCGCCGTCGTCTGGTCCATCCGCCGTTTCGTCATTTCACGCAGCACGGTCAACGACGGCGCGTAGGAAATCGCCACGTCTTCGATCAGAAAACGTCCACCGCTGTTCACGAGTGCTTGAAACGGCAAATCCCAAAGGTTGCTGTCGGGCGCGATCACGACGTTGGTCTTGCCACGAAGCTGGGCTTGTGCCGGTGTGAGCAGTAAGTCGTAGAGTTTGACAGCAGAACTGCGAAAACCGAGATCGCGCGTGGCTAGTTGTTTGCAAAAAGACTCGATCTGCTTTTCGAGTTCCGCTCGTTTGATCGGCAACGTATAAAGCTGGACTTCCGCTTTTTCCGCTGTCCTCGTGATTGCAAAAAGATAGGTCTGCTCGCCGGTGACGACATATTCGAGCAAAACTGTTGACGTGTCCGGCAATAACTCCGCGAGTTCGCGTGTGTTGATGATCGGAGCCTCGCCGCGCTGTGTTTTCAGTTCGGGATGCGCGGCGTACAACGCATTCTGAAAAGCCTCGTAACTGAGGCGTGCCTTTTCGAGTTGCGTTTCTACTGCTGCCACGTTCTTATCTAATTGTTTGAAGCGCGCCAGTTGTTTGTTGAGCTGAGTGATCTGCGACTTCAATCGCGCTTCCTCTTGCTGTTCCGCGGCGGTCATCGCTTTGTGCACACTGACCCGGCCTTGTTGCAGCAGGTCGAGAAGTGAACGCGCTTTTGCTCTCTCAGCGAAGACCAACGCTTCGTCCGGCCGGTTCTCCTTCACCAAAACGCTGAGCATTCCGTGATGCGCTCGCAGTCCGCCTTCGAAGTAACGTTGCCGTTCTTCAACGCCACCGGCCGCTTGCGCACGCAACGATTCAGCGATCGACACTGCTTCGCTAAACGACTGCCGCGCTTCCGCCAGACGATTCAGTCCCAACTGTGCATAGCCGAGATTTGTCACTGCCCAGAAGATGTCGCCTTTTCTTCCCCCTTCGCGCCCCACCGAAACCGCTCGTTGCGACACGGCGAATGCTTCAGTGTAGTTTTCCTGGCGCAGATAAACGTCGCTCATGTGGTTGAGCGCGATCACGGTCGCGTGTTTCTTGTTGGCGGCTTCCAACGCGGTGATTGCGTCGCGGTGATTGTTCAACGCTTCTTCATAGCGGCCTTGTTCGGCAAGGATTCGACCGATCTGATCGCGGATCATGGCCGCGCCGCCCTTGTCGCCGAAGGTTTCCGTCTGTTTCAGAAGCTGCTGATAGATGTCGAGCGCATGCTGGTAATCGCCAACCTTTTCGTACTGAAACGCCATGTCGTTTCGCAAAGTCGCGATCATGAACGTGTCGCCGAGTTCCTGCGCCAGCGAGAGCGCGCGTTCGAGATGGGCCAACGCCTGCTCGGGATTGTTTTGATGACCGTAAATGATCGCGAGCTCCGCCAGCGCGATCATAATTCCCTTGCGGTGATTCTCTTCTTCGCAAAGACGGAGTGATTTTTGTGCGTTTTCGAAAGCGTGCTTGAGGTCTCCCAACGCACGATAAAGATTGCTCAAACTCTCCGTCGTGAGCGCAACGCCGCGTTTCGATCCGAGCGACTCATAAATCGCGAGTGCTTTGTACGCAGCCACCAGTCCCAGTTCGTAATCATCCTGGCCGGTTCTGACGATCGACATATTCAGCCAGGCACCGGCGATTCCGACCCGATCGCCAATCTTCTCAGCTACTACTCGCTGCAACTCGACGTAGCGCAAAGCCGTGTCGTATTCCGTGCGTGTTTGATGACGAAGAGCTTTCGTGCCTAGCGCGCCGATCAGCGTGTTGTTAACGAAGCGCTTCTCCTGCGCGAGGATCTCGTCGCGCTGTTGTTCTGAACGCGCCGCTTCGAGCCTCACCGCAAGCTCGTCCTGCACGAGAACTTCTCGTTCGATCTTCCAACCGGAATTCGTTCTGGTCCATTCAAACGAACGGCACGCGCCGCGAAACGGATCGAAAGTAAGCAACACGGCGCCTGTCTTTCTATCGAGACGGCGCTCGTCCAGCGTCAATTGCGAAACGGCTTTGTCACCCGCGATCTCCAGCCGCGTTACTTCCGGACTAGTCAATTCCAGCCGGGCCTGCATGAAGACGTTTTTGTAGGAACGTAGCTGCGAAGTGAGGTTGGGCGATTGCGGATTCCAAAACCTCCGCATAGCGTCGAGATCGCCGGCGCCGAGGGCGCGGCCATATTCCGCCGTCAACGTGCGCAGATTTTCCTCTTCCGCGGCACGTACCGGAGTTGAACTTAACGAATGAGACTGCGCAGACGCGACAGTGAAGAAACTCAAATTCAGGATTATTAAAGCCAGCGCTGCGCGGAACGTGTTCGGCATAAGACGTCCCTTCGGCGTACAGACTCATCAGTTAACGCGCAAAAAAATGCCGAAAAGGGCCACCCGAAAAATCTTTAAAACGCCCGGTAATATGCCCGGAAGTTCAGCAACTTCCTCAGTCGATGTGCATAGTTTCTGAACCAGCGAGGCCGCGTTTAATAACCCAGCGGGATTTCATAGTGAGGCAGATTATTTTTCGTTTCATCACGCGGACGCCTCGCCATTTCAGAGTCGCACAGAACAAATCCTCCCGCAAAGACGCAAAGGCGCAAAGCGCTACCGCGTTTCTAAGGGATTTTCTTTGCCCCTTTGCGCCTTTGCGGGAGAAACCTTCTTCCTTTTTGAAAAGCTGAGTTGAAAGGAGCTTTCATGTTCGGCAGAGTTACAACGTTTGTGTATGGCGTTTTCTGTTACCTGATCTTTTTCGGCACTTTCCTGTACGCGATCGGGTTTCTCGGCAACTTCATCGTGCCGAAGTCAATCGACTCGGGCCGAACCATCCCCCTCGGTGAAGCTCTGTTAATCAACGCTGCGTTGCTCGCCGTGTTCGCAGTGCAACACAGCGTGATGGCGCGGCCGGGTTTCAAGCGCGTTTGGACGCGCATCATTCCGAAGCCGGCCGAGCGCAGCACCTACGTCCTTTTGTCTTCACTGGCGCTGATCGCTTTGTTCCGGCTGTGGCAACCGATAGGCGGCGTTGTTTGGAACATCGATCAACCCGTCCTTCGCGGCGTGCTTTACGGACTATTCGCCGTCGGATTTCTGCTGGTTCTGGTCAGTACGTTTCTGATCAACCACTTCGATCTTTTCGGCTTGCGCCAGGTTTATCTGTACCTGCGTGGCAAGGAGTACACGCAACTGCGCTTCGGCACGCCGATTCTGTACCGGCACGTGCGGCATCCGCTTTACCTTGGCTGGCTCTTCGCATTCTGGGCCACGCCGACAATGACGATCGCGCATCTGGTCTTTGCGATTGCCACGACCGCTTACATCTTCATCGCCATTCAGCTTGAGGAGAAAGACCTGATCGATGCGTACGGCAACGATTACAAGCGTTACCGCGAAGCCGTGCCAATGATCCTGCCTGTAAGGCCCATAAGGATCGCTAAGAACTAATAATTTCAAACTAATTGGAGAAAATCATGTACCACCCCAAAACTAAGAGTCTCAGCGGACTTCTTGTTCTAATAATTGTTGTTGCTTTCGCAGTCACACCAACTTCAGCGGTGTCGATGTTCGACAACGACAACGGTCCCGAGTTGCCCGCCGGATGCGGCAGCATCACGGCTCCTGAAGGAAACAAACTCGCGTTTCACGCTTACGCGAAAGGCGCTCAGGTTTACAGATTCAACGGCGTCACCTGGGATTTCGTCGCGCCGGTCGCGACCTTGTACGCCGAAGACGGTTATCACGGCGAAGTCGGCACTCACTACGTCGGACCAACGTGGGAAAGCAAGAGTGGCAGCAAAGTGAAAGCAGCGCGCGTGGCAGGCACCGGCTGTACCCCGGACGCGAGCGCGATTGCGTGGATACTGCTCAAAAAGACTGAAACCAGCGGCAACGGTATCTTCGCCAAAGTCATGTACATTCAACGTACCAACACGACCGGCGGTCTCGCGTCGGCGGAACCCGGCACGCTGAACGAGTTGCGTGAGGTTCCGTACACCGCGGAGTACTACTTCTATCGCTCGGAGGGCCCAGCGAAAGACACAGAGCAGTAAAAAGCCCGGAAAAAGCGTCGCCGCGATGAACGGCGGCGCTTTTTTTCGCATTAGAGTGAACTTTTTGACCACGCCTTACGCGTATTGAGTGGCAGATTTATTGGCAAGGGCTTGACACGTGTGTTATAAACCCCGCCTTCGAAATTCGCCCCTTCCCCCGAGGGATTGGTCAATCTGATCTTTAATTCAAAGGAGTTAACTCTTCTCATGCCTGCAAAAGCGATTCCCTCGCTTCTCATCTTTACCCTCGTGTTACTCGCAACACCTATCGTGGCTTCTGCCCAGGCCGGAGCAGCCAACGGCAAATACAAATTCGTCATGGATGATGGACTCGTCAAATACCTTGAGTTCGACGTCGTCAACGACGACCGTGGCGCTACCAATGGCTACATGCTGTTTACCGACGAAGCTAACGTTGCACTTGAAGAACCTAACGGCGATGAAGGACCGCCACGTGAAGACAAGTCGCTTCCGTTTTCCATGAAGGCTGATATCGATGGGATGACCATCGAGAAAAACAAAGCCGTGATCACCGGAATGGTTCGCGAGTCGAGCATTCCTCGTTATCTCGGCAAATGGATACGCCTGGTGATCGAAGACAACGACGGCCGCGAAGTGCCGGATAAATTCGGTTGGTCGTTTTGTGCCCAGGAGCAAGGTGGTTGGATACCCGAGGACGCGGAAGTCCCCGGCGATCGCGGTGCGTTCATGCGTTGGTGGGCAACCGACGCGGAACGCAAAGACGACATCGGTATCCCTTCTCCCGATCTCATTCCGGGTAATCTGAAAGGTTGTAAATCCTTTCCGATCCTGGCCTACGACTTTGCCGAGTTCCTTAAAGGCGACGGAGTAATCACGATCAAGCAGTAGCTTTACTCGACTGTTCAACAACGGAGCAGGAGTGGCGTTTCGATGCCGCTCCTGCTTAATATTTCTCCCTAAAGGTAAAAGGGGGAGAAATATGCATCCGAGATTACATTGGCGCGCACCGTTGGCGATTGGTATCGCAGGCCTGGCTTTAGTGGCGCTTTTCAAGATTGCTTTCGCTGCTGGAGCAAACAATGCTCCGCCTCCGCAACAGGACGTAATCCGTTTAGAAACCCGCCTCAATCAGCTCGAACAACGTCTCTATCAGATCGACACAAGCATTCGTAACATCGAACAGCAGTCTCGACTCGGAGGCGCGTCGCGTGGAGCAGTCAGCGCGCAGGACGTGGAACTCTTGCGTTCGCAAATCAATGCCCTGCAACTTAGGTTGATAGAAGACGAATGTTCGCTGGCAAAGCTCGATGAAAGAACCTTGAGTGCCGCGATGCGCAACTCGCGCCGGCAATCAGGCCGCAGCGATCCCTGCCGGGTGAACGTCGACGCGCCGCTGCGATTACCTGAACGCGGCCAGTAGTATTTGCCACGGACAAACACAGAGAACCGTTCTGGTCCGTGTTCGTCTGTGTAGATCTGTGGCTAACTTACGGAAAAGATGAGTGACACGTTGCCCAGTATCGCCGAGGCTTCCGGCTTGTTACGCCGGAAAGAGATCTCGCCTGTTGAGCTCACGCGGGTCTGTTTGAAACGCATCGAAGAACTCAATCCGAAGATCAATGCGTTCATCACGGTGCTCGCAGAGAGCGCGTTGGCCGACGCGCGCGCGGCGGAAGCGGAGATTTTCGCGGGCAACTGGCGTGGGCCGCTGCACGGTATTCCGATCGGTTTGAAAGATCTGATCGATACGGCCGGCGTAAGAACAACCTGCGGCAGTGCGCTGTTTGCCGATCGCATTCCGAGTGAAGATGCGGAAGTCGTACTGCGTTTGAAGAATGCCGGCGCAATACTGATCGGTAAACAAAACATGCAGGAGTTTGCATGGGGCGGCACTTCGGCATCGAGCTACTTCGGAGCAGTAAGAAATCCGTGGGACAACGAGCGAATAGCCGGCGGATCTTCGGGTGGTTCGGCGGCGGCTGTCGCGACCGGAATGTGCTTCGGCGCGATCGGAACCGATACCGGTGGATCGGTTCGCCAGCCCGCGGCCTTTTGTGGAATCGTGGGATTGAAACCGACGTATGGGAGCGTCAGCATGCGCGGCGTGTTTCCGTTGTCGCCCTCACTGGACCACGTCGGACCGCTTTGTCGCAACGTCGCTGATACAGCACTGCTGCTTCAAGTCATTGGCGACTTTGACAAGTTCGAAATGCTCGAATCGAAGAGCAGATCTCGGATCGGTATCGTGCGCAGTCCGTTCTTCGACGATCTCGATCCCGAGATCGAGAACGCGTTCGACGAGGCGCTGAAAATGTTACGTGAGTTGTCTTCAGACGTTCTCGAGGTCGAACTACCGGACACACCAACTGCCGTTCAGGCGCCGGAAGTTTTCGCCATACATGCAAAATACTTCGCCGAGACACCAGAACTGTACGGTCGCTGGATGCGCGAACGTTTACAACTTGCGACCGGGATCGACGTTGTTTCTTACAACGAAGCACGGCACGAACTCGATCGATTGCGACGTTTCAGCAACGATGTTTTTGCGCAAGTTGATTTCCTGGTAACGCCAACCAGTCCAGTGCCGCCAATCACAATCAACGAAGCGCTCGAAATGTCGCCGTCACCAGCCGGTGAGTTGTGGTTGAGAAACACCCGGCCTTTCAACGCCTTCGGCTGGCCCACGATCTCCATCCCCTGCGGTTTCACTCGCGCGGGTCTCCCGATCGGCTTGCAAATCGCCGGTCCAAACTTCAACGAAGCAAACCTCTTGTCGTTTGCTCACGCTTTCGAACAAACACAAGGGGCGGCATAAAACTCTGCCGCCCCCGGAAACTACGTCAACTAACCTTGTAAAAAAAACACCTGGTGCGGCCTGAAAAGCTGCCGCTGCCAATTCATCAGCGCAGTCGGGTTGCTGTCACACCGATCGCCCACACCATCGCCATCCGTATCTCGCTGGTTCGGGTTAGGCGTGAACTGGCAATTGTCCTGACCGTCGGGAACGCCGTCGTTGTCGTCATCACTGTCGCAACGATCGCCGATACCGTCGTTATCCGAATCGCGTTGATTCGCGTTCGGCGTGAGCGGACAGTTGTCAGGGCCATCCGGCACGCCGTCGCCATCGTTATCCGGATCGCAACGATCGCCGAGACCATCTCCATCGGTGTCGCGCTGATTCGGATTCGGATCGACGCGGCAGTTATCCTGCCCATCCAATACACCGTCGTTGTCGTCGTCCGGATCGCACGGGTTCCCAAGACCGTCGCCATCAGGATCGTTGCCGGCGCACGGTGTCGGGCTCGGCGTTGGAGTCGGCGTTGGGGTCGGCGTCGGAGTTGGTACGGCCGGGCAAGTGTCGTTTGGAGCATCCGTATTGCCGGTTATGACGAACACATCGCTGCCGCCATTCGGCAATCCTTCAGCAAAAATTCCAACTCTGTAACAACCGGTCTGCTGAATGCCGAACAGAAACTGTACGTTGATGCTAGCGCCGCTCGCCAACGGTTGAGCGACTGAGATAGTCGCTGCCGACACTGACGAGTTGAAGCCACCGCCGTTTGGTTGTGATGGTGGTTGCTCGAGTGTCGTGCCTTGCACGGTTACGGTGGAACCATCCGTGCGCGTTACTACAACTGGTACCGACGTGCGGATGCGCAAGTCAGCGCTCCCGCTCGGAGCGGGAAACGTCTCTACTTCCGCGATGCGGAATCGCAGTCGTGTTAACGGCAAGCCGGTGTTGTTGGTCCACGTTCGTCTGATCGAGAGTGTTCCAAACGTCGAGTTGTTTGGCGGATCGGAGGTGAAATCGCGCGCAACGTTTGGTGAGACGTTATCCGGCTGCGCGGGATCGAGACGCGAGTGGTTGACGATTGAGCCCTCGTTTACAGGACTGGAGAGATTTTCTGGTCCCGGTGCTCCGAGGCGTTGTCCCGCGCCGGCGGACGTACCATTTGTATCGACAAAGACGAAATCGCGCGCATTGTCGCCGCTGTCCTGCGGAAACCCCTGTCCACCGGGTTGGCAAACAGGATCGGCGCCGGGAGTAGCGACGGGGCAGTAAGATCGATAAAACGAGTAGTCGATCGAAAAAGGTACCAGCGCGGGATAGCCGGCGCCTTCCTTGTACAGCGTATTCGATTCGAAAGTAGAACCGACAGCATCGAAACGCCTGGCAAAGGTGTAGTTCGCGCTATTCGTAGTGCTGAATAGGGCGATGCCTGCGTTGTCGGGAATGTCGATTGTGAACGTTGCGTCAGGCGTTGCCGTGGTTCCACTGCCTGCGGGATAAGCGGCGAGTGAATAGCCGATCGGGTTCGCGCAAAGGTAGTGTCCGTGAGCGGGGATCAGGGTACCGTTGGGAATGATGCAACGTGCGAACCCATCCGATGCGGCGATTGAATAACCGCTCGAGCCATCCGTTGAGAGAACGACGTGTGACGAGTTGGAAACGTTATAGAGTTCCACAAACTCATCGGTCGCGCCGTTCGGACCGCGCACACGAAACTCACTGATTATCAACTCCGAACCACCCCCTTGTCCGGTTACTTTTACGACAAACACGATCAGTGGCGTGGCGATCGCAAGCGCGAGGATCGAAAGAAAGACGAGGTTGAAGCGACTGTGAGCTTTTGTAAACAGTTGGCGAAAATTTTGCTTGCTTGCAAGAGACATTTATTCCTCCCTGTTCGAGGCACCAAACAGACTGATGCCCGGTTGAGATTTTTGGGTGGGGAGTGGTTTGCGATTAGAAAAGTCTTACTACTATGCGAGGTTGGACTTCGGCCGGGATGATGCTTCGAAGTCGTGAGCTACGCAGAGGGGCGCGAATCATCGAGCCAACGCGTGAAATTGTCAAATGAAGAATTTGTGACGAAATGATTGCTAACCACTGCCAGTTTGGATAGTCTGCCCGCCGCAAGTTTCAAATCCCGTTAAGGAAGAGGTGTGCTGGAGTGCAAAACCCTTTCAGACTCACAAGAGACCTTTTCATTCTTGCTTCGTTTCTGCTTTTCACAACCAACGCCGCGTTCGCGCAAAACTATCGGCCAGCGATCGAACACGAATCACTGATGTCGATGCGCTTCTACGAAGCGACCGGCGGCTTTCTCGTTGAAGGACTCGAAGTGGTTTTTCCACCCGCGGCCGATGCGCCTGCGACGTTCACGATCACAAAGCCGAGCGGTGAAGTCGTGGCCAGTGTTCCACTCAGACTCGAACGGCTCGAAAAGTTTCCCGCGTTCGCGGTGTTTCGTCCCGCGATCGGCAACCCGGGAAACGTGAAGGTCGCACAAACCGGCGACTTCGTGATGGCCGTGAAGATCGGCAACGACACGATTACCAGCCTTCCCTTCAGTCTCAAGGAAGAAACCAGTGGCGATCCATTCAAGCCGGGCAAATCGTTTGTCCGTTCCGGTCCGTGGCAGGACCTGGCTTTCGTCGCCACGATCACAGACGACCCCGAAGCTCATTTGCAGTTCAACTGGTGGCTGAGCACGCGCGAGTTGCCTGCGGGAGTGACTCGGCCCAAAGTCACAGTCCACGTACTTCACAACGGTAAAGAGATCGCCGCGAGCCGCGGACCAGTGGTTCCCGATACGCTGGATTGGTATTTCTACGAACGTCACGAGCTCTTTATGCCAACGCTACCGAAGAACAAATGGCTGACGCTCGCTGACCTCACAAAACTCAACGGCGAGATCGCGTTCGTCGTCAAAGCCAACGGCCAACCCGTCAAGACCTTCAAGACGCAAGTGAGCGGAGGACAAGTACGTGGACTCGAGCAAAGCCGTTTAGGTTATGAACCTAACACGTCGTTCATCTCTCCTCGCTACGTTGACCTGAACGACAGATCGCGATCGGACTTCACGATGCGCGACATGATTTGGCTGAAGCGTACTCCGTGAGCGCGAAGGTGCGGTTTAGTAAAGAGGTTCCGTTTTCTTATCGATTTTCAGACGGGAAAGTTTGAGCATGTAAAGACAAGCTTCGCGAAAACTTCCGCTGGTGGGAGTCCACCGGTCGACGACGTGATAGCGTCCGTTCCTGACACCTTCGAGAATCCATTGGGCTCCGTCGAATCCGGCGTCCTCGCTGTCTTCAGTGGGCTGCTCCCAGTAGCATGAGTATTCAAGCAAACGCATGAACGCATCCCACTCGTCCTGGCTGAGTCTTCGCTGCTCTGTCAGGATCATCCTGCCCGGCTCGTAACCGCCTGCGCCACTCAGCTCTTTCACATTAATGAACAAGTCCGTGCCTGTATTCCAGATGCGCACGGCTACCGGACGATTAAACGTGCGCAGCCACAGGAAGCGGTAGCTCTCGAGCACCATTTTATCGGGAAAGTGGAGCGGCGCTTCGTTCATCGCTCTAAGATGTTTTCCGTACCAGTCCATCTTGAATTGATCGGACCATTCTTCTTGAGCCAGTACATTTCGCGGGAAAAAGGACGGCGTACGGATCGCGGCAATCTCTTTCGACTTTCCTGGAAAACAGTCTTGGCCTAACCGCAGTTCGGAGACCGGCATAGAGATAGGGCTGATGGTTTCTGTGTTCTCGTGGCGATAGATGCTCGCAACTGCGATTCCGACGGCGAATGCCGCGGCGGCGATGGAGATCCTGAATGCAAATCTCTTCATGTTGATATCACCAGCACTAAGATTTCTTGAACAGATTTGCGAAGGCCTGGCGCGCGTCGGTCGGCGCTCCACCTGAGGACGTTTGGCGTTCGACGATGGTGCGCGGCGCGAACAGTTCACAGGTGTTGCGCGCGTTTTTGTTAACGATGCGCACGGTGATCGTCTTGCTGCATTGGAAACGGGCGCCCGGATCGAAGTAAGCGCATTGACGACAGGTGTGCAGATCGGCTTTGCAGTTCGGACAAGTGCTCTCGCCTGTGATCTGCGTCGGAGCTTTTGCGCCACACGAACTACATTTCACTGTTTCGCCAAAGGCCATCATTTTTGGCGAGCGTGGACCTTCACGATCGCGCGGTGCTTCGCGAGGTTTCGATTGTGGGGACTGGCCTCTCGGCCTTTGCGGCTCGCTATTGTTGTCCATGTAGCCGCGGTGGCGATATTTGCGGTCACTCATGATTTGCTCCCGGTGAGTAAACGGATGATGCGCTAAGCATACGTGAGTTTTGGAAAATGTGACAGGTTCAGCGGGCTATCGAGAGCGCCGCGCCCACTCGACCGACGGCTCGATCCACTCTTTCATCGGGCGGTAGAGGAACCCGTGTTTCAATCCTGTGTTTACTTCGATTGAGTTGTAGGCGTTGATTCCCTTTGCGTCGTCGCGAAATCTTTGGCACGAACCCGGCTGGTCGGTGCGTTCGGAAATGAACAGCACGTTGCCGTGCAGATTTATCGACTGCAAGAGTCCATCGTCAGCCGCGCAAGCCGCGATGAATACAAAGTTCAGATCGCGATTCGCCACGTAAGTTGAAACGAGCATCGCGATCCACGCGCCTTGAGACGCACCGACGATGGTGATGTTCTTCGGCGGAACGCCGTCTTTGAGCAACTGCTTGACCTGTGCCGTGACCTTCGCGGCGTACGGCTCGATTTCGCGATTTTGTTTGCGCGCCTCGCTGATAACGACAAAGCCACGCTCTTTGAACGACTCTAATATCTTTTCATACTCGTAGATGCCGAACCGCGGACTCGTCGGACGCGTGTTGCCTTCGGCCACAATGTAGCCGCTGATGTAAAACAGATAACGAGCGTTCGTATCAACGGCATCACGGCGTTGGGCCAAGACTGGACCAACGCAGAAAAGAACGACAATTAGACAGAATAAACTTTTCAACATCTCTCTTGTTTAGACGTGATTAATCTTCGGCGGCTTTCTTCATCAGCTCGCACAACTTCTTCGTCGTGTTGGTGTTCCTGACGGTCATATCCTGATACATCTTCCGGCTTGCGAGTTTGAGCATGTTAGTACGATTTATTGAGTCAACGTGTGCCGACCACAAGAGCGTCCCCGGAACATACAGAACCTCTTCGATTTCCTCTTTGACGGGAACGTCTTTCAGGATCTCTTCCGAGTCGATCGTATGGCGTAGAAAGATTACGTTGTAGCGCCGGTTGTTGTCGCCACCCCAGGTTCGCGGCAAACTCTCCACCAGTTGTTTCATCTCGTCCAGACTACGAATGACAACCTTCGATCCGAGTTCATACTCTTTCGCGAGCATCTGCTCGATCTTCTTCTCCAACTTCCGCGCGTCG
>DATEHX010000195.1:0-19117 GCA_035279345.1 Pyrinomonadaceae bacterium | reverse complement strand
AAGACCTCGATCAACCTGGGCCAGGTGCTCTTCTACCCGATTCATGAAGGACTCGGCGGCCGCATTCGTTACTTCATCAGCGGCGGTTCCGCGTTGAGCGAAAAGATTCAGCGCGACTTCCACGGTCTCGGCTTCACGATTCTCGAAGGCTACGGTTTGACTGAAGCATCGCCAGTGTTGACGGTGACGCGACCCGAAAACCGAATGCTTGCTGGCACAGTCGGCAAGCCTCTGCCTGGTGTTGAGGTACGCATTGCCGATCCCGATGCGAGCGGCGTTGGTGAAGTGCTTGCTCGTGGTCCAAACGTGATGCTTGGTTACTACGAGAACGAAGCCGCGACGCGCGCGACGCTCATCGATCGCTGGCTGCACACGGGCGATCTCGGACGCGTCGACGAAGACGGCAATCTGTATCTCGTCGGCCGCTCGAAAGAGATCATCGTCGACACGAACGGCAAAAACGTCTATCCCGACGAGCTCGAAGAAGCTTATGAAAACTCGCCTTACGTGAAGGAGTTGAGCATTGTCGGTTTGCCGGATGGACCGGGCGAGAAGGTCGCGTGTCTCGTCGTGGCTGACGACGAATACGACATTTCACTTTCGCGCGCTGAGTTGCATCGTCTTGTCGAGGAGCACTTCCGCGAAGTGTCGGCTTCCCTGCCCTACTTCAAGCGCGTGAAGGTGCTGCATTTCACGGACGACGAACTGCCGCGCACCGCGACGCGCAAAGTGAAGCGGCGCGAAGTGGTTCAGATCATGGAGGCGCTCGAAGAGAAACAGAGGTCCGGCCGGCAGTCGCTGGCGCAGGACAGCGCCGATGCTGATTCGCTGTGGCTGATCGGAATCGTGGCGACGGTCGCGAATCGCCCACGTTCGGAAGTATCCATCGAAACGCGGTTGAGCGATCTCGGTTTTGACAGTTTGATGTTTGTCGAGCTTGCGACGGCAATCGAGAACGCCGGCGGCTCGATCTCAGCGCCCGAACGGTTCAATGAAATTCAGGACCTGCGCGAGTTGCTGAGTGTAGTGAATCGCCGTCCGGGCGCTTCGGCCAAGCGTGAGTTGCGGCCTGAAGAACGCAAGAAAGACGACGAGATTCACATTCCGTCGTTTGTCAAAACTGCCGGAACGAAGGCGGGCGACTTTTTGCAACAGTTCCTGTACGAACAGTTTCTGCGTACGCATTACGAAGGACGTTCGAACATTCCTCCGCACACCAACTTCATCGTGGCCGCGAATCACTGTTCGCACCTCGACATGGGTCTGACGAAGATGGCGCTCGGCGAGTATGGCACCGACATGGTTGCGCTCGCGGCCGCCGATTACTTCTTCGACACGAAGTACAAGCGTGCGGTGATGGAAAACTTTACGAACCTCGTGCCGATGGAACGGACGGGATCGTTGCGGCAGTCGCTGCGGCACGCGAAGTCGTTTTTGGATCGTGGTTACAACGCGCTCATCTTCCCGGAAGGCACGCGCTCGATGACCGGCGTTCTGGCTGATTTCAAACCGGTGGTTGGTTACCTGGCGCTGCACGCGCGTGTCGGAATTCTGCCGATGTATCTCGACGGCACGTATGCAGCGATGCCGAAAGGCACGACGCTCATCAAGAATCGCGACGTCGGGGCACGCATCGGGCACTTCCTGTCGCACGAAGAATTGGAAGAGATGACTCGCGGTTTGGCGCGCGCGGAGGCGTACCGGCTGATTGCCGCGCGTGTCAGGCATGAGGTGGTGAACCTGCGCGATCGGACGCGTGTGCCGTTTGATTTGAAGGCTCTGCGCAAACAGTGGCGCAGCGAGCGCAAAGTGCATTTGATCGAAGAAGCTGAGGAAACCGTCGCGGTATAGGTCTATAAGAAATAGGTCCTATAGGACCGATAGGACCTATTGATCGCAAAACGCCATGCCCACTAAAACTCCCGCCAAGCGCACCGCCCGCATGACGACCGTCGCGTCGAAGCGCCGCGCGGCGATCGAAAAGCGCCAGCGTGCGACCACGCTCATCACCGGCGGCACGGGGTTTCTCGGCGCGCATCTGGTTCGCCAACTCATCGACGACGGCGCCAGAGACATTCGCGTCATGGCGACTTCCATCCCTGATTGGCTCGTCGATCTCGGCGTGGAAACTTTCGAAGGCTCGATCACCAACGCCGATGACAACAAGCGAGCGGTTGAGGGCATCAGCGAGATCTACCACCTCGCGGGCAAAGTTTCGCGTGAGCAAAAAGACTCGCGTGAGATGTACGACATTCACGTCGAAGGCACGCGGCTGCTCTGCGACGCAGCGAAGGCTGCCGGAACGAAAACGATCGTGCTCTCGTCGACGAGCGGAACGATTGCCGTCACCAAAGACGGCGATGTCACCCCTGACGAGACTTATCCGCAGCCGCTGGAGATCATTTCGCGTTGGCCTTACTACGCGAGTAAGTCGTACCAGGAGATGGCGGCGCTGGAACGCTTCAGCGGTAAGGGACTGCGGCTGGTGATCATGAATCCGAGTCTGTTGCTGGGGCCTGGTGACGACCGTTTGAGTTCGACCAAAGTCGTGCTGGATTTCATGGCGCGTAAAATTGGCGCGGCGCCGAGTGGCGGTGTGAGTTTTGTCGATGCGCGCGACGCGGCGAAGACGTTTCGGATGGCGATGAAAAAGGGGCGGCATGGAGAGCGTTATTTGCTGGGCGCCGCGAATTGGACCTTTTCGAAGTTTTTTGGCCGTTTGGAGCGGTTAACGAAAGTCTCCTCGCCGTGGATTGCGCTGCCTTCCCGCTTCGCCATCAGGGGCTCGCAGCTAGTGGATTCGTTGTTCAAACAGTGGGACATGACCTCGCCGGTCGAGCCGGGCGCGATCGAAATGGCGCAGTATTTTTGGTATCTCAACTGCTCGAAAGCCGCGCGCGAGCTGAGCTTCAAACCCCGCGACCCCGGCGAAACCCTACACGACACCGTGACCTACCTGCGCGAAAACTTCCTCGGCGGCAACGCCTTCGCGAAGTAGACTAAAAGCAATCCACAGATTACACAGATTGCTTTATAGAAATCTGTGTAATCTGTGGATGGTTTGGGAACCCTTTCATAGCCAGCGGCGTCTTAACACCGTAATTCCGTCCTGAAACTCAAGTCTGGAGATGCATATGCGTCAACCGGGTCAATTAAGCGCACTCCTTGCCGCGTTTTTCTACACCTTCCTCCTATCCACTACCACCGTGTTCGCTCAAGGCGAAACCGTTGTCTTCGCACGGGGTGAAACCACCGTTACCCAAGGTCCCGCACTTCAACTCGGAACGCCCGTCGAACGTCAACTCGGCCCAAAGCAAGCCCACTCCTACACCCTCAAGGTCGATGAGAACACTTACGTTCAACTCGCGGTCGAGCAACGCGGTATCGACGTTATGGTTCAAGTCACTTCTCAGACCGGCAAAAGCCTCGGCGACTTCGATTCACCAAACGGCACGGATGGACCGGAGAACGTTTCCTTTGTCGCCGTGACAGCCGGCACTTATCGCATCGTTGTGACCCCACTGAACAACGAGGATCCAACCAGCGGCAAGTACGAAATCAAGATTGTTGAAATACGCGAGGCCACCGAGCAGGAACTCAAAACGAGCAAGAACCTGGAGGTGGTTAAAGCCAAGGGTCTCGCCTTGCTCGAGGACATCGATGGAATGCTAGCGGAGATACGTTCCCCGCAAACCCGCATCCGGACGCAAATGCAAGTAGCGCAGTTTTTGTGGGCGGTCGACGAGAAGCGCGCTTCCAGGTACCTGAACGACGCCGCCAATGGTCTGAAGGAGTTTCTTCTAGTCGATCCCACCAGCAACGAGTACGTCAAAAATTATTCAACCACGATGCAGCTTCGTACCGAGATCATTACCCTGCTCACGCCACACGATCCCGAAGCTGCACTCGCGTTTCTTCGCTCCAGCAGAATGCCGCTCGATCCCTATGGCAACGAACGTGAGCAGGCAAACCAGGAGATGTCGCTCGAGCTCAACATTGCCAGTGAGGTCGCGGCCAAGGATCCAAAACGTGCGCTTCAGATCGCCCGGCAAAATCTGAAAAAGGGTTTGTCGTCGAGTATCAATCAAACGATCATCATGCTGAAGCAGAAGAGTCCCGAACTCGCCGCCGAGTTTGCAGGCGAAGTGGTTGCCAAGATCATGCAGGACAAACTGCTGAAAGTGGGCTACGGCGCGTTCCTCGCCGGCAGTTTCATGCACGGTTGCCGCCCTACGCAAAACATGCAAAAGGTGGGACTCGACGAGGCTGCTATTCCACCGTTGTTGCCGGCGGAAACGTGCCGCGAGCTGTTGCAAAAGTCGTATCAGGAAGCGATCTCTTACACACCGCCACCGCCGCATAACTACTCGCCGGAACGAGACGCGGCGACACAACTCCTCTACGGACTGCGATCCCTCGGAACAGATCTCGACACGTTGATCGCGGGCGGTTCGGCTGCCGTCACGAAAAAGCTGGGCGAACTCGAGAACAACCCAATGACTCAGCCTGGCTATCAGGAAGCACAGGCAAAAATCAACGAGAATGGTCCAATGGACGGGGCGTTCGAGGCGATCGAAAAAGTGCCGGACGAAATGCGCGATTCGCTCTACAGTCAGCTCGCCAGTAATCTGGCGGTGAAAGGTGACGGCCCCCGCGCGAGACAGATCATCAACGAGAAGATTGCAAACCCTTTTCAGCGGCGCCAGCAGTTGGGGAATATCGACATACAAGAGACGTATCAGCTTATGGCGCGGGGCAAGGTTGAAGAGGCGTTGCGAACGATCAACAACTTACGCACGCCGCGCGAACGCGCAAACTTGTTGGGTCAGATTGCAAGGCAGATTGGACCGGGACAAAAGCGCGCCGCCGCGATGAATCTTCTCGAACAGGCACGCGCGATGTTGGCGCCCGGAGGCCTGGCGCAGGATCAGGAGCAGATGACCGCACTGCTCGAACTCGCGCGAGCGTTTGTGCGTTACGATGCAAAACGCGCTTTTGAGATCGCCGAGCCGCTCGTTGATCAGACCAACGAGATCTGCTCGGCGGCGCGCACGCTGGAAGGGTTTGGTCCGGAGTATTACCAGAACGACGAGCTGGACATGCAAAACGGCAACAGCGTCTCGAACGTGGTGACGCAGATATCCAGCGCGCTCGGCACCCTCGCGATTACGAATTTCGAACGCTCTAAATCGATGGCTGACAGACTGCGTCTCCCCGAAGTGCGCCTCCGCGCCTACATCGACATCGCGCAGCAGACTATTCAGGCGAAGTAGGCCACGGATTTACACAGATGAACACGAACGTTATTCGCCCAACGCGGCGTACTTGAACAACCGGAAACGGTAGCGCTGCTGCGCGCGGATGTTCGCGGCGATGGCGCCGTGAAGATTTTCGTCCCACTGCGTGTATTCGTCGATAAACTTGTCCGAACCCGCCTTGTCGCCCGCGTATTGAACTGCCAGCGTGCGCTCCAGCATCTTGCCGACTACCTCGTGATACTTCTCGTAGTTAATACGCAGCGTCTTCGTACTCTGATCGAAACTCAGCAGTCCATTCTGAAGATAGAAATTCCACTGCATCAACTGCATCGTGTTGTACGGCTGGTCGCGGCGCGGCTTGTTGTTTTGCAAAACACGCAGGATGCCGCCGGCGTAGACGCTTCTGAGTTGCGCGTCAGTGTAGTAGCCCTGTTTGTGCAACGCCTCAGCGACGAACAGCGAAACGAGATCCGCCTTCATCTCTTCCATCGTGTTTGCATTGTCCTGCAACGCTTCGTCGAGATCGCGGCCGTCCTTCGTGCGATCGACGCCGAGGTAGTGGCCCACCTCATGCCACAACGTGCGATAGAAGTTCCCGTCAGACGTCAACTCTTTCGCCTGCGCTTCGCCAACGGCAGCGGCAAACGTCGACGAAGTACCTTCGAAGATGTTTGGATCGCGCATGATGTTGGCGCGCAGCAATATCGTGCGTCCATAACGACGCGCGAGATAACTTTCGTTCGGCAAAATCGTCGCGGTGTTGCCGCCCCGCGACTGGCCGAAGTCAGCCACCACATCGTAAACACCAACCGGAATATCTTCGCGCACCTTCTTGTGATTCTGATACGGCAGTGAATCCTCGAGCCCCTGCAAGCCCTTCATCGCTTCGCGCAAGGCAGTGGTTTCCTGCTGCCGACTCCGCAACAAGCAGAACGCGAAGAATGTCTTCACGCCAAACAACTCGTCGTCGTAGGTCTCATAAGATCCAATCTGCGCATTTAGATTTTTAAATCTGCCTGTGACCCAACTCGCATCTCCCGATTCGTAATCGTTCGACAGCAGATCGCGCGCACGATTGCGAAGGAACCGCGCAAACTCATCATCGTCTTTCGCAACTGCATCTGCCGCTTCGTTGAGCAAGCCGTGAGCCTTCACTAATTCGTCCGCGTACGCGAGCGAGTACGGCACAGCATACAAAGGCACTTTCGCAGTCGCAGCGGCTGGACGTTGACCAAGCTGTTGCAAGTGGCCGAGGAGTTTCGGATGCAACCCTTGCAGAACGGGATACTTGTTGAGCTTCGCAATGTCTTCGCGCAGGTTCTTCGCGTTTGCGGTGCGAACCACGGTGCGCAGGTCGAGAATCTCGCTCCGCGTCTCGTCGGGGTTCTTCGAAGAGCTGATGAACTGTTCGACTTCGTCTTTCGTGATGCCCCACGGGTACATGTTCTTTCCCGGCTTCAACGGTTCGACCGGCAGAAACGGTTCGCGTTTGTTTTCGAGCGTCGTAGCGATTGGTCCCTGAAACAGCCGGTAGAGCGTCAACAGGTTCTGCGTGGCGGGCGTGCCACCGTTCTGTTTGTTCAACTGTTCGAGCGCGCGATACGAAGACAGCGCTTCCGGGTGGCGTTGCAGTTCGTAGAGTTGCTGAAAGATCTGGCCCACCTCGATCAACTTGGCGACGGCTTTGCGTTCGCTTTCCGAAAGTTGTGAAACGTCCGGCGCGAGCCGGATCGTTTGCGTTTTATCGACGAGTGGCTGGCTTTTTTCGACCGGCCAATAACCGTTAGCGACGAGCAGCGACATGATTAAGCCTGAAGCGAGTTTAGTCATGGAGGCATTTTATCCACAGATTACACAGATTCCTAAATCAATCTGTGTAATCTGTGGATAGTCATGTGTCGGCCATTCTTTGCAGACCCACAAATCTTTTATTGGGGTTTTGGCCCGAACCGTTGAGGCACTGGCATTGCTATGGGCCAAGGTGCGATGAGTCTACGGACAACTATTCGACGCCGCTTTCGGCGCATGCGACGACGACGAAAAGTCGGCCGCGCGTACGACATGGCGCTCGAAGTCGCGCGTGTGCTGCCCTCACAAGCAGACGTGCTCGATGTTGGTTGCGGCAACGGATTCATCGCGCACCATCTCAGCGGTCTGCTCGGAAGACCGGTAGTCGGACTCGACGTCGGCGATAGCACCACCGCGCGCATCAAATACCTGCCCTACGACGGCCGCCACTTTCCGGTGCGCGACCAAAGCTTCGACGCAGTGCTGTTGTGTTACGTGCTGCATCACGCGCAGGACGCGCGACTGGTGCTGAATGAAGTGAGCAGAGTGTTACGCGACGGCGGGCTCGCAATCATCTACGAAGACATGCCGATACTCTGGTGGGACCGAATGGTCTGTTGGACACACGATCGAAAGTGGCGCGGCGTCACTGGTCCATGCAGGTTTCAACGCGAACACGGCTGGCGCACGACATTCAACCTGGCAGGATTCGAGATTCTGAGTGAGCGTCCACTGTCGCGCTGGCGCAACCTCGCGCATCCGGTAGCGAGACGATTCTTCGTTCTCAAGAACTCCGTCGCACTACACACCGCCCCGGAACACGTCACTGACCTCGCCGTTGTGAATCTCTACCCAACGACCGCGGCGTAATCTTTCAGAGTCCCAACTGCCGATTCATCTGAGCGAAATCGAAATGGTTCCAGGCTTCGGCAATCTTACCGTTCTCGATGCGCGTGATCGCCACGCCGTCAAACTGAACCGGAGCGTTCGTCGCGGCAAATCCAAGATGGTTACCCGTGTGCTTGCCTCGCACACTGCAACGCGCAACGACCATGTCACCTTCCCCAATCGTGTCGTCGACTGAAACAATGAGGTCCGGAAACGCGCCGCGAAACTGGGTATGAAAATCGTGAAAGCCGTCGAGGCCATTCACCGGGTTTCCAGCGCCATCAACAAGTCCGTGAATCACCGCGTCTTCAGCCAGCAACTCATCGATCACGTCGCTTCTGCCCTGGTTCCAAACCTCTTCGAACCAACGCCTAATCAGCGCTTTATTTTTCTCTGACATAGTGATGTCCTTTCCGGCCACATAATGCGCTGAGTCTCAAGCCGGATCAAACCAGATCACGCCGCGCTCGCGCAGTTTCTTGATCATGCGCAGGCAATCGGCCTCGCGAAAAGGACAGATGGAAAGGATCGACTGGATGTCCCACGCGCCGTTGATTCGCGAAAGGACAAAGCCTTCCTGCGGATCGATCTGCAAATTCGTCAGCTCAGTCGGCGAGATTCGCAGTTGCGGAACTGAACGCGGCGTTAGGCCGCTCGTCGAGTAGACGTGTTTGACGTACGCCTCCTCCGCAGCCGGCAATAGTGCCTGCGCTTCGGGATTGTTGGGTTGCTGCTGTAAAGCGGTCTGGACGATCTGCAACGCGGCTTCGGGATCATTCTCGAGTTTGCGTTCGGCAGACCACACCATCTCGGTCACACTCTCCGGCAAATCTTCGATCTCGCTGCCGGGCGGCGCAACCTCTTCCGCCTTCTCACCGGTAACGCGTGCGACGCCTTCGCTGATCAACGTGTAGAGTTGACCGTAAACATGAAACGCGGAGGCGTGCATGTGATAACAGATCTCCGCGACCGACATTCGCTTCTCGACAAAAAACAGTACCTGCCGAAACTCCTTGCCGAGTTTCAACGACGAAGTCCAACCAGCGTTGAGTTCGAGAATTGATCGGTCGGAAGGCACGAGCGTTTGATAACGCGCGAGCTCGTCGATGCGGTAAATGCCTTCCATGATCACGTTGGTCGGCTCGACTTCAATCAACAACAGATCTTCCGGCAACGGATCGTCGTCGTAAAACTCGAAGTCGCCCTCTTCCCACACGAACAGGTCGTAGATCGCGTCGAGCGTGCGCGTTTTCAGGATCTCGAGCACTTCCGCTTCGGTGAGGAAACCTTGTTGGACCAACACCTCGCCGAGTTTGGCGCCCGAGGTCCGCTGCACTTCCCGCGCGGTTTTAAGTTGACCGTCGTCGACTTTGCCGTAATGAAGCAGCACCTGGCCGAGGTATTCCCGCGGGTCGTTTGATTTCGACCCGACGATCATCCCGCCTTTGAAGTAGACCTGCTTGGTGACCTTGCCGCGATCAAACTTCAACGTCCCCGACTTTCTTCCCGCTGCCAAAAATTGCAGCAGGTCAGTCAGGCTCATTGTTTTCAAAGTACCTTGAATCGCCATTAACTGTTCGTGACGCGGTGAGGCTTTCCCCCTGGGCTTTAATCTTCAACCAAATCCGCGGAGATCACGAACGCTTCCGGACCACCTTCGCGCGCGATCGCCAGCAGACGCTGCAAATTCTCCGTCTGTTCTTCGTTTAGTTCGACAAACTGCACTCCAAAACCGTTGCGGTGACGATGATGCCGGACTTCGCCTTCGAGATAAAGCCACTCGCCGTCAGGCAACAGCACGCGGAACGCGACGATCTCTCCGACCATAACCTCGCCTACCGTATCGAGGTAACACCCGCCATCCGAAAGATCGGTAACCCGTGCCGAGTGTCGTTCCTCGGCGTCCTGCCAAACCGCGTCGAGGTGCACACTCAACCGGGGTCTAGATCGTCGGTCATCCATGGCCTGAGGCCATCATAAATTTTTTAGTGAGGCACGGAAAGAGAAATCTAATCTGAGCCACAAAGAAGCACAAAAGGCAAAGTCTGTTTGCAAATTCGGTGTACTTCTTGTGCCTCTTTGCGGCTGTGTTCACTTACAACGCACGCTGAGCGCTTCGGGAATGATCTGGAACGTTGCCGGGAGTTTTCCAGGAAGTTCTCCGTCGACTTCCAGATCGACTGTCGCACCGCGTTCGGCAGGTCGAACAGTGACCTTGCGCGCGAGCGCGTGACTCACTTCCGGCATCGAGAGATGCGATCCCGTGTACACTCGCGGCGCGCTCGTGAAGAGCTTCATCGCCCCGAGGTCGCCGACGCCGACGACATCAAACTTCCCATCAGTCAGTTTCGCTTCCGGAGCAATCTTCATCCCGCCGCCGAAGTAACGCGCGTTGGCGATGCACAGTGTCGCGACTAAAACGTTTCGCTCGTGTTCGTCGTCGAGTTGCACTAAAAGACGTGTTGCTTCGTTGCGCAGCGCGGTTTGCACCAGCGACGCGCCGAAGGAAATGCGTCCACCGAGCCAACGCGGCGTGTTTGCCGGTAGCCAGTCAGGCCCTCCGGCTTTCACATGCTCGATCACTTTTGTACTCAGGCCACAGGATGCAACACCTACAAAATACCGCATCGCTTCGGCACCGTGGTGATCGACGAAGCTGATGCGCCCAACGTCGATCCGTCGCGTGCGGCCGGTGCGCAGCACCTGCGCGGCCGCGCGGCTACTCGACGGAATTTCCAGCGAACGGCGAAAGTCGCCCCCGGTTCCACTCGGCAAAATTCCGAGTTCAGCGTCTTTGCCGGAAGTCAGTATGCCGTTCGCGACTTCGGAAATCGTTCCATCGCCGCCGCAGGCGATGATCAGTTTGACTCCCTTGCGCGCCGCGTCAGCCGCAATCGACGCCGCGTCGCCACGAACTTTCGTGAACGCAGTTTGAAATGCGCCAAACTCCGAACGCAGATCACTCGCGACTCGCGGCCACGCTTCGCCCGTGCTGCCGCTTGCAGACGATGGATTAATTATTACCAGCGGTAGAGCCATGAAGTTTTTTATCGTTTTCCGCCAGCTCGACGATCTTTCCCATCACCATGTCCGCGATCTCTTTGTGCGTACGAAGGCGATCCGGACGGTCAACGTAGTCGCCAAGATCGATCAGTGGTCCAAAGTGAATGCGAATAACCTCCTCGCGGTTCCAGTTTCGCGCCACCTGCCGTGGCAGATCATTGCACAGACCCGCGATGAACACCGGGATCACTTGCGGCTTCGCTTCCAGGATCAACTTCCCGACGCCCGGCTGCGCACGCAGAAACGAATACGGATCGTCATCCTTGTTACGCTTTCCTTCGGGATGAAATCCGATGACGTTGCCCGGCCCCGTGCTTGCGAGATCCGTCAGAAGTCGAAACGAGAACTTATCAAACGTGCGCTTCTCGGGAAGCGGATGATCGCCTGTTGCGAAGAACGGCGGATACATGGACCACCAGCCCATGATCAGGTTTACAATCAACCCCAGCGGCGACTGATAAAAGAACCTTCCCCGCACGGGAAAGAAAAGCTGTTTGCGCCACTTCGTCAGGCGAAACAGCATTGCCGACACGGCATACATGTCGAAGAACGACCGATGATTCGCCACCAGCAACAACGGGCGCTCGCGCGACGCCGCTTCGACGTGCTCGAGGCCGTAGACGTTCATGATGTTGTAAGTGGAGAGATGAATCCAGCCGGCGCCCATCGTGCTCTGGCACCACGTCCAGAACCGTTTCCACCCGCCGCGATTCATACGGCGTGTCAGACGATAGGCAAAGCGTTCAAACCAGGAAAGGACCTGAAGTTCTTCGTCTGTTGGAGTTGGGTCGTTCAAGAGTTCGCTTTAGCCACAAGAGGCACAAGAAGCACAAGAGGCACAAAAATCTAGAAAAGGTTTGTGCCTCTTGTGTCTTGTGCCTCTTTGTGGCTTCATTCGATCGAAAAGTACTTCGCCTCCGGATGATGCACAATAATAGCCGAAGTAGACTGTTCCGGCTCTAGCTGAAACTCTTCCGTCAGCGAAACATCAATCCGCGCCGGATCGAGCAGCGTGAAAAGCTTCTCCTGATCTTCGAGCCGCGGGCAAGCAGGATAACCGAAACTGTAACGCGACCCCTGGTACTGCTGATGAAACAGACGCGCAAGATTCGGCGCGTCGTTGCCCGCGATGCCCAGTTCTTCCCGGATGCGTTTATGCCAGAACTCGGCGAGTGCTTCGGCCGACTCAACGCTCAATCCGTGAAAGTAGAGATAGTCAGCGTAGTTGTCTGCCTTGAACAGCTCGTGTGCATACTCACTCGCGCGCCGGCCGACCGTCACGAGATGAAACGCCACGACGTCCATCCTTCCCGAATCTTCGGAAGCGAAGAAATCGGCAAGACACAGATGTTTGTTCGCGGGCTGACGTGGAAAAGTGAAACGCACCTGCTCACGTTGATTCTCGTTGTAAACGATCAGATCGTTTCCGGCTGACTGGCAGTTGAAGTACCCATAGACGGCTTTCGGAACGAGCAACCGCTCTCGTTTCGATCGTTCTTTCAGCTCTTCATAAACCGGCCGGACCTTGTCGCGCACGAGCGCCTGATACTGTTCCGGCGGCGTCTTGCCCTGTTTGAACTGCCACTGACCTTTGAACAGTGCATTCTCGTTAACAAAAGCAAACACATCATCAAGCGAAATGTCTTCAACAACACGCGAACCGTAGAACGGCGCCGTTGGAATCGGTGCTTCCGGATTCACTTCCGAACGCGTCGTATGCGTGGTGTTAACACTCGGCGCCGCACCGCGCGGTCGCGCCGCTTTGCGAATCCCGAGCTTTGCTTCCTCGCCTACAAGATCCTCCACATCCTCTTCAACTACAACTTTCTCCGGTTTGTCCGTGGTTTCCGTGACATCCGTGGCCCCGACAAGTTGGTCCATCGTGCGCAACCCCGCAAACGCATCGTGCGCATAAAACAACGTTCCTTTATAAATCGACTTCAGATCATCCTCGACGTAGCGCCGTGTCAACGCCGCGCCACCGAGAATCACCGGTACCTTCACGCCGCGCTCGTTCATCAACTCGAGGTTGTCTTTCATGATCAGCGTCGACTTCACAAGCAAACCGCTCATGCCGATCGCATGCGCGCCCGTCTCTTCGGACGCCTGAAGAATCGCCTCAATCGTCTGCTTGATGCCGAGGTTGTGCACCTTGTAGCCGTTGTTTGTGAGAATGATGTCGACGAGGTTCTTGCCGATGTCGTGAACGTCGCCCTTCACCGTCGCCAGCACCATAATGCCCTTCGACGTCGCACCGCCCTTCTTCTCCATGAACGGTTCGAGAAAGCGAACGGCAGATTTCATCGCTTCCGCCGACTGCAACACAAACGGCAACTGCATCTGGCCGCTGCCGAACAGATCGCCGACGACCTTCATACCGTCCAGAAGAATGTTGTTGATGATGTCGAGCGCCGGATGCGTTTCGAGTGCGACCTTGAGCTCGTCTTCCAGACCAATCTTCTCGCCGTCGATGATGTGATTCTTGAGACGTTCCTCGACGGTATCGCCCTTGCTAGCCTTCTTCGCCGCCTTCGACTTAACGCCTTCGAAGAGTTTTGTGAACTCGGTTAGCGGATCGTAAACACAAACATCGTTTTCAAACCGGCGCTGGTCGTAGATCAACTCGCGCGCGACCTGTATCTCTTTTTCGCCGATACGATTCAACGGCTCGATCTTGCTGGCGTTGACGATCGCGGCGTCGAGTCCGGCTTCTACAGCATCGTGCAGAAAAACGGAATTGAGCACGACGCGAGACGCAGGACTCAAACCAAACGAAATGTTCGACACGCCAAGCAGCGTGTAGGCGCCGGGCAGTTCGCTCTTGATGCGCTTGATTCCTTCGAGAGTTTCGAGCGCGTTGCGGCGGTCTTCTTCGATGCCGGTTGAGATCGGCAGCGCGAGCGGATCGAAGAAGATGTCAGACGCCGGCAGACCAGCTTCCTGTGTCGCCTGTTCGTAAGCGCGCTTCGCGATCTTGAACTTACCTTCCGCACTGCGCGCCATTCCCTCTTCGTCGATCGTGCCGATCACCACGCTCGCGCCGTACTTCTTCGCGAGGTCGATCACTTTCAGAAAGCGCGGTACACCGTCTTCGTAGTTAGTCGAATTGAGAATCGACTTGCCGCCCGCGTGTTGCAGTCCGGCTTCCATTTTTTGCCACTCGGTCGAGTCGAACATCAACGGGATTTTGACGTTCGTCACTAGACGCGACGCGAGTTCGTGCATGTCGGCTTCACCATCACGCCCGACGAAATCAACGTTGACGTCGAGAATGTGCGCGCCTTCGCGTTCCTGGTCCTTGCCGAGTGCGACCAGACCGTCCCAGTCGGCGGCGTTCAACAGGTCGCGCATCTTTTTCGAACCGCTCGCATTCACGCGTTCGCCGATGATCAGAAACGACGCGTCCTGCACGTAAGGCTGTTGAATGTAGATCGACGACGCTGCCGCGACGAGTTTGGCATCGCGTTGCTTGGGCGTGATGCTTTGCATCGCTTCGACAACCTTGCGCAAGTGCTCGGGCGTCGTGCCGCAACAACCGCCGACGATGTTGACGCCGAAGTCGCTCGCGAAGTGTACGATCTGAGCCGTGAAACTGTCCGGGGTTTCGTCGTAGTGCATCTTGCCTTCGACCACTGAAGGCAGACCCGCGTTCGGCAGCACTGAAACCGGCAGCGGCGCGTTCTCGCACAGATACCTGATGCTCTCGGTCATGTGCTTTGGACCGGTGCCGCAATTCATGCCGATGACGTCGATCGGAAACGGCGCGAGCGACGTTAACGCGGCGGAGATCTCGGTGCCGTTGAGCATCGTGCCGAACGTTTCGATCGTGACTTGTGCGATCACGGGAACGCGCACGCGTTTCTCTTCAAAGACGGAAAAGATTGCGCCGAGCGCTGCCTTGGTTTGCAGCAGATCCTGGCAGGTTTCGACGATGAGCAGATCGACACCGCCGTCGAGCAGACCATGAACCTGAACCTTGTACGCATCACGCAGGTCCGCGAACGAGATATGGCCCAGCGTTGGAAGTTTTCGTCCCGGCCCCATCGAACCGGCGACCCAGCGCGGTTTTGCTTTGGTTGAATAATCGGAGGCGATGCGCTTCGCGAGTCGCGCCGCGCGGACGTTCATCTCGTGAGCTTGATCGGCGATGTCATATTCGGCGAAGTCGACGGGTGTGCCGTTGAAGGAGTTGGTCTCGATGACGTCGCAACCGGCGTCGAGAAAAGCGGTATGAACGTTTTCGACAGCGTCCGGCCGGGTGACGAGCAGATTTTCGTTACAACCTTCGAAGCGTGGACCACCAAAGTCATCGAGCGTCAGGTTCTGGACCTGAAGATTGGTGCCCATCGCGCCATCGAAGACTACGATGCGTTCTTTTATTGCGTCGAGTATAGACATCGTTGGCATTGATGATTTTTGATTGCCGATTTTCGATTGCCGGTTACTGCTACACCTGCCGCTTAGCCAGACGCCAAATCGGCAATCAACAATCAATAATCGACAATGATAAAAAGGCCCCGCGCTTAACAACGCGGAGCCTTAAAAACTGACTCATCGAGCTGTTTAGCGGATTATTTTACGTGGCCGCAAGTCGCTTTAACTCACCACGTGAATTGTCAAAGCGTATTGAAGCACATCTCAGAGACTTCTGTAAATCCTACAGGCTCCTGTTAAATCTACACAGGCTCCTGTAAATCCTGTACCATGCTCATAAATGCGACGCGCCATCTACCCCGGTTCGTTTGATCCCGTTACCAACGGTCACCTGGACATCATCGAGCGCGGCTGCAAACTGTTTGATGAAATCATAATCGCCATTCTCGTGAATCCCGAGAAGCAACCGTTCTTTACTGTCGACGAGCGCCGCGAGATGCTCGCGGAAGTTCTCGAACACATCGACCAGCGGCACTGCGAATTACGCGTTGACTCTTTCAGTGGACTGCTCGTCGAATACGCCGTCGCGCAACAAGCGGACGTGATCGTGCGTGGCATTCGCGCGATCTCTGACTACGAGTATGAATTGCAAATGGCGCTGATGAATCGCCGGCTGGAGCCGGGCATCGAGACCGTGTTCATGATGCCCGCAGAGAGTTACTCTTACGTCAGTTCGCGCCTGGTTAAAGAGGTATTTCACTTAGGTGGCACGGTCGAAGGTCTCGTACCGCCGCTGGTCGAACAACGCATGAAGGAAAAGATATCCCCAAGATGAAGACGTTTCCCGCCACCATGTCAAAGCCGCCCCGATTTCCTGTTTCTGAAAACGTCCGCCGCATGCAGTCGTCGGCCACGATGGCGGCAATGCAAGCCGCCGAAGCGTTGCGCGCGGCGGGTGTGAACGTCTGCGATTTCGGCGCGGGCGAACCCGACTTCGACACGCCGGAAAACATCAAGCAGGCCGCCATCGCCGCGATGAAAGCCGGACGCACGAAGTACACCGCGGCCGGCGGTATTCGCGAACTGCAAAGAAGCATCATCCAGTTCTACAGCAAAACGTTCGGTACCGAGTATCAACCGTCCGAAGTGATGGCGACGGCAGGCGGCAAGCAGGCGATCTTCAACGCAGTCGTGACGTTGATCGATCCGGGTGACGAGGTTTTGATTCCGAAGCCGTATTGGGTGACGTTTCCTGAAGTCGTCGTTTTTGCCGGTGGCACTCCGGTCTTTATCGAAACCGAAGAGACGGAATTTGTGCTCACGGCGGAACAGGTCGAAAAAGCGATCACGCCGCGCACGAAGTTGATCATTCTTAACTCGCCGTCGAATCCTTCCGGACGCGTGCTGCCACCGAACGACTTCCGCCGCATTCTGGAATTAACCACCGAACGCGGCATCTACGTTGTTTCAGACGAATGCTATCTACGCTTTGTCTACCCGCCCGCGGAAGTGTTTAGCGCGGCAAGTCTGCCGGCCGAACTCCGCTCACATTTGTGCATCGCGGGATCGTTTTCAAAAACGTATGCGATGACCGGCTGGCGAGTCGGTTACGCACTCGCTCCGGCTGAGTGGACCAAAGCAATGTTGAAGGTACAAGGCCACTCGACCTCGAACACGAATTCCATGGCGCAGTGGGCTGCGGTCGAAGCGCTCAATGGACCGCAAGAGTCAGTCGGCGAAATGCTCGCCGAATACACGCGCCGCCGAGCGTGGCTCTTGAAAGCCTTGTGCGACATTCCCGGAATCACGTGCGCCGAACCCGAAGGCGCGTTCTACGCGTTTCCAAACGTGCGTGGCCTTTTGAAGAACGGACTAAAGACTTCCGGTGAGTTTGCGCAGCGGCTGCTCGAAGAGGAGCACACTGTCGTTACCGATGGCGCGGGCTTTGGCGCGGAAGGTTACGTGCGCATTTCTTACGCGACGTCCATGACCCAGATCGAGGAAGGGATTACCCGCATCAAGCGCCTTGCGGAAAAGCTAAAAGCCACGGATTAGAACTGATCTTAATCCGTGGCTCACAGCCTTAGTTTAATTTGAACTTAGTAAAGGTTGAAGTTGTATTCCAACTGCATCCACATCGAAACTGGATGCCCATCCTTGGTTGCCGGCTGGAACTTGATTTGACGCGCCGCGGCAATCGCCCTTTCAGTCAATCCATAGGGCAGACCTGAAACCGTGCGGATGTTTGTTACGGTTCCGTTCGAGGCGAACACCACCTTCAGCACGACCGTACCGACAATCTGGTTCTTACGCGCGTCTTCGGTGTACTGCGGCTCGGGCTTGGAAATCAGACGTGCTTTCGACGTCACGTCCTTACCACTATAAATCTGGTTACCGCCGCCACCGCCGCCACCCGGACCACCGCCGCCATCGCGACGATCGCCACCGCCGATGTTGCCGTCGCGGCCTGGACCAACACCGGCACCTTCACCAGGACCGACACCTGTGCCGGTGCCGCTGCCGATACCGTTGCCGGAGCCTGTACCAGACGAAGGATCAGTGCTCTTGGATTTGTAGTCGCCGTAAGGCAACACACGCGCATCAGGCGGAACCAACAGCGGGTCAGCTACCACGGTCGCAGCTACCGGCAACGATGGGTTCTTAATTTGCGGTGGCTTGGGATCCGGCGGCAATATCTGCGGCACAGTTAACGATGCCTGCGGTAATTTACCGAACGAAGCCGGCTTCGCTTCTTCACGACCGCCACCGCCACCGCCACCGGCCCGCTCGGGTTTCGGCTTGCTGCCGCCACCACTGCCTTTATTAAATCCGGCAGTTCCCGGATCGGGCGTCGGCTGTTCGTCGGGAATATCAAAAATCTGATCGGCCATTTCGGCCTCTTCGCTCTGGTTCTGGGCAATCAATGCCTTGGGCTTGAAATTCAGGAAGAGGACCAGGCCGAGAATCGCAAACAGGAAGGCGAACGATGTAACCATCGCCGCAATAACGCTGCTCGAATCTGAAGGCTCAGCACCCATGACAGCAGCGCCACGCTCGCGACCGAGCCAGTTTGAAAACAGCGCTACGAGCAAACCGACAGCTAACAGTGCGAAAACCGCGATGCCCACGCGAGACGAATTCGCGGAGTGTGAGCGATCCATCAGGAACGCGGCGCCCATTATCGCGAGAATGCCAAGGAAAGCCGCACCGATCGCGGTCATTACGTTCGGCTTACGCAGAAACTTCATGAACAGGTTGCCGTAGCCGACGAATGTTCGCTTAACGAACCCAAATGGATCGCGTTTGAATTCCGGCCAGGTCAGTTGATACTCGTCGCTGACTTCGCCGACCAGGCGGGAAACCAAACCCCTATCGCTCAAGAATGTAAGATGGTATTCGTCGTCATGCGGGACCAGCGCCATGGAACCATTGCCGGAGGCAACGTAATCAGACTCGCTCGGCGGTATGCCGGAGTTAAAACCCTCCGGCGTGATGCCTTGAGCGATAGTGACCGACGGGTCCTTATCCTGGCTGACGGTTAGGCTTGGGTCCACGATGTTCGCTGAAGCAGTCGGGACCTTTGCTGAAACGGGTGTCAACGGCGTTCCGTCGACAGGACAGAAGCTGAACTTGTCAGCGAATTCTTCTTCACATCTGGAACAGAACTTCATCGATACTACCTCTTCTCGCCTATGGGGGAGCAGCACCGACTGAGACAGCCCGTCTGCACCTGAAAATTCTCTTGC
>DATEHX010000194.1:0-7339 GCA_035279345.1 Pyrinomonadaceae bacterium | reverse complement strand
CCTGATGACAATTCAACGTGGCTTGAAAGCCACGGGAACGTTCTCCTGCCAAACCGCGGTGTTCGGACGCGGAGCAGCTTACGAACGTTTTATTCAACCGACTCTACAGATCGTCTTGCAGGCCGCCGAGTGGCTGGAACGGTTTCCCACCTTGCGCCGCATGATTAAGGAACGAATTGACTAACTTTGAGCACCCACACCTATATCAACCAACTCGCACAACACGTCGGCAGTGAAGTAACCCTAAAAGGCTGGCTCTACAACATGCGTTCGAGCGGAAAGATTGCTTTTCCGCAATTGCGCGACGGCACTGGCGTCGTTCAATGCGTCGTCTTGAAGAGCGCCGTCGACCCCGAAACCTGGGAACAATTGAAAGCCATGGGCCAGGAATCCGCGCTCGTGGTCAAAGGAACCGTACGCGCCGACGAACGTGCGCCCGGCGGCTACGAGATCGACGTCACTAGCGCCGAAGTCTTGCAGCAGGTTCACGACTATCCGATCACGCCAAAGGAACACGGCACGGAGTTCCTGATGGATCACCGGCACATCTGGCTGCGTTCGCGTCGGCAGCACGCGGTTTTGAAAGTGCGTCACACGGTCGTGCAGGCGGTTCGTAACTTTCTCGACAACGACGGATTCACGCTGGCTGATTCACCGATCTTCACTCCCGCCGCGTGTGAAGGCACGACGACGCTGTTTGAAGTTGACTACTTCGACGGTGAGAAAGCGTACCTGACGCAGTCAGGCCAACTTTACAACGAGGCAACCGCGGCGGCTTTCGGGAAGGCTTATTGTTTTGGTCCGACCTTCCGCGCGGAAAAATCCAAGACGCGGCGACACCTGACGGAGTTCTGGATGGTCGAGCCGGAAATGGCTTACGCCACGCTCGACGACGTGATGAGCCTTTCGGAACGGTTTCTGTCCTACATCGCCGCGCGCGTGCTCGAAGATCGCCAGGAAGAGTTGAAAGTGCTTGAACGCGACCAGAGCAAACTCGAAGCGATCGTGCCGCCGTTTCCGCGAGTTCATTACGACGACGCGGCTAAGATGTTGGTTGAGGGATTCGAAAAGGGCGCGCTGGAAGGGAAGTTTGAATGGGGCGGAGACTTTGGCGCACCTGACGAGACTTATATCTCGAGTAAGTTCGATAAGCCGGTGATGGTTCACCACTACCCGGCCGCGGTTAAAGCGTTTTACATGGCTCGCGATCCGGAACGGCCGGAACTGGCGCTGGGAGTCGACGTACTCGCGCCGGAAGGTTATGGTGAAGTCATCGGTGGCGGTGAGCGTGCGACCTCGCTCGAGTTTTTGAAAGAACAGATCGCGTTGCACGAGTTACCGCAGGAGGCATTTGAGTGGTATCTCGATCTGCGCCGTTACGGCAGCGTGCCGCACGGCGGGTTTGGGATGGGGATTGAACGTTGTACGGCGTGGATGTGCGGGATAGAACATATCAGGGAGACGATTCCGTTTCCGCGAATGCTCTATCGTATCAGGCCGTAGTTGAAGAGGAGCGTTAATGCAGATCGATCAGGACTCGCGCGGGCAGGGAAGAGGCTACCAATATCAGGTATTACATCAACCGTCGTTCTCGCTTGCGGTATTGCAGCTTCAGGCCGAGCAGTCGATTCAGGCTGAATCGGGCGCGATGGTCTCGATGTCGGCTAACGTAGAACTTCAATCGCAGATGAAGGGCGGCATCTTCGGCGCGATCAAACGCGCGGCGGGTGGCGAGTCGGCGTTTATGTCGACGTTTACTGCGCGCGGTGGTCCCGGCGAACTGACGCTCGCGCCGGGCGCGCCGGGTGATATCGCGGCGATTGAATTGACTGGCCAGCCGTTCTTCGTGCAATCGAGTTCGTATCTCGCGGGTGATGCGAGTTTGAGCGTCGATACGAAATGGGGCGGCGCAAAGAGTTTCTTCTCCGGCGAGGGATTGTTTGTACTGCTCGTGCAGGGTCAGGGATTGTTGCTCGTGTCTTCGTTTGGCGCGATCTATCGAAAGCAGTTGCGGCCGGGAGAACGCTACGTTGTCGATACCGGTCACCTGGTGGCGTGGGAAGGCTCGATGCAGTACACGCTGCGCAAAGCAGCTTCGGGATTCTTCCGCAGCCTGATGAGCGGTGAGGGAATCGTGGCGGAGTTTAGTGGACCGGGCGAGCTGTTAATTCAGACGCGTAATCTCGCGGCGCTGGCAGGGTTGCTGAAGCCGTTCTTCCCGAGCCAGGGTGGCGGAGGCGGCGGTTTCCTTTCGGACCTCGGTAGTTAATCTTCACATGAGCACGGAAGCGAAAAAGGCGGTAACGATACTGGGCGTGCCACTCGGCTATGGCGCAAGCATGGCGGGTGTGGACATGGGTCCAGCGGCGCTGCGTGTGGCGCGTTTGAATCAACGCATCGCGCGGCTCGGATATTCCGTCCGTGATCTCGGCGATATGCGGCTGGAACGACCTCAAGTTTTTCCTGAAGAGGCCGAGAAGCTGAAGTACGTGCGCGAGATAAGTAATGCGTGCGAACAACTTGCCGTTGAAGTTGAAGGAATACTTGAAGCGGATGAGTTTCCGATTGTTCTCGGTGGCGATCACTCGATTGCGATGGGATCGTTTTCCGGCGCGGCGAGTTTTTACCGCAAACGCGAACAATCCCTGGGGCTGATCTGGTTTGACGCGCACGCGGACATGAACACGCCTGAGTCCACCCCTTCAGGAAACCTTCATGGAATGCCACTCTCCGCTTTGCTCGGTTACGGCGCGCCGGAACTGACACGTATCGCGGGGTTCTCACCGAAAATCGATCCGGCTTTGTGTGCGCACGTCGGCGCACGTGATGTCGATCCCGGTGAACGCGATCTGATCCGGAAACTCGGCGTGCGCTTTTTCACGATGCGAGAGATCGACGAACGTGGCATGCGCGCGTGCATGGACGACGCGATCGCGATCGCTTCGAAGGGTACGGCAGGCTACGCGGTCACGTTTGATGTCGACGCACTCGATCCCGGCGATGCGCCCGGCTCCGGAACACTCGTTCGCGGCGGACTGACTTATCGTGAAGCGCATCTCGGCATGGAGTTGGTTGCCGAACATGGCGGCATGCGCCAGTTGGAAATCGTCGAGATCAACACGGCGTTGGATGTTAATAATAAGACGGCCGAGTTAGGTGTTGAGCTAATCCTTTCCGCATTGGGAAAAACAATTCTGTAGAAGGCTGGCGAAAGGTGGTCTGGGTAGAGTGCCAAAAAAGCTTCGCGTCGGAGTGATCTTCGGCGGGCGATCGGGTGAACACGAGGTTTCTATTCGTTCGGCGCGGGCGATCGTTGAAAGTATCGATCGGAAAAAGTTTGACGTGGTTCCGATCGCGATCACGAAGTCAGGGAAGTGGCTGCCGCCGTCCGACTCGGCTCAACTGTTACCCGCGGCTGTACAACCGCTGCTCACTTCATCAGCAACCGCAACGACCGGCGACATCGCGCTCCTCGGCGATCCTTCTCACAAAGGTCTCGTTTCACTTCAACGTGACTCGCAACCACTCGTTGCCGAAAAGCTCGACGTGGTCTTTCCAGCACTGCACGGCACTTACGGTGAAGACGGGACACTTCAAGGATTACTTGAGATGGCCGACGTGCCTTATGTCGGTTGTGGCGTGCTCGCATCGGCGTGCGGCATGGACAAAGTGGCGATGAAGTCGTTGTTTGTCGAAGCCGGACTTCCGATCTGCAAGCACGTTTGGTTTCTTCGTTCGCAGTGGCGCGCGGACTCCGCGAAAGTGATCCGCAAAGTGATCAGTCAGATCGGCTTTCCCTGTTTTGTTAAGCCGGCAAACCTCGGCTCCTCGGTCGGTATTTCGCGAGCCAACGATCGGAAATCGCTGAGCGACGCGATCGAACTCGCCGCGGAATACGATCGCAAGATCATCGTCGAAGAAGAAGTCGTCGCGCGCGAGATTGAGTGCGCCGTGTTAGGGAACGACGAACCGAAAGCGAGTTTGCCTGGTGAGTATGTGATCTACGACGAAGCGGCACGCTTCCTCGACTATACCGAGAAGTATTCGAGTACCGGTAACGTAAGCTTTGTGGTTCCGGCACCGCTGACGAAAGCGATGACCACGCGAATTCAGAAGATGGCGATCCGTGCGTTTCAGTCGATTGACGGTGCGGGACTCGCGCGCGTGGATTTCTTTCTGCCGCGCAATGGCGGCAATCTGATTATCAATGAGTTGAATACGATGCCGGGACTGACTGAGGTGTCGGGCTATCCAAAGATGTGGCAGGCTTCAGGTCTGTCTTTTGCGCAGTTGCTCGAGACGTTGATCGATCTCGCTTTTGAGCGGCACCGCGATAAATTACTCACAAAGACCAGTCGCTAAATCCCTTGTGCTTCTTGTGCTTCTTGTGCCTCTTTGTGGCACTACTTCTTCGGCGCGCGATAACCCTTACGCGTGCGCACCGTGAGATCATCACGACTCACTTTAACTTCCAGCTTCCTCCATTTGCCGTCGCGAGTCCTGTTTAGCGGCCGGTAAGCGATCGTGTATTGACGCCCCAACTCTTCCGCAATGCCGGCGAACGCATCGCGCAGTGCCTGGCCACCGGGCGTCGCAACGAATCTGCCGCCAGTCTTCTCCGCGAATCCTTTCAACTGTGGCGCACCCGCGCGCGCAGCCGATCCCCCCATTTGCAAGTCAGACATGTCGACAGCATAAATGCTCGCGCCGATCGCGAGCGCGCTTTCGACTGCCTTGTCACTCGACGCTTTGCTGAACGTGTCCATACCGTCGGAAAGGATCACGATCGCTTTGCGATGCTCTGTTCGATCCGCGAGCGTACGCGCTGCTTCAACGATCGCGTCGTTCAGACTAGTCATTCCTTTGGCGCGAATCGCGTAGGCCATCGGCGCCAGATCTCTGCCGCCCGAGAACTCCTGCACTCGTTCGACTTTTGAATCGAAGCGATAAACGGCGGCTACGTCTTCTTCGCGCAGCCCGTCGAGAAATCTGATCGCGGCCGAACGCGCGAGAGTGAAACGCGCTTCCATGCTGCCGGAACTGTCGAGCAACACGACCGCGGCATAAGGTGATTCTTGAAGTGAGAAACTCGCAACCGCTTCGGGTTTTACTTCAACTCCATCTTCATAGACTTTAAAGTCGGAAGCTTTGAGTCCTTTTACGTACTGGCCGGTCTTGTCAGTGACCGTGACATTGAGCACGACGTTATCGGTGGTCGTGCGGATAACGTCATCGTCCTGGGCAAGCGTAGTTAAAGTCGTGATGAACAGAAGCGCGAGCAGGAAGGGTAAACGAATGGGCATTTGTGATTAGGGTCGAGGGTCGAATCCACGCAGCAATTTTATCAGCTCAAGTAGAACATTAGCGTTACCGATCACCGAAGCCGAAACGACCTGACGCGGCGTGTCCTGGACTGCCTTCGATAATGACGCAGCGCTCTCCGCGATCTGATTTGCAGCTCCAGTGATGTCCGTCGGGCGATCGACGATTTTCACTTCCTCTTCCTCGCCGCCGGATTCATTACGAATCTTCTTCGTCAACTTCTCGAGTCGATCGAGCTTCTTCGCTGACTCGCGATCGATCGCCGTCTTGTCTTTAAGGCTGGTTTGCAGGAACTTGCCGAGATCGGCAATTTCTTTTGCACGCTCAAGATTTTCCTCGTGGTCCTTCTCAGCCATCTTGATCGCACGCTTAGCGCGAATCTCGTCTTCAAAGCCACCCATCGGACTCTGATCGCCGCGAGTAGGAGGGTCGGCACTCGGAGGCCGCGGCGTTTGCGCCGATGCGAAGCTTGTGCTCAGGAGAAGGGCACAGCCGAAAAGGATGAAGCGAGCGCAAGCGTGCACTCTATTTGGAAATGTCTTCTTCATTCGTTTCGCTTTGTCCGTTGTCGAGGAAATGCTAACGCAAACCCGCAGATACTCTCAACCACTCTGACGATTCACGCGGCAGCTTCGTTGCACGACTGCGCATTGAGAGTTCACCTTAACCATCGGCACGCCGACCCTTAAACAGAAACGTGAGCCACGAATTACACGGACACACACGGATAAAGAATTAGTTTAAGGAACGCGGCCGGGGTTGTCTGGGGTGTTGATAAAGTCGCCGGGCTTGGTTGTGTGCTTGCTGCCCACAACCACCTGCGGCGGCAATCGCTCCGGTGGGCGCTTCTTACCTTGCGAAGCTGTGTAAACGATCGTCGTCGATTGCGGATCCGCTTGCACTCCCGCGAGCTTAACCGAAGCGAAGTCGTCGATCGAAACCTTCGCCGCATACGAACCTTCCTGCTGCGGTTGCAACTGTCGCGGCGTGACGGCCAACACTGTCTGTTCGCTCTTGCCGTCTTTCCGCCTGCGCAACTCCAACGTTACGGAAACACCCGATAACGGTTGGTTCGAGATGTTTTTCACGACGCCGCCGACTGTCGTCATGCCTTTTTCAAGCGTGGGTTCATCCACGACGACGTGCGCGAGCGCTGGTCCTTTATGCGGGGTCTCGGCTACGGGCGGTGTCGCATTCTCAAGCACTCTTTGCGCGTGATACTTGCGAAAGTACGCATAGCCGGCGAGCAGGATCGCAGTGACCGCCATAGCGCAAACAACGGCGAGGAGTTTGCGCTTGGTCGAGTCGTTTTGTTGAGTGGCAGCTTGTTCCGGATGAAATGGATCGTTGAACATTCAGATTACTTCAAGTGATTTGTTAAGGCTGTGGCAGAGGCCGGCCGGGAGCGGCCGCTCCGGTCACCGCCACGATGAGACCATCGAGAAAATTATCTTCCGCGAGGCCGGTGCTTCTGAGCGTGGTCCATTCAGCGCCGGTCGCGCCGTCAGTGCGTCCTTCAACTTTTGCATTCACTGCGACGTTCGCTGTGTTGCCGTCGATTGGTTGAATCTCAACCGTCAACGTGTAGCGGCCGCGAGTCCAGGCACGTGAATCCGAAGAAGTCACTTCAGCGTAGCGGCTCAATTCCGCTTCGGAAACAACCGCGCCTTTGGTGAAGGTATATGGCTGACTGACGATGATGCCGTCAGTAAACCTGGACGCTCCTTCGTCGACCACCATTTTCCGATCACGCATCAGATCCTGAACGGCTTTGACGATCACGTCGCGACGACCTGTGAGTCGATATGGATTTGCTAGCGGCGGCGTCTCGGGTGTGCGGCCACGTCCGAAGTCAAAACCGCGCCCGGCGCCTACGTCGGTCTTGTTGCCGTTGTTGGCCGGAGTGCGTTCGTTGCCGCTGTCTCTGGCACGCTCATTCTGTTTGTCGATGCCTTTGGCCGCCTGGGCCAAAACAGGCAGCGAACAAGTCAACAATAATAGAAGCCCCGTGATTATC
>DATEHX010000193.1:0-26411 GCA_035279345.1 Pyrinomonadaceae bacterium | reverse complement strand
AGCGCGATTCTCAATCTGGACGATGACACTAACGGTGCGCGTTCCATCTATCAGGTCATGAACACGGTGATTGCGGCGGAACAATTCACGGCAATCCAGGATTTTACCGTCACCCGTGGAGGTGCTGCCGAGTATCCCACTTACACGTCTTACTTTTTCAACGTACCTGAGAACGCCTCCGCATTTAAGATCGATCTGGAGATTCACCACGGGACTGTTCGATTGAGATTTATGCGCCCGACGGGCAAGGAATTTGATCAGGCGCACGACACTCCTCTTCGGTGGTCACCTGAATATCAAACAGGCGGAAGCATGGACCGCATCATCGTGGAGCCGGAGCCGGGCGTTTGGGAAGTTATCGTCGAAAATCAGAATCTGCTCGTTCCGGGAGACTCAGAAGCGCGGCGAGCCCGCTTTCTCATTACGGCTACGGTTTACGGAGCGGAGTGTAGATCGGTGGCAAACCAACTCACCACACGCGTCCGAAAGGTTTCGAATAGATATCAGGTCCAGTTCACTAACCACTTTGCGTCTTTCAATGGCTCGTTCATTGAGACGCCTTTGGCTAGTGTGTTCTCAACTCGCACCGTCATCGCCGATGGAAACGACCTCTTAATCTACGAGATCAACGTGCCTGAAGGAGCAGGCACACTAAAGGCACGTATCGATGGGCCATCGACAAAAACCGCGGACGTGGATCTCTATCTGTACTTTTGTGCAAAGGAGTGCGCGCTCAAGGCCTTCAGCGCTCGCAGCGGCGTACGGGAACAGGTGGCGATCGCTCAACCAAAGGGCGGAAAGTGGAAAGTTGTAATCGATCCGATTTCGATCGGCCCCGGTCCATTGCTCCTGGATTACTTCGATATCTTCACACACGCGGCATTTGGAACTTTAACGCCTCTCAATCCAAACGTCGTCTTGGCCAAAGGGACCAGCTCACGCATCGGGTTTGTGACGAAAATTGATGCCTTGCCGGTGAATGGCCGCCGTCTCGTTGGTCTGGGTGAAGTGATAGCGCGCGAATTGGCCATTGTGAGGTATGAATACAATGCCAACACCAAAACAATCGTACCGGTTAAAGAGCGAGTAGCGTTGGCAGAAACGCTGATCGAACCTGATTGAGGCGGATCGTTGAGCTGTGCCCAACGATCCGCCGTGCTTCCGATTGAAGCCCCAGAATCAAAATCCGGGCTCTATTCGTCGAAACATCCAAGCATCGTGTCCTGGAAATTCGGATCACCCCCCGAGCGATTGTCCAGCACTTCATTGTCTTTGATACCGAGAATGACGTCTTGGGCTCTGCCAATGACGAGCAATTCGGCAGCTTCATATTGATCGTTCATGTTGGTTTCCTCCTGTTAAGCACCTCCTGGTGCGTCTGGTTAGGGTAAGGCTCTACCATCACGTCTTCGTTGTCACGGCAGAGCACTTCTCATCTACGCCATCGCAAACGGTGGTCTTCCACCAACGCTGGCGCAGTCTTTGGCTGTCGGGCGCTGCTCGAGCGACCGTAGCCAAAACTCCAATGAAATCGTGAAAAGCAAGGCGCCGGCATATCGCTCGAGCCCGTTCTTAGCTCGATCGATAGCGGCGAGTAACGGTGCTGAATCCATAAAACCATGAGCGCACGCGCGAGCATCCGTGAACAACGAGCGCATCGCCGACACCTCACGCGCCATCGCGCGTGCGAGTCCTTCCGATGGATCACCTTTTGTTTTTCGACGCACGATCTTTTCGGGTAACAGGTCGCGCAAAGCTCGACGCATCAGCGATCGGTTCTCACCCGGTCTCAGTAACTGTTCGAATGGGATTGCTTGCAGAAATTCGACCAGCGGCCGGTGCACGAAAGGATGCGAAGTATCCAGACACGTCAATTCACGCCGATAACAAGGTGAGATACTTTTGACTACGGAGAGATAGCTGATGGAACGATCTCTTTCACTCGGAAGAGAAAAACCAAACGGGTCCGTAGAGGGAAGCCTTTGCTCGCGCAACTTTGTGTGCGCAACGAAATGCGGATTAAACCAAGACGGCACTCTGTTCATGACCTCTCGCCTGCACCATGGCTGTAGCCGCCGGGGCATCACCGGCACTAACGCTTTATGCCAGAGCAAAGAGATGTACGGCTTATCAAGAGCTGAACTCCACAACCGCAGACTACGATGCAACGTAGCAGACTTTCTCAACACCAGTAGGTCAGCAAGCAACGGATACGGGTCGTAACTCGCTCCGAGGATCTGATCGCCGCCAATACCGGTTAAGAGAACACGAGCGCCAGTCTCCTGCATCAATCGGCAAAGCGCCGCGTGATAACCAAACGAACACAGCATCGGGTTTGGAGTAACGGCGGCGACGTCCTCGTTCGGCGGCGGCAGCAGGCTAGAGTCCTCGTCGCGAACGTGTTTGCCGGTCTGGCCCAAATGGCCCTCAACGATATTGATAAATTTGCTTTCGTCAGATGTAGGCGATTCGTCGTAAACGTAAGAGACCGTATCGAACAGTGTGGCCGCTACTTGTTTGCTCCGAATACTCTCAGCCGCGAGACAGGCAACAGTTGAACTGTCGAGGCCGCCACTGAGTTCGATCATTACTCGCCGATCGGTACGCAAAGGTGCTTGCACTGCGTTTCGCAGGTGATAACGAAAAGCCTCTTCGTATTCCTCGTCCCTGGTGAAACGGACTTCTTTTCCCGGCTGGAGCTGCCAATAGCGTTCTTCGGTGAGATGTCCCAACTGTGTCGCGATGATTATATGTCCCGGCTTTACCGCATGAATGTGGCGGTAAGGCGTGAGTCCTACTCTTGGGCCGCGCAACATACATCCGGCCACGTACTCCTCATCGATATCACGCGAGATGCCGAAGAGATCGACCAGCGGTGCGAGTTGTGATGAAACGATCAACCGATCTTTGTTCTGATGGTAGTAGAGCGGGCGCGCACCGGCGTGATCACGACACAGTAGTAGCGATCGATCACGTGGTTGGTAAAGCACGAAGGCGTATTCACCGACGACATGAAACGGAAACATCTGGCCCCAGCAACCATGCGCAGCCATGAGGTAGTCAGCATCGGTAGTACGACTGTTGAGTATGTTGTGAGTAGCGGCGAATAGTTCTTCACGATTATCAATGCGAACATCGGCAGCAAGAATGCGCCCGTCACGTTCGACCAGTGGTTGCTTTTCAAGACGCGCTTCCCGATTAGTGTTGAAAGCCTGGTAGCAGAAACCCGCAAAATTGCTCGTCACAATACTTCCACCGTCTGGTCCCCATTTATGCAAAGCGTGCCACAAGGCTGTCAGGTCGCGGAGATCGTCCGCGTCGAAAGGTCGTTGGTGGAAATTGAAGACGGCGCCGAGCGCGCTCATTAGGTTTCTTCTCCGGTCAGATTCTTTTCAACTCTCGATACCTCGTTTTCACTTGCTTGAAGTCGTTCACCACCACGCCTGACACTTCAACCCACGCATGTGCTTTTGGCGGAAACTCCTGGGCGGCCAAGACCATTTGCGCCGGTACAGCGTGACGGCGCAACAAACACGTGATTACTGCGGAGTGTTGCAGGCACATCGCCTTTTTCGGGTAATACACCTGCGCACGATTGACTGTTGCGCAGATGCGCCGGCAGAGTTCAGGGTCTGTTGTTTGTGGTTCGGCGGTGGGCCAGCCTTCAACTCTCTTGATTAGTGCTTCAAAGCCGCGGAAGTGCAATAGCAAGTCGACTGCAAGCAGACCAAATAGAGCGGTCAGTGTCTCGCGCTTACTCACGCGGCTATTCGAGATCTGGGTTGGAGAGGTGATTGTTATCGCCGCGAAAGATACGTCGTTTGCCTGTTTCGAGGTTACTTCTGTAAGAGTAGTTGAGGTGGTTCCGCTAACTCCTTCTCTACTTCGATAACATTCACGACCATGCGAATCATTGAGGACCTGTACTAAACCTGCATCAGCAAGACTTTTAAGAAAGCGGTTGGTATCGCTTCGCAATTGTTCACGAGATACTTCATAGCGCATCTCGCCGGTGTAGTTAATAGTCTCAAAATGGCGGTGCAACTCGTCCACCACATCTTCGAGACTAAGAGCGTTCAGGTTCTGCTCTAAAACGAGCCAAGTCAGCGCGCCTACGCCGTTGAGTTTGAAGATACGATCGCTTGCCGTCGATAAGAGCACACAACCGTCGCGGTGCTTTTTAGCGACGATGGACAAGGGAACCGCCACTGGAAAACCTCACAGTTCACACGGGCTGAGTTGTGTGGGAGGAGATTGTTGGGCGATCTGGACCAATTCAGGAGGTTTAAAGCGCACTCATGTTACATGAACGTCCTCCGTGTGAATATTCATATAATTCCTGATGGCTCTCTCCGCCTTTCCCCTAGCCCAAAACTCCCCTCTGGCATCTGGTTTGCGCTTAGTTCGTTCCAGCACATTAGGTGATCTGGAACAGAACAGGAGTCTGTCATGACGCTCGACCAGCAAGTTGACGATAAGGGAACCGATCAGGAAGAGGCGAAACGAATGCTCGCGGCGCTTCGGGATCGAGGGTTTGAGGGTGATAATGAAATGTTCGCGACGGCGCTCGGAAGGTCCATCGAACAGGTCCAGGGATGGCTCGATGGTTCTGAGACGATTGACGACGACGTAGTGATGAAAGCCAAAGGAATCGCCCTGAATCGAGGCATCTCACTTGGGTAGTTATAGTTTAGAGCAGTTCAGAGTTCAGCCTTTAGGCTGCTACGCAAACTAAAGCTTGAACTCAAAACGGAGGTTCGAGAACTGGTACGCGCTAAACAGCAAACAAACGTCGCGGCGCCGTGGTGGCTTGATGATGACAGTGAAGTCTGTTCGTCGTGTCACCAATCGTACGCATATCAAACAGGCGTTTACTGTCTCGATTGTGACGCTAACGTCTGTTCAGTATGCGTACAGGAAACCGTCACGATCGAGCTGCTTTGTCACGGCTGCGAGACTACCCGTTCCTCGGAAGCGCGTGCGACGGAAAAGGAGTCACGCTAATGGCGGCACGCGCGATCTGGAAGGGCCAGTTGAAAGTCGGCACGACGAAGATTCCCGTCAAACTCTATTCGGCGGTTGAAGACAAAACCGTTCGCTTTCACATTCTCGACGACAAAAACAAAGCGCGCGTGAAGCAACACATGGTCGATCCCGACTCGGGTGAAGAAGTGGCGTCCGAGGAGATACAAAAGGGCTACGAGGTCGAGCCGGGAAAATTCGTGATCCTCACCGAAGAGGATCTCGACAAACTAGCTCCGCCGCCGTCGCGTGATATCGAGATCGTCGAGTTTGTGCCGCAGGCAGAGATCAGCCAGCAGTGGTACGATCGCCCTTACTACCTTGGACCAGACGATGGCGACAAGGATTACTTCGCGCTCGTCGAGGCTCTCAACAACAAGAAAAGCGAGGGCATTGCGCATTGGGTGATGCGCGGCAAGTATTACGCCGGTGGACTGCGCCCGGTAGACGATTACCTGTTTCTCTTCACGTTGCGCGATGCTGCTGAAGTCATCATCGCGGACCAGCTAACAAAGCCTGCCGGCGCAGCGCCGACGGCAAAAGAATTGAACATGGCGAAGCAGCTCGTCGAGATGCTCAAGGGTGAGTTCAATCCGAAGGATTACAAAGACGAGTATCGCAACCGCGTGGTGGAGTTCATCGAGAAAAAGGCCAAAGGTCACGCGCCACGGCTGCGCGCGGTGAAGACCAAACGTAAACCTGCGGATCTCGGCAATGTGCTCGAAAAGAGTATTGCCGCGTTGAAGAAGAAGGAGAAACGCGCTGCCTAGTACCAGACGCAAACAACAGCCGGCCGAAGACGAGAACGCCGGAGGCAGACCGTTTTGGTCTGGAACGTTGACGTTCGGTTTGGTGAGTGTGCCGGTGAGTTTGTTTCCCGCGGCGCGCGCGAATCGCGCGTCGTTGCGCATGCTTGGACCAGACGGACACCCGCTCGCGCGAAAGTACTACGCGGAAAAGACCGGGAAGGATCTCGACGCCGATGAGGTCATTCGCGGCTATGAGATCGACAAAAACAAATACGTTACCATCACCGATGAAGAGTTGGAGCGACTCGAACCGGAGAAGACACGCGACATCAACCTGACGCAGTTTGTTCCGGCCGATTCGATCCCGCCGCTGTATTTCGAACGCGGTTATTTCCTGACACCCGCCGCGGGTTCGCAGAAAGCTTATAAACTCCTGGCCGAGACGATGGACAAGAATGAGCTCGCCGGCATCGCAACGTTTGTCATGCGCGGCAAGGAATACCTCGTCGCGATCTTCTCGGAAAAAGGAATCCTGCGAGCGGAGACGATGCGGTTTCCGGATGAGATTCGCTCGCCGGCGGACGTCGGACTGCCGAAAAAGAAGGACGTACCCGCGGCAACTGTACGCAAGTTTGAGAAACTCATCGCGAACAAATCGAAGAAACAGTTCACGCCGACGAAGCTGGCTGACAAACAGACTGACGATCTGTTGAAGCTGGTGAAGAAGAAAGAGAAGCAACGCAGCAACGTGGTGCGCGTGGAAGCCGAGGCCGAAACAGATCAGAAAGTGGTCGACCTAGTGGCGATCCTCAAAAAGAGTCTTGGCGCGAAGAAATAGCCACAAAGAGGCACAAGAAAACCTTTGTGCCTTTTTGTGGCTCTACTTCGACTCGATATTCACGGCGATCATGCGCCACTTGCCCTGCTTGAACCGCACCACACTCAACAAACAACGCGTCGCGTGACCCGCGAGAATCGCGATCCAAATATCGATCGGATCGAGCGTGCTCGTTTGTTGAATCACGAAACAGATACCAAGCGGAATGACGATCTGAGAGATGATCGAGATATAGAGCGGACTCCGCGTGTCACCTGTTCCCTGTAATCCTCCGGTGTAAGTCAATGCCACCGCTATGAACAGTCCCGAGAGACTGAGCACGCGCAATAACTGCACGCCAATCTCAACCACGTTGGGTTCGTTCATACCGAATATGGCAAGCAGTTGCCGCGGAAAGATCAAATAAAACAATCCGAAAAACATCGCGCCCGCAAAGCCGAAACGCGCCGCAACGTGTACCGCCGCGTCCGCGCGATCCGGATTACCCGCGCCGAGGTTCTGTCCGGCAACAGCGGCAGCAGCGCCCATCAATCCGACCGAAGTCCACGTGACGAGTGAGAAAAGCTCGGTGTAAGAAACTGCAAACGCCGCCTGCGCCGCCGCGCTTTGTGCGAGCGTACCGATGAAAGCAAGCATGAACACGCCGCCGATGTTCATCGCGATTCCCTGAATCCCGGTCGGCAATCCGAAACGAAAGATCGCTTTGATAATTCCCCAATCCGGCTTGAAATCACTCCGCGGCAACGACACAACCCAGCCGCCATTCCACAACTTCCCTATCGAGTAAAGGGCCACAACACCCGACGCGATGCACGTGCCCATCGCTGCGCCTTTTGTTCCGAACGCCGGAATCGGACCAAGCCCGCGAATCAGCACTATGTTCAAAACGAGGTTCAGCACGGTCATCGCAATGCCGAGCATCATCGGCGTACGTGCGTCACCGGCCGAACGAAGTGCGCCGCTGAACATGAAAAAGATCATCATCCCCAGGCTAAACACAAACATGATCCGAATAAACGGCAACGCCTCGGCTTTCACGTCCGGCGCCGCGTGGACGAGATTCAGCAGACTCGGCGAAATGAAATAACCGATCGGCGCCATCACGCCGAGTGCGATGAAGATTGCGGTGAGGAAAGCCTGATAGACCGTGCGGTTTACTTTCTCTTCTTCACCGGCGCCGGCGAAACGCGCCACGAGCACGCTCATGCCGGTAAACAACGATGAGATAAATACGATGACGACGAGGAAGATCTGCCAGCTCACGCCGATCGCGGCGTTGGCTTTGTAACCGACGAGATTGCCGACGAGCGCATGGTCCACCATGCCCTGCAAACCGCCGATAACATTCGTCAGCATCGTCGGCCACGCGATCTTCCACACGGCCGGCCGCAGTGGTCCTTCGACAATCGAGCGATCGAAGCGTGGCTTATTGGAGACGTTTTTCAAGCTTGCGTACCTTCGTCAACAATCGCTGACTGCCGATCTTCTCTGCCACGGCTGCAAATTCCGGAGTCGCGCCGCGCCAGCGTAGTTCATCCACGTCTTCAAACAGCGGAGCGTCAGTCCTCAAAGTCGCGAGGTCTTTGAAGAGTATCGCTAGGGGGCGATTCGCTTCGTTGAGAGCGTTCGGCGGAAACTCTTCGATCGGACCATAACGATTGATCAACTGCGCCGCCGTCTTTGGACCACAACCTGAAATCCCCGGATAACCGTCCGCCGAATCGCCGACCAGTGCGAGATAGTCAGCAATGAACTGCGGATCGACACCAAACTTCGCTCGCACGCCTTCCGCATTGCGAATCGTGCCGCTGCGTCGATCGACCTGCACGACGCGATCGTCAACCACGCACTGCGACAAATCCTTATCGGGCGTCCAAATACAAATCTTCTCCGCGCGTTCATCACTCGCCGCCAGATAAGCAGCGGAAGCGAGTGCGTCGTCAGCTTCCAGGTCGACCATCGGCCAGACCGTCACGCCCATCGCCAACAACGATTCCTCGAGCGGAACAAACTGCGCCAACAGCGCCCGTTCCATCCCGGCGCTCGTTTTGTAACCGGGCCACAGTTTGTTGCGAAAGGATTCGATTACGTGATCGGTGGCGACGCCGATGTGTGTCGCGCCTTCGTCAATCATCTGCGCGACCGTTGCGAGCACGCCGGAGACAGCGCCGAATGGCGGATCGGTTTTTTTGAATCGACGGATTCCGTAAAAGTGTCGAAACAGCTCGTAGGTACCATCGAGCAAGTGAACAATCATTCGACGCAGCTTAGAAAATTTTCCCGCAACTGTCGAATTGGCTGCCGCTCGTTCGATTAACCAGTGAAGGTCGAAAATACTTAAGGAGAATGCAAATGCGAGTAATGGTCATTGTAAAAGCGAACGAAGATTCTGAAGCCGGTGTAATGCCGAGTGAACAAATTCTGACAGACATGGGCAAATACAACGAAGAGTTGGTGAAAGCCGGGGTCATGCTGGCGGGCGAGGGACTGCATCCGTCGTCGAAAGGAAAGCGAGTGAAGTTCGACGGCAGCAACCGGCTCGTCACTGATGGTCCATTCGCGGAAACGCGCGAGCTAATAGCGGGGTTCTGGCTGTGGAAGGTGAAGTCGATGGAGGACGCGGTCGAGTGGCTGAAGCGCGCGCCGTTTGACGGAGGCACAGAACTCGAAATCCGCCAAGTGTTTGAAATGGAAGAGTTCGGCGACGAATTCACGCCCGAACTGCGCAAGCAGGAAGAGCGAATCCGCGCCGAAGCCGCGAAGTTACAGAAGTAACGTTGACAGGATTTACAAGACTAACAGGATTAAGAACGCAGTCAGGTAAAAACCAAGTCTTGTTGCTACTGTAATCCTGTCAGTTAAAAACCGAAGCGCAATTGCACTTGTATGCGTCGATTACCAGCAGAGGCGCTGCCACTTGGTCCAAACCCGAAGCTACCTGACGTCGAAGTCGATTCACCGAAACGAGGCGAACTCAAGTTGCCGATCGGGTTGGACAGGTTGGTGGTATTCAATAGGTTCTGAATGTTAACTGAGAACGTCAATGTGTACTTCTTCTCGGGCGATGGTCCACCACCCGCTGGACTCGCGGCCGCTGCTTGTCCTTGAGCCGGTGCTGCGGGCACGTTGCCAAACATGAACGCGCGGCTTATTCCCAGGTTGACGGAGAAAAAGCTTGGTCCCAATCCGTAGTTGCGCGGGATCAAAGGCTGACCGGGATCGGGATTCAGATCGAAGTCACCAAACCTGGTTCTTTTCACGTCCCTCGGATCGGTTTGGGCCGTCGCAAACGCGGGCCGCTCGGTAAACAATCCGTCGCCATTCGTGTCCTGACCGGTGATGATATTGAACGGCCGCCCGCTTGAATAAACGACGAACGGATTCAAGTTCACTTTCAGCCTGGGAAGTATGAACGTGCCGCCAAAAAAGAAATTTGCACTCGGAATAAAACTCACCCGCGAGTACTCGTTGCTCGCATCATAACTATCAGCAGGAAAACAGCTCCCGATCGATCCAAAGATACAATCCGTGTCCGTCTTCCCCTTGCCGGTGCCGAAGTTTGCAAACAGCGAAAAGCCTTTGCTCATCTGCCGGCGCACGCCGCCGAAGAAACGATAGTCGTTAAACTTCGCGCTCGACTCGTAATAGTAAATGTCGCCGATGTTGCCAAACGGCCGCACACTCGTGTCCGGGTTCGCCGGATCGTAAGTGCCCGGCAAAGGCGCGTTGATGTTTCGGACACGCAGCAGATGCTTGCCGCGATAGTTAAACGCGACGAGAAACATCGTCATTTTCGACGGCAACTGACGTTCGAAGTTGATCGCTGTCATGACGAAAGTCGGCGCCTGAAAATCCGGCGCGATGCGGCGCACGATCTGAGGCGCGGCAAAAGCAGCTAACGAATCAGCCGTCGGCACATTTGTTACGCCGTTCAGTGAAAACACTGCTTCGTCCAACGTTTCCGGATCGAATACGCGAAAGTCGAGTTGGTTCGCGCCGTCGAATCGATTCGAGAGAAGCGTCGCACGTTCGCTGAAGCGGTCGTAGAAGACGCCCATGCCGCCACGAATCACCATCTTGGGAGATGAACTCGACGACGGCGCGCCTGGACCACCACCGACGTTGGTTCCACCCGGCGCCCACGCGAAGAACAGACGCGGCGCGAAGTTGTAGTTGCTGCTGATATTCGTCTGTCGTTCATAACGGAACCCCGCGGTGAACGTCAGATTGGGACGCACACGCCATTCGTCCTGCACAAACGCGCCGAGATCGATCTGTTTCACCGACGCTTCCGGATTACCGCCGGCGATCGAAAACTGCGTCGCACCACCACCAAGCAAGCGCATGTCAGGATTGCCCTGGAACAACAGCGTTCGGCGATAGCGTTCGAGACTCGTGATCGGAACAAATACCGGGTCGCCATTAGCATCGAGAACTATTTGATTATTGGCATCGAGCTGCGGAGCGTCTCCGCCGGAGAACGTAAACGTGCCGCCGAAATTCTGCGGTGAGAAATCGCTGATGTTCACGCCGCGCACGCGCGCGCCGAAACGCAGGATGTGACTGCCCTTGGTCCACGTCGAATAGTTCTGCAACTCCCATCGATCTTCTTTGTTGTGAGCCAGTCCGATCTGTGAGCCGCCCGCGATGAACGATTCCTGCACCACGATTGTTGGTATCGCGTTGTTGCCGTCCTGCTGCGCTCGAATGCCAATGAACTGAAAGCGTGTTTCATTCATCAGTGCGGGACTGAGAATGGCAGTCTCAGTTGCCTGCACTGTTTGGACCGTCGTCAACCGATCGAAGGCTCGCTCCGGTAGCGAGAAATCTGATGCGCCAATGTTGTCGGCACGTGTGCGCGTGTAAGAGTAGCGCAACACCAACGTGTTTCCCTGGTTCAGTTGGTAATCAAAGCGCGGACTGAACGAGAAGAAACGCTGCGGCGTAATCAGCGCCACGTTGAAAGGTCCCGGAACAAGATTGGAATTCAAAATCGTCGCATTAATAATCGCGTTGTCGTCGATCTCGCGCTTCTGAAAGTCGATGAAGAACGACGACTTCCCTTTCCTGATTGGACCACTGAGACTGCCGCCGAAGTAGCGCACCTGAAACGGCGCCCGACTCGGCGCGAACGGGTTTCGCGAATTCAGGCTTTCATCATTGAAGTTGAAGAACGTGCTGCCGCGCAGTTTATCCGCGCCGGGTTTGGTGAAGATCTCGATGTTTCCAAACCCGATGCCGCTGTTCTCGGCGTTGAACGGATTTTGATTGACGCGCACTTCACGGATCGATTCTTTCGGCGGCATTCGGCCGCCCGTGAAACCGTCGATAAAAATCTGACCGCCGCTTGGACCAGCGGAAGGTCCGGCCATCGCCGAAACGGCAGCGGAGAGCGCATCGGGATCGTCAGGCAGTACGTCGAGATCCTGACCACGCAAGACGACCGCATCGGCGTTGTTTGCCGGATCGGTATTCAACGCCTGCTCTTCAGTGACCGTGATCACCTGCTTTTCGAGTGTTACGACGAGACGCACGTCGTGAGTAGTGCGCGGTCCAGAAGCAATGGCCAGCTCAGTCTTTTCATAATTACTGAAACCCGGCGAGACAACGCGCAACGTGTACGCACCGGGCGCCACACCGCTGAACGTGTAAACACCATCGTTATTGGTGGTCGCGTTCTTTTGCGTTCCGTCCGCGGCGACGAGCGTCACCGTGGCGCCGACAACCAGCGCGCCGAGTTCGTCGCTGACTTGTCCACGCAACGAACCTGCACGTTGCTGGGCGAAACTCGCATGAACAAACACGCTCAGCAGACAAACCGCGACAAAAAGACTCTTCGAGTGTCTTAGCAACATCACTCTCGCCTACTACTTTCTTGTCTGTGTAATCTGTGGATGGCCTTTACGGCCCACCGAGACTCATCGCGCCCAACGATACCGCGGCCGGACGGCCACCTTGACCATTCTGCAACAATGGACCAACACCACTAACGATCGCGATCGCTGTCACACGCGCCGGATCCGCGCCCTTCGTACTCGAGATCAGGATCGACTCTCCGGGTTTTAATTCCGCAAGCGAGAGCGCCGGTAGTTGATCAAACATCTCCTGAAGATCGCTGCTGCCTTTTGCAGGAGCAGCGCCTGCGGCAGTCTTCGTACCCGGCGGCGTCGATGTCAGGGCGGTCAACAACTCCGGCGTGAGTCGCCGCATCAACGAATCTTTACTCACAACGATCGTCACCGGCTGCTTACTCTGCGCGTCGTTGATCTTGATCTCCTGCTTTTCGGCGTTCACTTCAGTAATCGCGCCGCCGATCGTTTGAAACGATCCAGTGACGATCTCATCAGCACTGAACTTCGCGCCGTTCGCGTTTCCGAGTGCACGCAGTTGATCGCCGGCCTTCAACTCGCCAATCGTGCTTGGCTTGGCGTCGCTGAAGCGAACCGAATCCGGCGCGTAACGGCGAAACTTCGTTTCGGCAGTTGTCGCGAGCACGACCGGCTTTGGACCTTCCGCACTTCGCGAATCGACTGTGATCTCTTTCGTGTCTGCGTTGATCGCGCTAATCGTCCCGGCGATGCCGCGCTTGCGCCACTCTTCGCGCTCGCGTTCGCGTTGCTGCGCGATGTCGCCTTTGCTCATCACGTAGAACTCGAGCGCGGGCATGCTCTTTCGATCCTCAGTCATTCGCCCACGCGCGAAGACACTGTCGCCGACGCCGAAATCGGTCGGGCTGATCTTGATGAACTTGTCTTTGGTCTTTTCGCCGGGCGGGATGCGCATGTAGACCGTGCGCTCGCTGAGTGTGACTGTGACCTGATTGCCTGCGGCGGTCGTGACGATTACCAGGCGCGTGTCCGTCTTGAGCTCAGACACCACTCCCATTACGCTCAGTGCTGTGATCGCGGGATCAGTCGTCGCGGAAGGAGCGGGTGTTTGTGCTGACAGTGGGAACGCGCTTGCGAACAGAGCAATCGCGCACAGCACCGTGATGCTGCCGAACTTTTTCATGCTGTTCCTTTGGCTTAATTCGCAACTGATTTCCGCTCAAAATCAGAAGGATTTGCTGCTCAAAGGAATAAACACCGCTCGGCTAGCGCTTTGTGACAAGAAAAATTTGAATAGGTCCGATTGGGTATAGGCCCTATATGACTTATAGGACCTATCCTTGAGTTCTAAGACTTTCCGAAGGCGTACAACGCACTGCGCGTTCGAATGTAAATGCGGCCGTCCGCAATCGCGGGCGTGGCGAAGCATTCATCATCCAGCTCATTAACCGCCAGCACTTCCCACTCGCCCGCGGCCTTCAACACCGAAACCTGCCCGCCCTGACCGATCAGAAACACCTTATCGTCCGCCGCGACCGGCGACGAGAAATACTTGTCGATCGCGCCGTGCAGCCGTCCTTGCTTCAGCACGTTCCCCGTCGCTGGATCGAACGAAAGCAAAATGCCGCTGTCGTTAATCATGTAAAGCACGCCTTTGTATAGCAACGTCGACGGCACTTGCGGCACGGGTTTCTGATAACGCCAGCGAATCGCAGTCGCGGTTTGGTCGCCGGTGCCGCCCATCTTGATCGCGAGCAATCCATTCTCCGACGCCATCATCGCGCGAAACACTTCCCAATCTTTTTCATCCAACTTGTCGTTACGATTCATGTCGAACGCTTCAAACGCAGCGTTCAGAATCTTGTCCATCTTCTCGTTGCCGATGGCTTCCGCTTTTGCGACCTGGCGATCGTTGTCCTTGTCGTAGCGTTTGAGTCCTTCTTCAAACGAAATGGTCGGAATCTGCTGACCCGGTTGATTCTGCGGAAAGCCCCAGCCGTTGATGTAGAGATATTCGCCGTCCTGACTGGCAATCGACTTCATCTCGCACGCAAGCCCGCGCACCCACCAAACGCGCTTGCCGTCCTGGACCGAGTAAGCCGAGAGTTGAAATGATTCGGGAACGACAATCTGTTTTGACCCCTGTTTCGGCTGATAAACGATCGGCGTCGAATAACCCGAGATCACGACCGGCCGCTCGACTTTCCAACGAACTTTTCCGCTGTTCTTATCCACCGCGATTAGATAAGACGCAGGGTAGTCCTGATCGACTGGCAGGATCACTTTGTCGTCCACGAGAATCGGCGAAGCGCCGAAGCCGTAGAACATATTGAATGGACCAAGCGGGAGCCGCCAACGTTCCTTGCCGTCGTGGTCAAACGACATCATGCCGAAGTCCTGGAAGAACACGTAGACGTTTGAACCGTCAGTGACCGGAGTCGCAGAGGCTGGGCCGTTCACATTCTGCAATCTTCCCTCACGTACGCGCGGCACTTCCTTCTGCCATAGAATCTTCCCACTCTGACGATCGAGACCGATCACAAAGAGCTTCTCTTTGTTATGCGCCGTCAGGAATATGCGATCGTTCGTTAACACCGGCGATGAGTGGCCCGCGGGCAACTCAGTTTTCCAGACGACGTTCTTTGCTGGTCCAAATGTGTCCGGAAGTCCAGTGGTGGCGGAAACGCCGGTGCCGTTTGGTCCGCGAAACTGCGACCATTCTTCACCGGAAACAAATGTGGTCAGGAGTAGAGCGAGAAGTAATTTAGTCATAGCGGCGCTGATTCTAACAGTGTAATCTTTGGATATGAAAACATTTCTTTTCCTCCTCCTGTTGCTGGCGTGTGTCTCCGTCGCCGCGCAAAGACCTCAGCGACCGCAGCGCCAGGTCCTCTACGACTTTCGCAACGAACGCACGAACCCGGCGCCCAAAATTTCGGCTGCTACTCAACGCGACGTGCTGTCAAAAGTTTTTCGCCGTTACTTGACCAACTCCAATCGGTGCAACTCCAACTTCGATGCGGGCGAAGACTTTTTGGCAGGCGCACGACGCGCGGGTCAGATCGTTCCGGATATCGCCGAAGCGGTAACCGGAAGTTTTACGGCTCCCGGACAAAACGAAACGGCCTACGTGATCTTTGTCAACGAATGCAATGCCTCACACGCTGACAACTTCGGTTCGAAACGCGTCGCGATCTTTTCAGGCCCGCGGCTCGTCGCGGAAATGGACGTTGATTTCAAGAGCGGCATCGTCGCGAAAACCGATCTTGATCTCGATGGAATGAACGAGTTGTTGATGACTAGTGGTGATATGCACCAGGGCGAAGTGATTGAAATGGCCGCCCTGTTGAGCTTTCAGGGCGGCCGCATGCGTGTGATTCAGGATTTCAATACGGTCGTGACCGACGACTGTGCGTCGCTTCGGCCTGACAGCGCGTCAAAAGCGGCGGTGCTTTCCTACGCAAACGCCACGCTCGGTCAGATACCGAAGATCAAAGTCGACTACTACGCCGCCGGGTGCGGTAAAACTCAACGTTGGCGACCCATCAAAGGGCCGATCTAACCGGCGGCCGCCGCTTCGAGATCCTTGATGATGAGTTTTTTCATCGGCATCATCGCCGCCATCACGCGCTTTGCTTTTGCCTGATCACCCTCTGACCAAACCTTCAGCAACTCATCAGGCGTGATCTGCCACGACAGTCCGTATTTATCTTTGAGCCAACCGCACTGACTTTCCTGTCCGCCATCCGCGGTAAGTTTTTCCCAGTAGTAATCGATCTCTTCCTGGTCCTTGCAGTGCACCAGGAGCGAGATCGCTTCGTTGAATTTAAAGTGTGGTCCACCGTTGAGCGCGGTGAATTGTTGGCCGTCGAGTTCGAAGTCAACGACCATCACTGATCCCTTGGGGCCGGGTGAACCTTCGGGGTAAGGCGCCGATGTCAAAATGCGCGAGTTCTTGAAGACTGAAATGTAGAAATTTGCTGCCTCTTCAGCATTGTTGTCAAACCAAAGAAACGTCGTGATTTTTTGATTGCGCGGTTCAGTTCGAGTGTCGCCGGGGCGAACGGGGTTAGTTGCTGCCATGTTTTATAAGCTCCTTTTCACTGGTTAATCGAACGAAGGGGCGGCGGATCGACACTCTCGCAAAATTTTTTGCGGAAAGTTTGTTGCGCGACAGGATTAACAAAACCTGCAAGATTCGAACTCTGTGATATTCACGCAAGAAAGTGAGCGCAGTATCGCCGCAAGGAGTAACGCAAATGGCAGTGCTTTTACAGGAATACACGACGGATGTTATTGCTGCGGACGGGACGGCGTACACCGTGCGGAGTTATGGCGAGGAAAGAGCTGATGGAACGTGGACCGGGTGGTTGGAATTCGATCCGATCGACGGCACTATGCCATCGCTGAAGACCGGTCAGGAAACGTCACAACCAAATCGCACCACAGTTGAATACTGGGCAACCGGTCTAGAGCCGGTTTATTTCGAGGGAGCCTTCGAACGCGCGCAGGACCGACAGTAGCGCCCTGGTTACGCTTGTCTATCCACAGATTACACAGATTGACTTTAGAATCTGTGTAATCTGTGGATGAAAGGCGCGTATGTCCAATCAGAATAACCCAGAACCCACTCGTCATTTCCCCGTTCGTCCAAACCTGGACCAACTGAAACACCAGGCAAAAGACTTACTCCGTAGTATTCGTAGCAGCGACTCCGCAACACAACTCAAATTAGCAGACGCGCAACTCATCCTTGCGCGCAGTTACGGCGCGCCAAGCTGGCCGCGCATGGTCCAAAGCTGCAAACTGATCGACGCGATCTGGCGTGACGATCTCGACGCCGTGCGCGATCTGGTCACCAAACATCCAAACCTGATTCACGAACATGCCCGCATTGTTAAGGACAACTGGGGACCGCCATTAAGCTACGCCGCCAATCTCGGCCGCAATCGTATTATCAAAATGCTCTACGACCTCGGCGCGCGAGATCTCCGGCACGCCATCGATCGCGCCCTGTTGCAAAGCAAGATCGACACGGCCCGCTTGCTTCACGAAATGATGGGCTCGCCGCCCTTACCTGATGGCGTACTCAGTGGAACAGCCTACACACTGAGCGCAACGGGCACACAACTCGCCCTCGAACTCGGTGCAAAACTGTTTGACGAAAACGGCAACAGCCTCGCTTCCGTTGACGTCGTGCTCGAATCAGACAGCCGCAAGCCCGAGGCAAAACACCAGATTCTCGAACTCTACGTGCAACACGGTCTCACGCTTCCCGACACACCCGTGATTGCGCTTCATCGCGGCCGCATCGATCTACTCGAAGAACACCTGCGCCGCGATCCGCAACTCCTCCAACGCACGTTCACACACGAAGAAATCTATCCGCCAGATCTCGGTTGTCATGACGAAATATTGGCAACGCAAGGCACGCCTCTCGCCGGTACAACGCTGCTCCATCTCTGCGCCGATTACGACGAGATCGAAATCGCACGCTGGCTGCTGGAACAAGGCATGGATCCAAACACGAGAGCCGCGGTAGACGCCGACGGCTTCGGCGGTCACACTGCACTATTTGGTACGGTCGTTTCGCAGCCAAACTTCTGGATGAACTTTCAAGACAAACCCCAACAAGCAGAGTTCACCCAACTGCTCCTCGACCACGGCGCGGATCCCACCATTCGGGCTTCACTCAGAAAGAAGCTTCACCCCGGTTATGCGCCCCGATTCGACGTCGAAAAAACGTATGAATATCGCAACATAACCGCCCTCGAATGGGGTCAACAATTTCATGCAAAAATTTTTGTAAGCGAACCCGCGATCCGGCTAATCGAGGCGAAAACAATGTAACCAAGCACGGCATTTGTGTGTCTAACAAATAGGGTCGGGCTCTCTCCAGAAAAACGAGGGTGCCCGACCAACTTTTTTTAGGCAAAGGGGAAAAAGAGAAGATGAAAAGAGTACTCGGAATCGTGTTCGCGTTGCTTACATTGGGTGTTGTAATCCCGGCCGAGGCGAAGACAGCGGAAACTACGTACGAAAGTGCAACGGTCAATGCCAGCTCTGCACCACAGTGGCAAAGAGATCGATATGGCAGACGATATGACCGGCGTAATGACCGATATGGTCGACGCACGCGCACGTACACACGTTCTCGTCTAGTGCGCTATGGCCGGCGACTCTACCGTGAGACTTACGTCGTCCGTCAATACGGAAACGGTAGAACAGATACAAGGTTAATCAGCCGCACACGCGTTAGCTAATAGTGCGGTTTTCAAGGAGGTTTTAGAAGTTAAATGAAAGGCAAATATTTACGACGAATAGGCGGACTGATCCTCACAGCGCTTCTGCTCACTGGCATCGCGTTCGTTTCCCCGACCGATGCACAGGCGCAGCGCCGTCGGAGGGTCGTGATTGTCCGTCCTATCCATCGTCCATTTGGTTTTAGAAACTACTGGGGTTATCCGTACGGCTGGGGATATGGTCCCTGGGGTCCTTACGGAAGCTACTACAGCAGGTACGTTTTTGATAACAGCAACGACGCTGTGGACCAGGCGTACAAAGACGGTTTCAAAACCGGCAAGGACGATGGCAAGAAAGCGAAGAGCTTCAGTCCCGAGCGCTCCCATTACTTCAAGGAGTCGGGCTTTGGAAACTTCGCTGAGGACTACCGTACTGGTTTCTCTCGTGGATACCAGGAAGGTTATCGAACAGGACAAGACGAACGGGCTCGTAAGGAACGGGCCGGCTAACTAGAATGGCCACAGACTTACACGGATTTCACAGACATCGTCTGTGTTTATCCGTGTCATCTGTGGCCGTTCTTCTTCTTACTCAAGTAAGTTCGCTTTGTCGAGAACTTCTTCAGGGCGCGCACGCACAAAATAGTTCTCAGTCAAATTGATCCAGCGCACTGTGCCGGTCTTATCAACCAAAAACTCAGCCGGACGCGCGATGTCCGCTCCGTTCTCACCGGCGCCTTTGTGCAACAGATCGTAACGCCGGATCACTTCGGTCTTCTGATCCGAAAGAAACGGAAACGTGTAACCCGCTTGCTGCATCAGGTTGCGTGAAGCTTCCGGACTATCAACACTGATCGCCACGGGACGAATACCTGCCTGATTGAAACTCGCCAAACTCTTTTCGATACCCCGCAACTCGGAGTTACACAAAGGTCACCAGTAACCGCGGTAAAAGATGAGCAAAACACCTTTCGGCGCTTTGCCCTCGATCGGCGTGGTCAACAACTCATTTAAAGAGACTTGCCGCCCCGTAGAGTCGGGCAGAGTAAACTCTGGAACCTTCTGGCCCACCTGCGGTGCTCCGGTTGACGGCGGCAACCAACGCGCAAAAACGAAGTACGAAAAGAGAAACAGCGCGATTATCAACACGCTAAACGTAGTGACTAGCGAGGTAATGATCTTCGAACGCGTCGGATGCGCCCGGTCGCGTGAGAAACCACGGCGTAGTCCCAGCCAAAGAAACACTGCCGCCACTGCAAACATCAACAGGTTAACCCACGGGAAATCACGCGTGATGGGAAACCAGACAAACACGGCAATGTAGCTGAAACCAGCAATGAGGGTGAGAAGAACACCGGCCCACAGCGGCCAGTTGATTTGTCGAGCATTCATCGCAAGTGTCCTCTACATGTCGACGATTGATTTGAAACCGCCGTAACACATGCGTTTCATGTCAAACGGCATCTCGGCGCCACTCTCCACCAACTTGTTCATACGCGGATCGCTCATCACCTTCTTGTTGATACGATCGCGGTCCGCGCGCGACTTGTAGATGATGAACGAGAACACGATCGTCTCACCGGGCTTTGGCTTGAACGGCTTTTTGAACGAAAGGGCCCACTGCGGATCAAGATCGTCGCCAACCGCTTCGACGTAATGCAACGCTCCGTGTTCCTTCCAGATCTTTCCCGCTTTTTGCGACATGGTGCGGTATTGTTTCAGGTTCGACTCCGGCACCGGTACGACAAATCCGTCAACGTAGCTCATTCATGTTCTCCTTATTCGCAGTTAACCATCCAGGGAATACCGAAGCGATCGGTGCACATGCCGAACCCCTTGGCCCAGAACGTTGGACCAAACGGCATCGTCATCGAACCACCTTCCGCCAACTTGTTGAAGATCTCTTCGCCTTTCGCGGGGTCGTTCAGCGAAAGCGAGAGCGAGAAGCCTCCCGACTCTTTTTGATGTCCCGGAGGTGCGTCAGACGCCATCACGACGTGGCCATCGATCGTAAATCGCGCGTGCATCACCTTGTCACGCCATTCAGCCGGCACGTGTTCTTCCGCCGGAGTGCCCGCGTGCTTGATCACGTTCTCGATCTTTGCGCCGAGAGTTTGTTCGTAAAACTTCAGCGCCTCTTCACATGTTCCGTTGAACATCAGATACGGACTTAAATCCATGATTACTCTCCTTCACTATGAATAATGATTACCAATGCTTCACGCCACGCCCGTACGCTACGAACGCGCAAAGCAAACCAACTACTAACGGCACAATCCCCGCGGCGGGGCCCATCCCCATGACGCTGACGACGACTGCGCCAATCATCACGATCGTCAGGCCAAGCGCCGCGAGCGCGGTCAATCCTTTCCACTTACGCACTATGCCGGGCAACACCAGGCCGAGTCCGCCTAGCACTTCAACCACACCGATGAACGTCATAAACCATTGGGAAAAGCGCATCGCCTCTGGTGGCGCCTGTGCTTGCAACTGATCCGCCGGTATCGCCAGCTTGATGCCGCCGGCAAACAGAAACAGCAGCGCCAACAATATCTGAATGATCCAAAGCAGTATGTTCATAATCGTTTCCTTCTAAAATGAGGTTAAGGGAACCAACAAACGCAGCGTGGGGTTTCGTAAGTAAAGTCCCAGCCACAACAAGACACCGAACACAATCGCAAAAACGATCGAAAAGACGGGTTCTTCCGCGCGAACGTGCGTCGCGACAGCGCCACCGAGATAAGCGGTCAACAAGATCGCGCCGAGCACCGCGGTTTTTGGAATCAGGTAAAGAATGGTGCAAACGATCAGAACGACCCCGATCGGGACAATCACTCTCTCGGGATATCCAAGTCGCATAGTCTCTTCGACGACAAAGGCCGGCTTTACCAGTTTCATCCCGCCATCCATCAGAAGAAACAACGCCACGAGTCCACTGATGATTCTGGCGGCCCAAAGAGTGCCTTTCGAAACGGCGATTGGCTCTGCTTGCATTGAATGGTCTCCTCAATTTACGTCAATTTGCGGGCAACCCTGAAATTTCCAGCACCGGTCTGATTTCAATCGTGCCGTGTTTGGCGACGGGGATGCGTTCGGCGATCTTCATCGCTTCATCGAGATCGTGTGCGTCGATCAGATAGTAGCCGCCGAGTTGCTCGCGAGTTTCCGCGAAAGGACCATCAGTCACGAGCCGCTTGCCCTCACGCACACGCAAGCTGGTCGCTGTTGACGTCAGATGTAGCGGGCTCGAAGAAATATGTTTCCCCTGCGTGCTCAGCTCGCGCGCGAGTCCAGCCGACTCAACGTAGCAATGCTCGCGTTCTGCTTCGCTCAGCGAATGTTCGTCCAGATAAACCAGCAACATGTATTTCACTTGATTCTCTACCTCCACCCCTAAGTCGAACGACAGGCTCGTGAATCGACACCCTCGCGCAAATTTTTTTATTATCAAACGTGCTTCCCAACGCCAACGTCGCCGTCGATACGGTTTACCGAACTGACTGGGGCCGCATTGTGGCCACTCTGATCCGGCAATTCGGCGACTTTGAGCTCGCCGAAGACGCCGCACAGGAGGCGTTCACCGCAGCCGTCGATCAGTGGCGGACTGACGGCGTTCCCGAATCGCCGAGCGCCTGGATCATCCAAACAGCCAAACACAAAGCTATTGATCGTCTGCGGCGGCAAACTCGTTTGCAAGAAAAACTGGAGACGCATCCGGAGCTCTTTCCGAATGAGATCGTCGACGAACCCAACTTTAATTGGGGCGAAATTCCCGACGATCGTCTGCGTCTGATCTTCACTTGTTGCCATCCGGCACTCGCGCTCGAAGCGCAAGTCGCACTGACGTTACGCACGCTCGGCGGACTGCAAACTGACGAAATCGCACGCGCATTTCTGGTTCCAACGGCAACGATGGCCCAACGCCTGGTGCGCGCGAAACGAAAAATTCGCGACGCTGGAATTCCCTTCACCGTGCCTGACACGAGCGATATGCCGGAGCGTCTCGATGCGGTCTTAACGGCAATCTATCTCATCTTCTCCGAAGGCTACGCGGCCACGCGCGGCCAGCCGCTCATTCGCGCGGACTTATGCACGGAAGCGATCCGCCTCGGACGGCTCGTCAAGTCACTACTTGAGCCAGATCCACCCGGGGAAGCCACTGCGCTCGTTGCGTTGATGTTGCTGCACGATTCACGACGCGAAGCTCGACTCGATGAAGCAGGCGATCTCGTCGTCCTTGAAGAACAGGATCGAAGCCGCTGGAACAAGGAGCAGATCGCGGAGGCACTGACGCTGGTTGATGAAGCACTCAGCAACTCACCTGGTCCATTCGCGCTGGAAGCGGCAATCGCCGCGGAGCACTGCAAGGCTGCTCGTGCGGATAATACAGATTGGCCGCGGATCGTCAAACTCTACGACTTGTTGCAACAACTGCTACCCTCGCCGGTCGTGGCGTTGAACCGTGCCGTCGCGGTTGCGATGGCTCATGGGCCAAACGCCGGCTTGGCGATAATCGACGAACTCGCCGCAGCGGGCGAGTTAGACGATTATCACCTGCTTCATGCCGCTCGCGCAGACATGCTGCGCCGTTTAGGATCGAACACGGAAGCGGCCGAAAGCTACGAACTGGCTCTGAGCCTTGCCACTAACGCCAGCGAACGCCGCTTCCTCGAACGCCGCCTCCGTGAAACTCGATCTCCCGTGTCGTGATAGGCCCTATCGGTCCTATAGGACCTATTTCTTAAGCCCCGGCGCCGCTCGCTTTCATGGCCGCCAAGCGTTTGTCGATCTCTTCTGGAGCGACGTCTTCCTTATGCGTCGCGACAGTCCACACATGACCAAACGGATCGGCCAACGTCCCCGACCGATCGCCATAAAACTGATCCTGCACCGGCTTCTTCTCAACGCCACCCGCGTCGATCGCCTGTTTGAAAATCGTGTCTACATCATCAACGTAGATCATGATTCCCACCGGTGAGCCGCCCAACGTCACGGGCGATACAAACCCCATCTCCGGGAACTCGTCAGCCAGCATGATCGGCGAGTCGCCAATCTTGATCTCCGCGTGGCCGATTTTTCCTTCGTGCTCCATGCGAAACAGCTCGGTCGCGCCAAACGCTTTCTTGTAATACTCGATCCCCTCTGCGGCGCCTTTAATGCTTAGATACGGTGTTACGGAGTGATACCCTTCCGGAATTGGCTTTACGTCTGCCATTTGCCTCCCCTTTCTTGGTGTCTTGAGTTGTTTATTTCAACAGTTTCTTCTTGTCGAGAAACGCGATCACCGACGCGTCAAACTCCTTGGGCTTGTCCATGAACAGGAAGTGACTCACGCCGTCCCACATCTGGTATTCGAGATCGGGCGCGAGGCTTCGGAGGAACTGTTCGGTGTCCGCCGCCCAAAACGGTGACTTCGCAAGAATTGCTAACACAGGTACGTTAATTTTATCTGTCGCATAAAGCGACTCTTCGGCCATTGCCTCCATCGCGCTCACGAGCACCGGTTGCGGTACGTTACGGAATGACGACTTAATCCGTTCCTTATCGGCGTCTGACAGGGTCGCGCTCATCCCGCTGAACATCTGTGTGAGCACGTCTTTATAGCCTGGTCCACGCAACGGCGCCATGAATTGTTCGCGTTGTTCTTTCGTACCGAACGGTCTCAATCCGCCGTCAACAATCACGATTGCGGAAGTCTTCTGCGGATACTTGCGATAGAACTGCCGCACCACCGGCGTGCCCATGCTGTGGCCCACCAGCACCGCGTGCTCGACGCCCGCATCTTTCATTACCGCATCGATGGCTGCGGCAAACAGATCCATGTCGTATTTCGTTTCCGGCTTGTCACTGAGGCCATGACCGGGCAGATCGACCGCGATCACACGCGCACGCTTCGATAACTCCGCAATCTGATCGCGCCACAGAGTCAGATTGCAGCCCCAGCCGTGGACCAACACAACCGCATCCTTGCCCTTGCCTTCACTGACGTAGTGAATCCTGGTCGTGTCGAGCTTTGCGTACTTCTCCTCCGCCGTGGCTAGAGAAGCACTGGCCAATAGCAATACAAATAAGAGCGAAAGGTGTTTGAGGTTCTTCATTACAAGAGGTTCCTTTCCCTTTTAGTGATCATCACGAGCGTCATGTCGTCCGTGAGCGGATGCGGCGCGGCGAAGTCCTGCACGGCGCCCAACACGGAAAACAGCACGGTTTCAGCCGAGCCACCATGCGCGCGTCGAAACTCCGCTTCGAGACGCCCACTGCCAAACTCCTGTTCGGAGTCGTTAAAAGATTCCAGGATGCCGTCGGAACACACCAACATAACATCGCCCGCGTGCAGTTGCACCGAGCCGCAATCAAAACGCGCGTGCGGCACGACTCCGAGAACCGGTCCGCCGTCGGAGAGCTTTTCCAGTTCACCGTTCTCGCGCAGTAACAACGCCGGCGGATGACCTGCGCTGCAATAGTCGAGCGTGCTTAAACTCGCGTTGAGCCGGGCAACAAACAAACTGCTCAACGGCGCCGCCGGCGACATGCGTGTGAAATCGCGATTCACACCAGCGACAATCGCGTCGGGACTGCTGTTCTCCGCGGTGTGCGTGTGCACGAGGCCCGCGAGATGACTGACCCACATTCCCGCCGCGAGACCTTTGCCGCCAATATCGCCGAGCGCGAGAACCATTCCTTCTTTGGTTTCTTCAACTGTGAAAAAGTCGCCCGGCAAGTGACGCACGGCGAAGATCTCGCTCGCGATGTCGAAAGCTCCGTAGTGCACCATCCTCGGCGCACACAAACGCCGATGCACCTGTGCGGCCTCGAAGATCGCCGTGTTCAACTCCGCGTACTGCTGCTGAAGCGCCTCGAGCTTAGTTTCCAGTTCGCGTAACTGGCTGCGCTCGCTGCTCGGTGTTGGTACTGGAACGCGCGTCGCGACTGCGCGTTTGGGAGACAGCCCTGCGATTAGTGCTGTTGCAGTCATAACGTCTAACCTTCTTCACTAATAACAAACAGTTCTCCCGCAAAGGTGCAAAGACGCAAAGGAGAAATCCAAGGTTTTTCTTTGCGCCTTGGCGCCTTTGCGGGAGAGTTCCCTCACCCAACGAACTTGTAACCACTGCCATGAACGGTAAGTATGAAACGAGGCTCTTCCGGATTTGGTTCGAGCTTTTGTCTGAGATGAACGATATGCGTATCGACTGTGCGCGTGCTCGGATAGTTTTCATATCCCCACACCGCATCGAGCAGTCGATCGCGACTAAGCGTCTCGACCGGATGGGCGATGAAGTATGCAAGCAACGCAAACTCTTTTGACGAAAGATCGACGAGCTCGCCATTGCGCCGCACTTCATTGCTGCGAACATTCACTTCCACATCACTAAAGCGATAAATCTCCGACGCAGGCGTGGACGTTGAAGCGCGTCTCAACACGGCCTTAACTCGCGCCATCAACTCACGAATCGAAAACGGTTTTGTAACGTAGTCATCCGCGCCCAGTTCGAGACCAACAACTTTGTCGATCTCCTGGCCACGCGCGGTCAGCATGATGATCGGCACTGCCGGACGTTTCGCTTTCAACTGTTTGCAAACGTCGAGGCCACTCATGCGCGGCATCATCACGTCGAGCACCACGAGATCCGGCGAGTCAGTCAGCGCGCGCTCGAGACCGCTCACGCCGTCTTCCGCGCTGATCACTTCGTAACCTTCGTACTCAAAATTGTCGCGCAGTCCGGCGACC
>DATEHX010000192.1:0-20874 GCA_035279345.1 Pyrinomonadaceae bacterium | reverse complement strand
GTAGGCTCCGGCGAGATCCGTGAGCCGCTCAACGGGATAAAAAATCCCGCCGCCGGCTTCGGCCATCTCTTTCATGCGGCTGTGTCCCATGTCGAATGCTTCAGGCTGCGTATCGAGCGGGCTCATCGCTTCATATTCAGTGTTGAGCCACAACGTATAGAGAACACCGTCGAATTCCTGAATGTTGCGCAGCGTCTCCGGATATGAATACTTCACCGAACCTTGTTGACCGCTGATGCCGGGGATCGTTCCATCAAGGCCGTCGCTCATCAGCACGATGGCGGTGCGGCGCGAGTTTTTCGACTGCTTCAGCACTTCGCTCATCGCGAAGTTTGTCGCGTCGTAGAGTTTGGTATCGCCGCGCGCGGTATCGATTGTTTCGATTCTTTGGCGCAATAGCTCACGATCTGCGGTGAGTTCGGAAATGATCTTTGCTTCTCCGGCAAACGTGATCACCGCTATACGATCTGCCGGCCGCGCAGTTTCTACGAAGCGCAAGGCTGCCGCGCGAATGAGTTTAACGACCTCGCGGGTAGAGCCCGACAGATCGATCAGCAGCACCATATCAAACGGCGCGGCCGAAGAATCAAACTGCACGATCCGCTGTTCCTGGCCGTCTTCAAACAACTTGAAATCCGACTGGTTCAAACCCATCAGTCCACGGTTGGTGCCACGGTCGATAACGCTGATGTTGAGTGTGACCAGTTGCGAGTCGACACGAATGACGTCGCCTTCGCCGATCTCGTCGTTTTGTGGCTCGGCCGCCGGTGTCCCTGCCGGAGGTTTCGCGTTGTCAGGGCCGACTAGTTCCGGGGGCTTGTCAGGGCCAACTAGTTCGGGTGGTTTGGCGGGTTGGCTGCGATCGACCGTGATCTCACCTTGCACAGACTTACCGGTGACGTTGGCGCTTACCGGAACTCTGATCTTGAGATGAATGGCAACGGCCGGATCGAGCGGGCGCCGCACAACGGAGATCTTCAACTGTTTGCCGCGATTGTCGATAACGATGGGTGAGCGGCTGAACTTCGCGGAGCTCTCGACAGTTGCGGAGACGGCAACGTAGCTGTTGTTCCAAACCTCGACCGACACGTTGCCGAAGTCGTTTCGCACCGTGATCTGCGCGTCCGCGGGAACATCGATACGAATCTCGTCAGCGGACTGAACGGCTGAACCTGTACTGTCGCTGGACTGGACGGCTGAAGCTGTACTGGGGAAGAGCAGCGCCGCCAGCAGGATTAGGCACCACATCATTCCGACGATGATAGGCCACCTGTAAAACTCGATCAAATGCTAGGGCTCGATCAAATCGAGCATCGAGGTCTCATCTCGCGGCGGCTTCTCGGGTTGCACAGGCGGCGGTGCGCCGGCCAGGTCCGAGATCTTCAGTAACAGGTTGTTTTGATTAGTCGCGTATGGCAGCGCACCTTCGATACTCACGACTCCATCGCGGATGAAATTTTCGATGACGGTGTCAAACGTCTGCATACCGTCCTGATCGCCCTGCTCCATCGCGTCGATCAGCGACTTCCCTTCCGATTCACCTTTCTCGATGTACTCGCGCGTGCGCATCGTCGCTTTCAAAATCTCGATGGCGGCGATGCGGCCTTTGCCGTCGCCGAGCGGAATCAGGCGTTGGGAAATGATGAAACGAAACGACTGTGCGATGCGCGTGCGAATCACTTTCTCTTCGTTCTTCGGAAATACGCCGATGATGCGATCCACGGTTTTCGAAGCGTCGATCGTGTGCAGGGTTGAAAGCACGAGGTGACCGGTTTCCGCTGCTTCGAGAGCGACTTCAATCGTCTCCCGATCGCGCATCTCGCCGACGAGAATCACCTTCGGCGCCTGGCGCAACGCAGCGCGCAGCGCAACCGCAAAACTCGGCGTGTCTGAGTGAAGTTCGCGCTGGTGAATCGTGGAATTCTTGTGCGTGTGGAGAAACTCAATCGGATCCTCGATGGTCACGATGTGATAGTGATGCGTCTCGTTGATCAGGTCGATGATCGCTGCGAGTGTCGAACTTTTACCGCTACCGGTCGGTCCCGTGACCAACACGATCCCGTTCTTGATATCGCAGATCTCTTTCAGTTGTTCGGGAAGATTGAAGTCGCTGAACTGCGGCGGACGCATCGGAATCACGCGCATCACGATCGCGTGCGTGCCGCGCTGTTTGAAGATATTGACGCGAAAACGCGCATCGCCGGGAACACTGAAAGACAAGTCAGCCGAACCGGTCTTTTCTAAACTATCGAGCGCCGTTTGTTGACCGCCGATAATCAGTTTTGAAATTCCCGCCGTGTGTGCCGGCGTCAGTTTTTCCAGACCGGCGATACGAACCGGGACCAACTTTCCGGCAAGCTCGATTTGCGGCGGGCGTCCGGGACTGAAAATCAGGTCGCTGACTTTGCTGGACGCGGCCAGCATCTCCCGCAAAATGGCCATGAAATTCAACGGCGGCGGACTCGGAGGCTGACTGGTTACGTTTGGTAGTTGGCTGCTCATTTGATTTCGGAACTTTTCACTGTGCTCGCGCGTCAAAGAATTGCGATTTAGAACAAACTACTTTGGTGGTACGTACATCAAAGTCGACGTTAGAAAAGGAACGCGAGAAGCAAAAATTTGGACCGCGTGCCTGATTTAGAAGAAAGGCGCTGACACATGGCAACGTACAGAGATCCTGTCACATGCTTTGCACCACTTGAAGTAATCGAGCGCCTGCTGGAAATTCGTGTTGAAGCGGGTTATTCGCCTGCCGTATATCTTCTTTCCCCCGATGATTTGGCAGACTATCTCGATGCGTATGGCTTCGATGTGTATGCTTTATCGGAGGCCGAAGCTGAGTTTCACTTTGGCGATTATCGTGCTCCACTAGCACCGGGCGGTGATCACGCCCACTGCTCGCTGACCGCACACTAGCATCACAAATCGCCGCATAGTTAGCAACGCGGGAGGCTGCTGTCACATGGGACGCGGCTCTCGCGTTTGCTATTTAAGCGCTTTGATAATGAAGAACGTAACGTCGTCGTTCGCGCCCTTGTTGTCGGTCCACTCCAAAACCGCCAATTGTAAACTCGCAATCATCTCACGCGCCGGCCGGTCGTAAATTTCTTTAACTGCCTGCGCGAGCCGTTCGCGCCCAAACTCTTCGCCTGACGGACTCGACGCTTCCGTAGCGCCGTCAGTGTAAAGCACCAACACATCGCCGGGCTCAAATTCGAGGTAATACTCGTGATACCTCGTGTCGCGAAACATTCCGAGCGGTTGCTCGCCTTTGTCGATGTAGCGCGAAGTGCCTGCGGCGCTCATGAGCAACGGCGGATTGTGTCCGGCGTTTGAATATGCAAGCGTACCTTTCGACGCGTCGAGAATGCCGTAGAACGCGGTAACGAATTGATTGCGCTCGATCGACTCCCAAAGCAGGTAGTTCACTTTCGACATCGAGATGTGCGTGGCATAACCGATGTGCGACGCCGCTCGCAAACTCGCGCGCAGAAACGCCATCAGAATCGCCGCGGGCACGCCTTTTCCAGAAACGTCAGCGATGACGATCGCAATCTGGTCTTCAAAGATCTTTACCCAGTCGTAGTAATCGCCCGAGACTTCTTCGGTAGGGAAGTTGTAAGCGCTGATGTCGTAACCCGCGATTTCCGGGTCGTGTGGAGGTAACAGTGCCAACTGCACCTGGCGCGCGACTTCGAGTTGGCCTTCGAGCCGTTTCTTCTCGATCAACTGCTCGTGCAGCATCACCTTTTCAATGATGATCGCAACCTGCGATGCGAGCATCATCAACACTTCGAGATCGTCTTCCGAATAAGCGTTGAACTGATCGCTTTCGAGATCGAAAACACCGATGACTTCGTCATTCGAAATAATCGGCGCGACCATCTCCGAGCGTGTCTTGTCGCGCGCGTTGATGTAGACGGGATCGTTGCGAACGTCAGGAGAAATAATCGGCTGGCCGCTCAATGCGACGCTGCCGATAAAACCCTCGCCTAGCTTGAGGTGCAAGTCCTGGAGTTCGTCAATGTCGTAGCCGCGCACGGCTTCGGATTTGAACTCGCACGGCTCTTCGCCTTCGGGAACCAGTTCCTTGTCGCGGCACTGGATGACAAAAATACCGGCAGCATCGTAGGGAATTAACGAGTCGAGCGTGTCCATCACCAGGTTGAGGACTTCCTGGAGGTCCAAGGAACGGCTAATTCTCTTCGTAATGTCGAGCAGCATCCGCAGCTTGTCAGTCGTGCTCAGCTCCGGCACTGCTACTTTCAATCTTTCACTCATCTGCCAGCTATTCTATCGCACCATCCTTAAACTCCCGCCAAAGGTGAGTAACTTTCATCCGGTACTCAACCAGTTCGCGGCTCACGCGAAAGTGTACCCCAATTTCACGTGAATTCTTGCCCTGCAGCAGGAGTCTTTTTAAGGCGGCGTAAGGAACGAGCGCCGCGGCGCCGACGCCGTAAGCTTCTTCTTCGTCGGTTTGGCGGTAATCGCGATTCATCACTTTGCCGCGCTCGTCTTTAGTGACGACTGAAAGGCGGTTTGGTTGATGGGCCAGGAAAACGTGACAGATCTCTTCCATCAACGTCGCCTTGGTGCGTGCCGCGCCGTGATTGGGATTGAGAATGACGAGCTTCATGCCGTCGGGCAACGTGCAGGCGCCGCCGGACCATGCTTCCGAAGCTGGTCCAAGCAGATGTTCGCGTGCGCGTTCGCTGAGTCCTTTTAACTGTTCGAACTCGACGACCATCAGGTTTGCAAACTGTGCGAGGTCGAAAGGATTGAGAGAAACGTCTGGTCTAACACGAGCAAAATCGCGCAAGCCCATGGCTTTCAGTTCGAAGTTGCGCCACTTCTCGCCTGGAGGTAGAGGGCCGAGTAACACCGGAGGTTAACGCCGCTTCTTCGCGGACTTATCAGAGTTTCGACTGAACTGCGTGTATGCCACCCGAAAGAGTTCTGAAAGTGCGGAGGCAGTTTCCGGCGTGAGATTACGATCCGCACGAAGATGCGCTTCGACAATCTCCGGCACGGGTTCTTGCGGGTAATAGACGACTGCTTGTGACTCTTCATCCTGCGAGGAGCGGACGCTGAGAATTCGTTCGACGGGGACTTCGAGCCAGGCGGTGAGTCGCGCGATATTGTCCGCGTCAGGTTTGCCGGTTCCGTTTTCGATTCGTGAGAGTGTCGAAGCGGAGACTGAGGTTTTATCGGCCACATCGCGGAGGCTGAGGCCGAGTTCTTCACGCCGCCGGCGCACCGCGCGTCCCAGCTCTTCAGTGTTTACCAGTGCTTTGGCAGGTCGATTGGTGCGTTTCATGGGAGCGAACGTATCACAGAGCGGTTTTAGAGGCAAGACTCTGTTTTACGCTTGAAACGAAAAGAAAAAATATAGGTCCTATAGGACATATACCGCTTTACCGTTTGCTGGAAGCGGATGCGAGATCGCGGGCCTTCGGCACCACATCCACAGCTTTCGCAACCTGCGGGTCGTCTGTCGTGATGAACACGCGGTCGCCCATGACGCGTCCATACGCAGCGGTGACCAGGTTGAACCGAAGCTCCATCTCTACAAACGGCCGATAGCGATCGACAACGGCCGCCGGAGTTTTGTAGTTCGGATCGCTCGTCACAAAGTCGCGGAAAGCCTTGAATATCGCGTCGCTGATTCTGAGTTCACTCGGCTCTAGTTCGTGCTCGAAGTCGATACGCGCGGCGCGGTTAGTTTCAAAACCGCGAATCCGTCCGTTTGCGAAGTCACGTGAGAAAGCGAATATCGGACTCAACAGACGCCGCTGCGTCAGGTTCGTGGTTCGCGGGTTAACGCTTTCATCCGGCGAGATTCCGCCACCGCCATAAACCGCGCGGCCTGTATCCGTCTTACTCTCCGGACCAGCCGGTTTCGCCGGTTCCGTGGGCCGTCCCACACCCGCACCGTGAGTGTAGTAGTCGTAAAAACCGCCGTTCGAATAATCGCGTTGAATCAGGCGGCCCGAAGGCGTGAAGTACTTGGCTGACGTGAGCGTCAATCCCGCGCCATATTCGAGCGGGATGATGCTTTGGACCAGTCCCTTGCCAAAACTCGTCTGGCCGACAATCACCGCGCGATCGTGGTCCTGCATGGCTCCCGCCACGATCTCCGAAGCCGACGCAGTGTTCTCGTTGATCAGAATAACCAGCGGCGTCATGTCCGGCGAGTTGTTGCGCGACTCGTAGGTGTTATCGCGGAATCCGTTTCGTCCCTTTTGCGTCAGGATCAACTGGCCGTTGCGCAAGAATACTTCCGCAACGTGAATCGCCTGATCGAGAAAACCGCCGGGATTATTTCTGAGATCCAGCACGAGCGACGTCATGCCCCTGGAGTGGAGCTTGGTCAACTGATCGAGTAACTCGTCGGTCGTGGTGTAGTTGAAACCGCGCGTCATGTCGATATAACCGACGCCGGGTTTCAGCATGTACCCGTCAGGAATCGACGGCTGCGGCACCGCGTCGCGAGCGATGTCAAGGGTTCGGATACTCTTGTCAGCGGCACGTTCGAGTGTCAGTTTGACGACCGTGCCGCGTGGTCCACGAATCTTGTCGCGAACTTCGATCGACGGCTTGCCGCTCATCTTCACGCCATCGACTTCCAGGATTTTATCGCCGTAGCGGAGCTGGGCTCGCTGAGCCGGAGAACCGTCAAAAGTCGCGGTGATGTACGTTTCGACCTGCTCGCCGTAGACGTAGTTTTGAATCGAAGCACCGATGCCGTAGTACTCGGAGCGTTGATCTGTTTTCAGCTCTTCAAACTCGTCGCGGTCGTAGTAGTTGGAGTGTGGATCGAGCGATCGCAGCATGCCGATGATCGACGACTTGAAGGCGTCGTTATAGTTCAGCTTGCGGCCATCGACGTATTGCTCCTGAACCACCTTGAGCGCTTCTTCAAAATCGCGCTCGACCTCGCTGGTTTTCGCGCTCACGTTGCGCGCCGGTCTGCGACTGGGCAAACCGTTTCCGGACCTCGCGCCAGTGGAACTACCACCCGGCGGCGTTTGAGTTTGTTGCGCGAAAACGAACCCTGGAATGACTAGAGTTAAAACGAGTAGGACGAGAGTGAGTTGAGCCCAAATTCTTTTCACTGCTAACCTCTTTGCTCCGCGACAGTTCAGGTCTGCACTATAACGGATGCGTGAGGGCCGGGCAAGGTTGTGCTCTTGCTTGACGGTTGTTTCCGGCGCTCCGTAGAATGAACCTACCCATGAGACAAATCGTAAGACGGACAGTGGAATTCAGACGTTACTAAAGGAGTCTTTCGAAATGAGCAGTCCGTATCACAAAGAAGAACCTTCTAACCCGGAACGCATCGACGATCTGATGCTGCGCGACGACGACGATCGCGGCGCGCATGACGATCAGAACCGCACCGCCTCTTCGGTGCGCGATATTGCCTCGCGAATTCCGGAGTCGTTGAGCGCGATCGGCCGCGACATCAGCAGAACTATTGAAAAAGCGATCTCAGCAAAAGATGATTACGTCGTAGCGGTAAAGGTTTCACCCGATGCGCAGGAAAAATTGGAGGCGTTGGTCCAAGCCGGTGTGTTCCGCAGCCGCGCCGAGGCAGCAGGATTTCTAATCGAGGAAGGCATCGCGACTCAATCGGCACTCTTTGAACGCGTGAGACAAAAACTCGCCGAGATCGAACGACTGCGAGCGGAGCTCCGCGGCCTTATCGCCGACAACAAGATTTAAAACTCACGACGAGATGCGTCACAAACGTGACGCGCTAGACGCGTGCCCGCTCGGTCGGGCACAACAAATTAACCACCCCCCAAAGCAGTGCTTTACCAAGTCCTCTCAAGCGGTAAAGCACGTCTTTGTTTCTGTATAGAGAAAACAAATCGTGGCAGACACGTTTCATTTACCGCCGACACCAATCGAAGTCTTTACTCTGGCCAATGGTTTACGTGTGGTTCTGAGTCCTGACCGTGCGATTCCAGTCGTTTCCATTGCCGTCTATTACGACGTCGGCTCGCGCAACGAACGCGAAGGCCGCACCGGCTTTGCGCACCTCTTCGAGCACATGATGTTTCAGGGTTCGGAGAACGTTCCCAAGGCGGCTCATTTCCAGTACATCTTCAACGCCGGTGGGACCATGAACGGGACCACCTCGAGCGAACGAACCAACTACTTCGAAACGCTGCCGTCAAACTACCTGCCGCTGGCTTTCTGGCTCGAAAGCGATCGCATGCGCTCGCTGAAAGTCACGCAGGAGAACCTCGACAACCAGCGCCATGCCGTGCAGGAAGAAAAGCGTTTGCGTTATGACAATCAACCGTACGTCGGTGCGTTTCTACGCATGAACGAGTTGATCTTTACGAATCCGGCAAACGCACACTCGACGATCGGTTCGATGGAAGATCTCGACGCCGCGACTATCGACGACGTGCGCGAGTTTTTCCGGATTTATTACGCGCCCAACAACGCGGTGATGACCGTCGTCGGCGACTTCGACAACGCCGAGGCCCGCGCGCTGGCCGACAAATACTTCGGCAACATTCCATCGCAGCCGTTGCCTCCTCCAGTCGACGTTTCGGAAACTGAACACGTAGCGATACGCGACGAGACGTTTCACGATCCACTGGCGCCGGCGCCGGCGTTTGTTATCGGTTGGAAGGCCCCGGCGAGACGTACACCGGATTTCTATGCGCTGTCGCTCGCGGGTTCGTTGCTGTTTGAAGGCGACAGTTCGCGGCTCTATCAGAAGTTGGTGAAAGGCGATGAATCGGTCGTTTCGATCGAAGGCGGCGTCGACGAACGCCGTGGTCCATCGGCGCTCTATCTCTTCGCGCTGCCGAAACCCGGCGAGGAAGTGAACACGATTCGCGAGCAGATCTTCGACGAAATCAAGCGCATCGCGACTGAGGGTCCAACCGATGCGGAGATGGAGAAACTGCGCAATTCGTTGTGCAACGACGCAGTGCGCGGCCGCCAGTCGACGATGTATCGCGCGCAACGGATCGCGGAGTTTGCGCTTTACGATAAGGATCCGCACCTGGTCGATTCCGAGTTGGGCCATTACCTGAACGTGACCGCCGCGCACATCAAACAGGCAGCCGCGAAATATCTTGATGTTCCCAACCGGGTCGTGCTGGACATCGTGCCCGCACCGGCGGAGGCCGAGGAAGCAGCCGCTTCACCACAGCCGCCCGCGGATGCGCATCAGCCCGCGTCACCCGCGCCGCAGGTGCCGCAAGTGCCGCCGACGGAACTGGAATCGCCTGTGCATACGGACGTTCCCCAATTGAAACCGACAGATGTTCCGGAACAGCCAAAGGATCCAGCAGACGCAACGTTATGAGTCAACCAGAAATCTTTCGTAGCCAGCCGCCTGCGCCGCTACCACCAAGACCAATCACTATTCCCGCGGCACATGAGACCGTGCTTTCCAATGGGCTCACGATCGTCGTCGTCGAAGACAGGCGTCTGCCGTTGGTCAGTTACCGGCTGGCGTTTCGCACTGGTGGCGCTTTCGATCCACCGGAGATGCCGGGTCTTACGGATTTGATGGCGGGCCTTTTGCCGGAAGGAACTGAATCAAAAACGAGTCGCGAAATCGCCGATGAAGTTGCGCGCATTGGCGCGAGTCTTTCAGCCGGTGCGAATTCCGACTACACGATCGTCGCAGCTTCCGCATTGTCGTCTTTCAACGACCAGATTCTCGATCTGATGGCCGAGATCGTGTTGCAGCCGTCATTTCCTGAGAACGAAGTCGAACTCGCGAAGCAAAACACGAAGGAGAGTCTGCGGCAGCAACGTGCGCAGCCTTCGTTTTTGGCGAGTGAGATGGTGTCACGCGTGATGTTTGGTTCGCATCCGTATTCGGTTGTGGCGCCCACGCCGGAATCGATCGATCGTTCGTCGCGTGATGAGTTTGTAAAGTTTCATCGCGAGAAGTTTGTGCCGAACAGTGCGGTGTTTATTGTGGTCGGCAATGTTAAGCACGAAGAGATCGTGCAGCAACTGGAGTCGTTGTTTTCGACGTGGGAACGCGGCGCCGATCTGGTGACGAACTTTCCCGCGCCGCCGGTGCGAACCAAACGCACGGCGTATCTCGTCGACCGGCCTGGCTCGGCGCAGTCAAACATCGTCATCGCCAATACGGGAATCTTACGGACCAGTCCCGATTACTTTCCGATGCTGCTGATGCACACGGTGCTCGGCGCGAATGCTTCTTCGCGATTGTTTATGAACCTGCGCGAAGACAAGGGCTACACCTATGGCGCGTACTCGAATCTCGACGCCCGCAGGACTGCCGGAACTTTCCGCTCGACTGCCGAAGTGCGAACACCCGTCACTGGCGATTCGTTGAAAGAATTTTTCTACGAGCTGAATCGCATCGGCACGGAACCCGTTTCCGATAAGGAGATCAGCGACGCGAAGTCGTACCTGACCGGCGTGTTTCCGATTCGACTCGAGACGCAGGAGGGACTCACGGATCAACTCGTGCAGATCAAGATGTTGAATCTGCCGGACAACTACCTGGAACACTATCGCGAGCGCTTGCAGGCGGTAACGGTCGCGGATATTCAAAGAGTCGCGACCCAATACGTTAAGCCTGATGAAGCAGCGGTGATTGTTGTGGGCGACGGCGCAAAGGTCGTCGAGCAGATCAAACCGTACGTTGGCGACATCGAGATCTACAGCACGAGTGGTAAGCGAAAATCTTTGGACGCGCCGGCGAGTACGGACATTGCGGGCTCGTGGTCGATCGAAGTCGAGACGCCGCTCGGACAAAGCATTCCCGCCACACTGACGCTCGAACGTGAAGGGTCAGGGTTTGTCGCGAAGATTCTCTCGGACATGGGCAATGCGGATTTGGGCGTCGTGGACGTGAACGATAATTCGTTTCACAAGACTACCCTTTTGGAGATGGATGGGCATTCCGTAGAAGCGGAAGTCGCTGCTCGTTTCAACGGTGGCCAGACCGAAGGCACGCTCAAACTACAAAACTCGCCTTCGCTTCCCTTTACCGGGAGCAAAGACGAGTGAAAGCAACCCTGAATACCAGCTTTACATCGAAGGCTCGAGGTTAAACGGATCGCCGCAAGGATAGCGACGACCATAACACTCGGTTCCTCCTGTGATTTACGCCCGGTATGTCGGCCATACCGGGCGTTTTGTTTTGTGCCACAAAAAGGCACAAGAGATTCACGCGGTTTCTTTGTGCCTCTTGTGGCTTAACTAATCGCGCTCGTAGCGCAGGATTGTTCCCTCGCCGCCGACCGTCCAACCAACTCCTTTGTTGAAATGCAGCGAGTAAAGGTTTTGCTTCGTTGTTGATTGCTGGACCGTCCACGAGCGACCCTGGTCGCCGGTCCGGAGGATGGTGCCGCCACGTCCAATCGCCCAACCTTCATCGTCGTCGAGAAACTGCACGCTCAATAGCGTGACGTTTACTTTCGTAGGCGCGGGCGACCATGTTTCGCCGCCGTCGGTCGTAGTCAACAACACGCCACGCTCGCCGACGACCCACCCTTTCTTGTCGTTGCGAAAGTCGACGTGATAGAGCGTTCTGTTAACACCGGCATTCTGTTTTGTCCAACTCTGTCCGGCGTCGCGCGTGAAAAGTATCGTGCCGCCGTCGCCGACAATCCAGCCTCGTTTGTCACTGACAAAATCGATGTGGATCAGTTCGAGCCGGATCGGCGCTCGCTGGCGCCGCCACGTTTCACCACCATCGTCTGTGTAAACCAGGACGCTGTCGATGACGCGATCTTTTTTGCTGACTGAACCGACCACCCAGCCCTTTTTCTTGCTCGAGAAACGAACGCTGTAGAGCTCGATGTCGGCGCCGTCAAACTCTTCAGGCGAGAAAACCTTCGACTGGTTCCACGTCGAGCCATTGTCGCGAGTGACGAAGATTGAATTTCCGGCGAGGAAGAACCCGGCCTCTTTGTCGCGGAAATAGATGTCGTTGATGGCCGCGGTCGTGCTGACGAATTGCCGCACCCACGACTGTCCGCCGTCATCGGTGCGGCTCAGGAATCCACCATCGCCGCCCACCCAGCCGCGTTTGCTATCGATGAAATAGACGGTGTTGAGATCGCTTCCGCCGGTGTTGAGTTTAATCGGGGTCCAGCTCGTCTGAGCTCCGGCGGACCCCGCTATCGCGAACAGGACACACACAGCGGCATAAAAAACAACGTATTTTGGGGCTCTGCTGTTCATTTGTGGCTCTGTACCTTACCACATATTGCGCCGATCACGCAGATCCTGACACGCGGTAAACGCGGCCTTCGAAGACGACCACCACGCGTTCGCCGAGCGAGAAGAAACTCGCCAGTTTCGGCTGTTGCTTGAGCAAGGCGAAGTATTCGTCGCTGCCGAAGGTCAAGGCAGTTTCGGGCAGATTACTCTCCGCCTTAAACTCCGAGTCAGTCCATACGTTGTCGATCAGATAGAACGTCTTCCCACCCACACGCCGCACGGCATCGGTGCGCGCTTCCTCTTTCAACTTAGCGGCATCCTGCTGCTCGCGTGCACGCTTGCTTTCCTGAACCGCGATCGCTCCGGAATTGAGCGTGATTGTTGCCGGGGCGGTATTCAGGGACTCGGGTGAGCCGGAAGGCTGCGGGGCACTGCCCAACGTGCCGCCAGGCGCGCCCGCTGCATCCTTCGCCGGACGACGCATACCACCGAGATAACCGAAGTTAGCGCTTCGTTGTTGCGGCGTCAGCGTCGTTAGGTTCGCCCGGCTCACCTCTGAGCCTTCGAGCGCCAGGTACGACGTGTAAGGCGTCACGATTCCGTAGCGCGTTCCGAGATCGACGATCTCGTCGCGCAACTCTTTCTGTTCCCCGTTGCTCCGCACCTGCTCCATCAACCAACCAACACGACGCGTCGCCCACAAACGCGGCAAGTAGTCGTTGTTCTCGTTGCGCAGCGGAAACGCGAGATTGTCGTAATGATAGGTGCGGGCTGAACTTCCTGATTGACCGCTCAACGTGAGCCGCACTGAATCGAGATTCGCGTCACCAGTGTAGCGGCCAATCAATGTCACTTGCGAACCGCGAAACACATCAGGAATACCACGCGGGTAGATCAAATCAGTTCGCGCTCCACCCATGTCGAGCTTGAGATCCGTCAGCACAGGATAGTTCACCTTCGAGAAGAAACTCGAAACCTTCACCTCGAGATCTTCCTTCGGCTCGACATAATCCGCCACGCCGCCGTTTTCCGCCGCGAGCTTGTCGAGCAACGACGTGTTGACGTCGTAACCAACACCAAACGTAAACAGCCGCACGCCGGGCTTACTCGCCTTGCGCACGTTCTCGACAATCTGTGCAACGTTAGTTGTGCCCACCGTCGGCAAACCGTCAGTCATGAACACGATGATCTTCGGACGCTCGCGATTGTTCTCCGTAAACTGGGCCAATGACGCCAGCAGCGAACCATTGATGTTTGTTCCACCAACCGGCTTCAAACCTTTGACAAACGCTTCGCCACGCTGGCGGCCTTTGTCGTCAGCCGCGATCAAGCCCGCTTCCATCAACCGTTCATCGCCCGCAAACGAAATCACGTTGAAGCGATCCTGCGGCCGCAAAATGCGCACGCCGTAAAGCAAAGCGGAGCGCGCCTTTTCCATTTTTCCATCCTCGGCCATCGAACCCGACGTGTCGACCACGAAGACAACGTCCTTCGCCGAGTATTCCTGATCGGCCCAATCCTCTTTCGGCGAAATCATCAGCAGGAAGTAGCCGTCCTTGCCGGGTTCGCGATGCGTTAACAGCGTCAGTCCGAAGTCTTCTTTGGAAATGGTGTAGAAGAGTTGAAAGTCCTGTGCTTCCTTACCGCTCGCGCTTTCAAACGACACGATTGAACGCCGATCGGTGGCGCGCTTCACGTCGATGCTGTGCGTCGGCGAATAAACGTTGCGCAACGGTTCCTTGCTCTCGACTTCAACGCGGCCCGAAACGGAACCGATCTCCACCATCTGGCGACCGGTTCCGAGAGGATAGCGATACGAAACAGTTCCTCCTTCAGCACGCACCACCTGCGTGTAAGTGATTTCCAGCTTTTTGTCGGAGTTTGGCAGAATGGGAAAGATGCTCGCCTGAAACAGGTCCTTGCCGGCGTATTCGAGCAGACCCGGATCGCGCTGGCGCCGCACGATCTCGTCGTAGATGCGCCGCGCTTCCTCGCGCGTCCTGACTTCGCCAACCAGCCGCTTGTCTCCTTCCCAAATCGCGAACTCAGCTATCGAAGCCGTCTCGGGAATCGGAAAGAAGTAAGTGCCTTCGAGCGTGAACTGGGTGTTGTTGCGAAACACCTGTTCGACGTGCGTCGTTGCGACCTGCGAACTGATTTTGGTGTCGATCTTGATCGATTTAACCGGCAGTGCGCGGGGCAGATTCACCGGCCGCTCGACAATCGGCGGTGTCGGGCAGCGGCGGCACGGACCGGGCACGATCACGCCCTGAGCGCTGGCGATCGATGTAATTCCCAAACAAATTGCAAAGAGGACGAGGACACGGATCAGGCTGGTTCGGACTGGCATACGCATCTCCAAAAAGAAAGTTAACCCTATTGACAGAGCTAGAACGGTGGGTTGGGGAGCTTCTTGCGCGCAGTTTAGCGCAAACGGTTAATGCAAATCGCGCAGACGCTTGTTAAAAATCGCAACGCCCGTGGCCACGAGCGCTACTATGATGCCGCCGGTGGCCAAAGTGTGTTGCGGGCCGAAGTGATTCGAGGCCGTACCCGCGACGATGTTTCCGATGGGCATTGTACCCATGAACGAGAGGATAAACATGCTCATCACGCGGCCGCGCATCTGATCGGTGACCAGTTTCTGAAGCAGCGTGTTGATAGTCGACACGCAAACGACTAACGAAAACCCGAGGCCAAACAGAAACACCAGCGACGTCGTCAGTCGCGGCGAGAGCGCGAAAGCCGCGATACAGACGCCAAAAGCAATCGAGCCGCCAAGCACGAGCCAGCCTTTGCGCCGGAAGTCGCCGAGATAAGCGACCAGGAGTGCGCCTATGAACGCGCCCGCGCCGGAAGTTCCCATCATCAGCGCGAGTCCGGTTTCGCCGAGGTGAAAGATGTTGCGCGCGTAAATCGGGACGAGCGTGAAGTAAGGTGCGCCAAACAGACTGTTGATCCCCGACAACAACAGCAGTGCTGACACGCGCGGCCGGTTGCGCACGTAGCGAAAGCCGTCCGTTAGATCACGCCAAAGGGCGCGCCGATCTTTAACGGAGTGGGTCGCAAGTGCCGGGCGTTCGGGTCGCACTACCCAAAGCGCGGCCACAACCGCGACGAACGAAACGCCGTTAGCAAAGAAACAACCTGCCAAGCCGAATAAGTGAAACGCCACGCCGGCCAACGTTGGTCCAACGACACGCGAGAGCTGAAACTGCGTCGAGTTCATCGCGATCGCGTTTGCGAGGTCTTCGCGGCCGACGAGATCGTAAGTCATCGCCAGAAACGACGGGCTCGCCAGCGCCATGCAACAGCCGGTGACGAACGAGAAGCCCAGGACCATCCAGCGGTTGACCACGTTGGTCCACACGAGCGTCGCAAGGACCATCGCCGTGAACCCGGCAACAACTTGGGTGTAAAGCAGTAGACGGCGGCGATCGATCAGGTCCGCGAACACGCCGCCGAGCAGCGTAAAGATAAATCCCGGAGCGGTGGCCATGAATCCGTCGAGGCCCAACCAGAAAGCTGAGTTAGTGAGTAACAGCACGAGCCAGCCCTGGGCCACTGCCTGCATCCACGTGCCGATGTTTGAAAGGAAAGCTCCGATCCAGAAAAGACGGTAGTCGCGATGCGAGAGCGCGCGGAACATTCCGCTCCGCCGTGTGACAGGCTTGGGTTTGACTACGGGAGCAACTTCACTGGGCATCTGTTAGTGTTGACAAGATTTACACGACTCTCAAGATTCAATCTTGTAAATTCTGTAAATCCTGCCTGTTTACTTCCGGCGCCACGCGGAAAGGGAGCCGCCTGCGGCGCCATGTCGTTCAGCCACGATCTCCGAGATGATCGCGAGCGCGACTTCTTCCGGACTGACCGCGCCGATGTCGAGTCCGATTGGTGCTCTGATCTTTCGCAACTCTTCCTCACTCGCGCCAGCCTCACGAAGCCGATCGATCACGATCGACGTGCGGCGTTTACTGCCGATCAATCCGACGTAATCCGGACTCGTCTCAATCACCGCGCGCATGCACTGCTCGTCTTCACTGTGACCACGCGTCACAACGGCAACCGAAACGCCACGCCCGTTTCCGATCACGTCGCGCACAGCCAAACTCCATTCACTCGCGACGATAAGTTCGATTTGTTCACCAGCAAAACGTTCGCGTTGTAAAAACTCAGCCCGGTCATCAATGAGCGTGGTTTGAAACGCGAGAAACGCGCCCAGCTTCGCCAACGACGCACCGACGTGTCCGGCGCCACACACCACTAGCCTTGGCGACGGCTGCAAACGTTCAAACAAAAGAAATGTCTCACCAGCGGCAGGAAACTCCGGGGCGAAATCCTTAACGCCGACCAATCGCGTCTCATCGCGCGACTGAAGAAACTTCGCCACCTCCGGCAGGACAAGCGAATCCAGTTCGCCCAAACTGCCCGCCGCATTCCCGGCTTGATCGATCACGAATTTCGCGCCGACGTTCTCACCACGCGCAATCGTGATCACGACCGCAGCGTCGCCGCGTTCGAGTAACTCAGCAACCTTCTTCGTAATTGCTAGCGAAGATGGCTGCTTACTTTTCTCTGACATGTGTTTTGACTAAGCCGACGGACGAGGCTGCGCGCCGCAGCAACCAGAGTGGTCCAATCAGGAGATAAACGGGATTCTTGAAGAAGGCCGGTTGATTACCCTCGATCGCATGACCGATGAACTGAAAGACCCATCCCAACACGAACAATCCCACAGCCCAGCGCCAGTTGAAAAACACAACCGGCAGCGAAAGCACTATCATCGGAATGCCGATGCTGTGCGTCAGCCGGTTCAGCGGATGCTGATGCTTGGCTTTGTAGTTTGCTAAAAGATTGTCCATTGAAGATTTTTGATTTTCGATTGCCGATTGCCGATTCGAGAGCTAAGACTGCCGTCAATCGGCAATCAAAAATCGAAAATCAGCAATTACCCAGGACCTCGACGAATATATCCATCGTGCCGCCGCAAACCATTCCTTCTTCGCTCGCTTCGTCAGCGGTGAGCGAGAAGTGATGCAACGCCGAATTGCCGGAGCGCATGGCCGTTTGCGCCTCGGCCCAAACCTCCGCTTCGATACAACCGCCGCCGACCGTTCCCGCAACTTCGCCGTTCTGAAAAAAGAGCATCTTCGCGCCGCGTTGCTGCGGAGTTGAACCACGCGTGTGCGCGACTGTCGCCACGACGACGCGTTCGCCGCGTTCACCGGCTTCGTTGATCATGCGATACAGATCGCGTTGTGGAATCGTCGGCATCTCGGTTTGTGCTTGTTGTTTGGCCTTTCGCTGAGATAGTTTACGTCAGCAGCGAGACTGTTTGCCACGCTGAGCAGGCAAAGTTCTCCCGAAAAAACTATGCGCCTACAAAAACCTTCGCTTTTACTGGCCGCGATCGCGGCTTTACTCTTGTCACCCGTCGCCGCGCTGGCGTGCGCCTGTTGCTCAAATCCCGGTCACTATTTCAGTGGTCAGGTCGATCTGGATGAGCATCCATTATCCGAACTTAAACGAATGCGGTTTGCGCGCACGGCGTTTCTCTTCGAGACCGAGGCCGGTCTTGACGAAGACTCGTTAGGCATAGACCAGCCGAAGTCGCGCTATTCATTGCAGGGTGCGTTCATCGGCAACGTGTGGCGCCTCATATTCCGGTCCGGCGTAAACACCGGCACGTTGGAATTGCCGCTGCCCAACAAGATGTGGAATCACTCGGCAGACATTCACGACGGTAAACTCAGCCCCGGCGGTGGTCCACTGCTCTACAAAGAATGGCGTCTCGAAGGCGAGCTCAAGGGCAGCGGCGTTTTCAAAAACGGAATGGCCGCGCCGGCGAAGTATGTGCTGTTGTTGCAAGGCCGCGGCAACGGCTGCGACAACGCTGGGGACTTCGGCAACTGGCGCTTGCAAGTAAGTGGTGAAAAGGCTGACTTCGCTTTTTACGGCAAGCTCGCTCGCAGTTTGTAAGTCTTGACAGAATTTTCACAATGGACAAGATTGCTGCTTTCTGAGGCAGTCTTGTTAACTCTGTGAAGCCTGTCCACTGAAAGAGGAACCTCCCATGGCGACGACCCCCAACTTCCACCGCCGCATCAGCGACCGGCCGCTGTATTTATTGGCCGCAGTTATCTTTCCCCTGATCGTGCTGGCAGGTTTTGCCCGCACCTACTATCTCAAAGGCTTCTTCGCGACTCCCGCATTACCGAATCTAATCGTCCAGCTACACGCCGTTATCATGACTGCGTGGGTTGTGCTGTTCATCGTGCAGGTAACGTTGGTCGCGAAACGGAAAACGAAGCTGCATCAGCGTCTCGGTATTCTGGGCGCTGGTCTCGCCGCGCTCGTGTTCGTTGTCGGCATACTGACGGGGCTTTATGCTGCGGCGCGTTTTATCGACAAGCCGACTATGCTTGCGCCGGGCGATCCACCGCCGTTACCGTTTCTGATCATTCCGCTCGGCGATATGGTGATCTTCGCGATCCTGATCGGCACTGCGCTGTATTACCGTAAGCGCCTCGACATTCATAAGCGACTCATGCTGCTGGCGGCGATCAACCTGCTGACGCCGGCAATCGCGCGCATTCCGCTCTCGTTCATTGCCCACGGTGGACCACTCGCGTTCTTCGGTTTGACGGATTTGGTACTGATCGTGTTCGTGGCTTTCGATACGATCCGTCACCGGCGGCTGCATCCAGCGTTTCTGTGGGGCGGGTTGTTTTTGATCCTCATGCAGCCGTTGCGGATTATTCTTGCGACGACAAGCGCGTGGACCAGCTTTGCCGCGGCGTTAGTGCGTTTAGTGCAGTGACGTGCTAACGGTGCTAGCGAAAGAGATTGTTTAGATCCGTTCCGGACGCGCTGTCAGCAAACGCTTCGAACGTGCCGTCGTTTGCGATCTCGCTTGCAGCGCGAATGAATGCGCCCCATGCGACGCGCGCAAGTGCTGAGCCGACAGAGATACGACGCACGCCGAGATCATCGAGTTTCGCGACCGTAAGATTCGGATCGGGACGCGACACAAGTACGTTCACGGCTTTTGGCGCAACTGCCTGCACGATCGCCGAAATCTCATTTAGGCTCGCTGTTACGCTGGGCGCGTAAAGACAATCGGCTCCGGCTTCTGCATAGGCAGTCAAACGTTTGATCGACGTCGCGAACGGATCGCTGTCGCCCACGAGCCAAGCCTCGCAACGTGCAGTCAAAACAACCGGCTCACCGGATTGATCGATGGCACGGCGCGCGGCTCTGATTCTTTCGACCGCGAGTTCGAAATCGTAGAGTGGTTTAGTCTCATCGCCGGTCGAGTCTTCTATTGAAAGACCGGCGACACCCGTTGCGACACACAGCGCGACGTTCTCAGCGACGTGTTCGGGGTCATCGGCATGACCGTTTTGAAAGTCACCATTGACCGGCAGCGGCGTGGCGTTGACTATCTCGCGGAAATGCGCGAGCACTGCGTCGCGCTGAACGTACCGGATGTTGTCGGGCATGCCACGGCTAAACGCGAAGCCTGACGAGGTCGTCGCGAGTGCTTTGAAGCCCAGGTGACGCAGGTAAACTGCACTGCCGACGTCCCACGGATTAGGTATTACGAAGCAGCCGGACGCGTGAAGTTCCCGGAATCTCTCAATTACGTATCGCATAGCGCGGATCGTAACAGAAAGGAATTTATGAAGACACTTACGTCGTGCGTGGTTTTATTTCTGGTGATGTCAGTGACGGTAGCAGCGCAAACATTAACAACCCAGCCTGCGCCTGATGCCGCGGAGTTAACAAAGTTGCTGAACGACTTTCTCGCTGGCGCTGGGGTAAACGATGTCGCGATGCACGATCGGCTCTGGGCTGAAGATCTTATCTACACACGCTCCGCCGGACGCCGCGTCACCAAAGCCGAGATCATGAAAGATGTGCGTTCCGCGCCTGCTCCCAAACCCGGCGATCCCAAGATCGTTTACACGGCGGAAGACATTCGCATTCAGCAGTACGGCGATACTGCGGTCGTTGCGTTTCGATTAGTGGCAACCACCGAAACCGGAACAACGAAAGACGTGCAAAACTTGCTGAATTGCGGCACGTTTGTGAAACGGAACGGAAAGTGGCAAGTCGTAGCCTGGCAAGCCACGCGCATACCGCGCACGGCAGAGGAGAGCAAAGCCCAGGTATCAGCGGCAACGTCTGCACTTCGCCAAGCCTTCTTCAATATCGATGGCAAGAACGTCACTGCCCTGACTGATCCGGGCTTTGTGTGGACGATAGGCGCGGAAAAGGAAATCTCGCGAGACGAAGTGATAGCTGAGTTAAGGAAAACTGGGGCCGCCGAAGCGTTCGCACTAGGCGATCCGGCGTTAACTATTTCACTTTATGGTGACACTGCGGTTGTGCGACGAGCGTCGTCGGGAACCAGGTACACGCTAACGTTGGTCAACCAGAACGGCACTTGGAAAGCTGTGTCTCTACACACCGGTAAGTAACTTCTCGCAGTCTTGCGCTGGCGTTTTGAGTTCAAGCTTTAGCTTGTCTACCTCGCAGCAGCCCTAAAGGCTGAACTGGCTTTGCCGCCTGAACTGGCTTTGCCCGAAAAGTGCTTAACGGCTTCGCCGCCGGATGTGAGGCGGGGCTCTGCCCCGCCGTTATGTTCAAGAAAGAGGTTGGGCTTGGCCCCTCGTATGGCCT
>DATEHX010000191.1:0-45536 GCA_035279345.1 Pyrinomonadaceae bacterium | reverse complement strand
TTCGGATGCGAAACAATCTCGCTTGACTGACCACTAAGTTATCTGTGTAATCTGTGGATAAACTAGTAGAGTTACCCACACTCAAAATTTGGGCATTTCAGAACTATGGAAACTCTGATCAACGACATTCGCTATGGATTCAGGGGGCTCAGGAAACAGCCCGGGTTTACGCTCATTGCGGTCATTACACTGGCGCTGGGCATTGGCGCTAACACTGCTATCTTTTCGATCATAAGCGCCGTGCTGTTGCGCCAGTTGCCGTACGTCCAATCGGAAAACCTGGTTGTCCCATGGGGCAACAAGGACGACATGCTGCAGGCTTCAGCCCTCAGTTATCCGGACATTGCGGATTGGCGCACACAGACGCAAACCCTGGAATACGTCGCCGCTTATCAACGGACCCGGACGCTGCTACGGCAGCCCAATGCTGACCCCGAGCCCATCACTGGCGCCACTGTTGATGCCGACTTCTTTCCCATGCTGCGCGTTCAAGCCGCGCTGGGCAGCGTTTTCACGCGTGACAATGATCAAGTGGGTGCGGCGCCCGTCATAGTAATCAGTCATGACTTATGGCAGAGCCGGTTCAATTCCGATCCGCAAATCATTGGACAGCAGATCAGAGTCGGAAGCACGGCCGCGACGGTGATAGGCGTGATGCCGGCAGACTTTCGCTTTCCGCCGCAAGCCACCCAAACAGACTATTTTCGTCCACTCGTGCCGTCGCTGGGAGAAGCGGCCAGTGAGCGTTCGGCGTATCAACTGCCCGTCGTCGCGCGGCTCAAGCCGGGCGCGACTGCCGCGCAAGCTGAGAACGAGATGAAAGTCATCGGGCAGCGTTTGGAACAACAATATCCCGATGCGGGTTTCCGGCTCGGTGGCGGATTGATAACTCTGCAAGAATCGATAGTGGGTAACACGCGGACATCATTGTTAGTACTGTTCGGCGCGGTCGGGCTCGTGCTCTTGATAGCCTGCGCTAACGTGGCGAATCTGTTGCTCGCACGGGCAGCGACTCGGCATCGGGAGATGGCGATTCGCACAGCGTTGGGAGCAGGCAAGTGGCGTGTCGTGCGTCAATTGCTGACTGAGAGTTTGTTGTTGGCAGGGCTGGGCGGCATCGTCGGGCTGCTACTGGGAATCTGGGGTGTCAAGTCGTTCGCCGTCGGCAGTCCCGTCAATATTCCGGGTCTGCAAGACGCGGGACTTGACCCGAGGGTGTTTGCGTTTACTGTTGGCATAACGTTGCTGACCGGAATTCTCTTCGGCTTGGCCCCGGCGCTTTCCGTATCGCGCGTCAAATTGCGAGATGCACTCAACGAGTCCGGGCGCGGCGGTAGTGAAAGCCCCGTGCGCCGGCGCCTGCGCGATCTTCTGGTAGTCGGCGAGATTGCACTGTCGCTCGTGCTTCTCATTGGCGCGGGCTTGCTAGTCACTAGTTTTCTGCGTTTGCGTGATGTGAACCCGGGCTTCGATGCGCAGAACGTCCTGACTACCTATCTCGGTCTTGCCAGGGCCAAGTACCCGGATGGCGAAAAGCAGTCGCGCGCGTTTAGCGAAATAGTGGGACGAGTGGGTTCAACCCCAGGTGTCGAGGCGGCAGCAGTAATCTTTCCGCTACCCTTCAGTGGCGCCGACGCGGCAAACACTTTTGTCATCGAGGGCCAACCTGCTGCGCGGCCGGAAGACAAGCCCGAGGCCAACTATCGAACCATAAGCGCTGATTACTTCAAAGTTATGCGCGTGCCGCTACTGCGAGGACGCACCTTCAGCGAACGTGACGACGCCAAAGCGCCCCCAGTGATCATCGTCAACGAGTCGCTTACGCGTCGCTTCTTTGGAAATGCGGACCCGCTGGGCCAGCACATAACCATCGAGCGTGCTGATGTCACAGAGCAAGTCAAAGCAGAGATTGTTGGCGTCGTCGGTGACGTGCGGCACGAGGGCTTCGATGCGAAGGCAGTGCCGGAATTTTATGTGCCTTACCAGCAGGCGCCTGAGGATGCAATGGATTTGGTCGTGCGCACTTCGAACGCCAACATGGCTGCCGGCATACGCGATCGAATAAAAGGATTTGACCCGGAGCAGTACGTTCGGGCCGTTCAGCCGCTAACAGAGTTGCTGTCTGCGTCGTTGGCCCGCCGCCGCTTCGATACGCTGCTGACGGGGCTGACTGCCGGCCTGGCCCTGCTGCTCGCTATGGTAGGCATCTTCGGCGTGACAGCCTATGCCGTCACGCAGCGCACGCGCGAGATAGGCGTGCGAATGGCACTTGGCGCGCAGCCTCGAGATGTGTTGCGCCTCGTGTTGGGCCAGGGATTACGGCTGATCCTGATTGGCATCGGCGCGGGTTTGGTGGCCGCGTTTGCCTTGACGCGTGTACTGGGCACGATGCTGTACGGCGTGACAGCGACGGATCCTTTGACCTTTATCGCTGTTTCCCTGGGACTCATCTTCGTAGCGCTATTGGCTTGCTACATCCCGGCACGACGCGCAACAAAAGTTAATCCACTGATAGCGCTGCGCTACCAGTGAACGCTACACCAAAGCTTTGTTTAAAATCGGAATCACACTTGGATTGGGTCAGTACAGGGAGCGGTAGCAATCATAATCAGTCCTCTTATTCACACCGGGCTTTAGCCCGGTGTTTGGCTGTAAGGACTAGCTGAAAACCGTTTCAACGGTTTTCGCGGCCCGCAATAGAAGGCGAGACACTATTCAATGGTAATTACGTGTCAACGTCTGTATCAACCATGGCCCGAAGGTACTTGGGTTCTTCCTGCAGAAACGCATTAAGAATCATGATCTTCTGCCAGATCTTTCGTGACAGGCCGTTCGTCAAATCCTCTACCTCATTGACAGCGGCCAGCGCCACGGGATCGTCGAACTTCTGCACGTAGAGAGCCGCAAGCTTCCCGATCAACGAGAGCATTTCGCTGCAGTAATCCAGATACCTGGTCAGTTCGGGCGTGTTCAGAGTTCGCTTCGGCGATGAAGCCGTCTCCGGTGCGTGCGCCCGCAATTGTTCGGGGTCCTTGGTTAACTGATGCATGTCGATGACGTGCGCCAAGGCCCTCAGTTCGTGAATTGCTTTCAGCGCACGCTTGCGTTTGATTCGCACTTCTACCGTGGCCAGGAACAGGGCCGCCGCACCCAGCAGGATCGTGATGTTGAGTGCTGCTTCCAACCCCTGCACGAGCCCGACCAGATCGAATCCGCCACGCGGCCATGCGGTGTGGGTCAGGATGATGACTAGGCCACTGGCCATAACGATAAGCAGGACCCAAGTGGTAATTCGGAGTAACCGCTGCGGCTTGGCGATCCACGCCGAGCGCTCTTGTGATTCTCCGGCGATCGTCAACAACTCGCGGCAAACCTTGCTGAGACCGGATTCGGGGAACCGCTCATCGATTCTTCGACAGAGAATCCCGATGGTGTCGACGATCTTTTCAGAATCTAAACTTCGATACATCGCGGTTTCGGTTTTGGAAACAAATACACGAGCAGTGCCAAAACGCATCCTAAGACAACGCCGGCATTTGAGGTTACAAAGTCATGCCAGACGAAGTATTTCAAATACAATGTTTGGGCCAACACTACTATCGCGGCGATTCTAACCACCTTGGATTTCGAACATAGCAATATATAACTGAGCAGCAGCGTATGGCCCGAAATAAACGGCACATCTCCGGCTACTCGCCCGACTGCTAATCCGAAAACTAAAAAATCAATACCATGCTGAAAGAAGTTGGCTTCGCGCACATGTTCCACACGTTCAAACATGAAGGCGATCAACGGAACCATCAATGGCACGAAGTACAGGAAAGTACCTGACGGATCGAGAACGGTCGCTCTCACTGACGAATGACGCAAAAGCCACAGTCCGATAATAGCTGCTCCTGCAAATGAGCAGAGGAGCACTATCGGAGGACGAAATATTTGGGTGCGAAGGTCAAACTCTGATTCTTCAGGCGTAAGGTTTGACATGAATCCTTAGCAACGTGCGTTCAGTGAATCGCATACAACAACCCATCGGTACTGCCAAAATATACCACCCCTTTATCAACGACCGGCGAAGACCAGATTGCACCCACGGAGAACACTCGGTAAAACGCAAGCACCATGTCCTGGTAATCTCCAAAGTAACGTGCATAGATCGCCTCGTTGTTCAAACTACCATCCGGCTTCAGCATCTTCATCGGATCCTGCTTCGACCCTTCAGTCTGAAAATCCCACAACAGCTTGCCTGACTTCGTATCGACCGCCAGTAACCGCCCGTTAGACACACCGACGTAAACCATCTCGCCAGCAAGTGCAGGCGATGAAAACACGGCGCCTTTGGCATCGACCGTGAATTTCAATCGCCCGTTTTTCGCGTCCAGCGCAAAGAACCGGTAACCATCCGACGTGCCCGCGTAGACCACGCCACCACGAACCGCCGGCGTACTATTCACCCACCCTTTATTCGTTGGGTAATCCCAACGTTTCCTACCCGTCGCGGCATCGACTGCATAGAGATGCCCATCTCGACAACCAACATAGACAATGCCGTCGGCGATCGCTGGTGACGATTGAAAGCCCTGCTGATTGCGGATGTAAGTATCTTCACCAGTTTTGAAACGCCATTTCTCCTGTCCCGTTTCCGCGTCAAGCGCGTAAAGATAGCTGTCCCAGCTACCGATGTAAACGGTATTGTTCGCAATTGCCGGAGACGCATGAACGATCTCACCCGTAGCAAACTTCCATTGCAGAATCCCAGTCAGCGCATCTACACAGTAAACGTTTCCGTCGCCGCTGCCGATATAAACTCGCCCGTTGGACACTGCGGGCGAAGACGTGTAGATGTCCCATGAATCAGGAATGGTTTGGAAGCCGGACGGATAGCCGTGGAGCCGTTTGCCTTCGAACCGTCGCTCATACTCGAAGACAAAGGTCCATTTCAACGCGCCGGTTTGCGCGTCGACCGCGTAAAGAATTCCATCGAAGCCGCCGAAATAGACCAGACCATTGGCGATCGTTGGTGATGAAACAACTTGTCGTGAGGCGAATGTTTTGAACTTCCACTTCTGCTTTCCGGTTTCCTGGTCTACTGCATACAAATTTCCGTCGGTACTGCCGATGTAGACCACACCATTAGCAATCGAAGGAGAGCCAATGATTGGACCATCAGTTTTGAATGTCCACTTTGTTCCGTTTAGTCGCTGCGGTCCTGCGGTCTGGTAAACACCGGTGCGAGCGGCATCACCGTGAAAGGTCGCCTGGGCCATCGTAGTGGGAACGGTTAGTAGCAACAGCACGAGTGTTCGGATCATTGTGGATGTCCTCGTAGGAAGGATTCAAAATTACAGAGCAACTGGTGGAGATATGCTTAGTCGAGAATAGTACGGCAGCGTTTTTGAGATGGTTTCATCAAGAAGTACGAAAGCTAAATGAAGGACTAATGCGCCAGCGTAGTCTTGTATCTGTTTATTTCCGCAAGCAAACTGGAAGCGTATGAGGCGTTGAGCGATCGCAGTTCGCTGTAAGTCTGTTGCGCTTCATCCAGTTTGTTAGTGTCGAGGTAAAGAAAGCCGAGTTCCAAAAGTGCATCAACGTTGCCGGGCCAGACTTTGATAGCTTCTTTGTATGCCGCTTCGGCGGCATTCCATTTTTTCTGCTCGCGAAACGTGTCACCCAGACTGAGGAAGTTACCAGATTCGACTGAGGCAGGATTTTTGGACGCGGCCGGTGCTGGTTGACGTTTAGGACGACTCTCGCGGCGTGATGGCGCCGGTTTGTTCTCGGGTTCTCTTCCGGTTGCCTTGGGCAGTCGTTGGGCCGGAACGTGAGATATGCCTGCCAGCGTACAAACGAAAATTGCCGCTAAAACTAAAGGTAGAACTTTGAACCGGAGAGCCATCGTGCCACGCAGCATAAACCCAAACACTCAGGTCAAACAAGATCGGCCCAGCCAACGTATCAGGCAGGGTGTTTCGGGATTGCCCGCCTGCACCAAAGTTGTTAGAATCCCGGGCCATCTGTTCAGAACCTAGCTAGGGCTCGCCACACTCGAAGGCAAACGCACCATTGCCACATTCCGGGCGAGCAAAGTATTTCGTTCCTTAGTACTTGGGCCAGCGAAACGGCTTCCCGACATGAGAGAATGCCCCCACTGTTTTAGTTGTTATAACGACACAGTTGTTCAGTGTCCGGACGACAGGTCCGCGACATTTCACTCATTGCCCGGCAACGTTGCGCTGGATGGCAAGTATGTTCTTGAACGCCGGCTCGGTGAAGGCGGGATGGGAATTGTCTACAAGGCCCACCACAAATTCCTGAAAACCACTCGCGCCATCAAGACAATCAAACTCGATCTCATCGGTAACGACGCATCATTCGTGAAGCGGTTCCATCAGGAAGCAATGGCCGCCGCCGCGATTGGTCACCCCAACATCATCGCGGTCCTCGATTATGGATTGCTGGAAGAAAAAATACCCTACATCGTAATGGAGTTTGTTGAGGGTGTGTCGCTCGAGACCCTGATAATCAACAAAACACGATTCACTCCGGAGGAAGCACTTGAATACATGCAAGTGATAACTTCGGCACTGAGTGCTGCCCACAAACACGGCATCGTTCATCGGGATCTCAAACCGCTCAACATAATGATCGAATCAGGCGGATCGGTGCGCGAGCAGATTCGCATCCTCGATTTTGGTCTCGCGAAGATCAAGTCTACTGACCTGTTTGGTTCTTTCGTTGCCGCCAAGACAGTTGGGATCGTTGGTTCGCCGGCCTACATGGCGCCGGAGCAATGGTCCGGGGAAGAGACTGATCGAAGATGTGACGTTTACAGCCTGGGCATAATTCTCTACGAGATGCTGACGGGAGACGTACCTTTCAAAGGTTCCAACATTCCCGCCATAATGAAAAAGCATTTGTTGTCTCCGCCTCCTCCGTTGGCCACTCCCGGATCAGACATATCTCCCGAAGTTGAGATGGTGGTCCATCGGGCGCTGGAGAAGCAGCCGGAGACGCGCACGGCATCCGTGGAGGACTTTATCGCGGAGTTTGAACGGGCGGTTCTCCATCCCGCGCCGGCCAAACCTAAGGCAAAGCGACGCAGCACTGCCAAAGCCACGACAGGTAATCGGCGTCGTAAAACAAATCAATTACCGCCGCTTGAATCAGAAGATCCTTCAGGCGTTCATGAAAAGGTAGAGGAGAAAGCTGTCACTCCAGTCTTTGCGCAAGATGTGAACACCTTTCAATCACCAATTCCGCACAGTGCAAGCGAGAATGACACCGCAAAGTTTCCCTCAACCTTGAATCTGCCGGCAGCCAACAAGCCGAAGCCGCTGCCCAAACCAAGTGAACCACCTCCTCATAAGATAGACGAGAGCGTCACTTTAGAAGTTAACAAAAAGGAGATCGCCCCTCCTCCCACGAAGCCTCCTGCTGTTCTTCCAGCAATGGATCAACGATTACCCGGCCGTGTAGTGGTCGGCCAGCAGAGCGTTGTTGGAAACATTCTTAAAAAGCGATTTGCCGTACCCGTAGCGGCGGCAGTCGCCGTCCTGGGCTTAATCGTCCTTTCCGCTTTTATTTATTCCCGAAAAGAAGCTGAACCATCAGGCTTGCAAGCGCATGCTAGTGCGGCCCCTGACTCGAAGCGCGAGATGGTCTTGATCGAAGGCGACACTTTCACAATGGGCTGGAACAAAGGACAGGAACAGAAAGGAGAGCACAAGGTTACGGTGCCTTCCTTCTATTTAGATAAGTACGAAGTTACTAACGCTGAATATGCTCAGTTCATTAAAGACACAGGGAGACCGGCGCCAAGCGATCCAGGAATGGGAGGAGCTTACTGGGTGCCGTGGAACGGCAACAATCCGCCGACAGGACGTGACCGTTGGCCCGTAACCAATGTTTCACCAAGCGATGTAGAAGCTTTTGCAGCGTGGCTTTCGAAGCGCGACGGTGTTGTCTACCGGTTGCCTACGGAAGAAGAATGGGAGTTTGCAGCTCGAAATGGTTCCGCGAATTCTTTATTCCCCTGGGGGGACTCGTGGTCAGAGGAACGTGCCAACATTAATGAGAAAAAGAGTCCGGTAGCCGTCGGATCTTTTCCTCAAGGCGCGACGCGACAGGGCGTACAGGATATGGTCGGCAACGTGTGGGAATGGACGTCATCGAAACCACGTTTTTACGACAACACACGCCCGCTGTCCGCGGTCAGAAATGCTCGTGTGCAAAAGGGCGGTTCATTCTTCGAGAAGATTAACAGAGATTTTCATAACGCTACAGATCGCTCCTGGTTCGGTGACGAGAATTCAAAGTTTCCCACGATCGGCTTTCGGCTAGCTCGTAATCAGTAGCTTCACCTTCAGTGCATGCAGCCCGCAAAGCGAAAGTTCAAACGCAGCTACCGCTGGATCGCGTGTGTCCTACCGATCCTGCTCCTCCTGCCTTTTGCCGAAACAAAAAATCACGCTGAGGAAACAGTTGTAGTCGTTACTAACCGGCACCCAATCGAAGCTCATCCCATCTATTTGATCGCCGTGCCACCCCAGGAAAAGATGGCGCCGCGGCCTTTGAACATTCCGATCGTCTCTGCGCGGCAAACTCCTGCAACTAGCGACAGCTCGAATCCTCAGGTGCCCTTTTCAATGTCCGCTGCTCAAGCAGTAAGCATCGGTAACGGGCTAATCGAAGACTCTGATGCGCAAAACGCTCGGGTATATCTGGAATACGCTCGGGAAAAGGATCCCAACTCAAGCGCGATGTTAATTGGTCTGGCGCGCTGTTACTACGAACTCAGGCGTGACGACGACGCGTTTGCACTCTACACGAAGGCGATCGCGCAGAACTCCGCTGTTTGGGAAGCACAATATTACGTGGGCCGGATTCATCTCGAGAACGGAAGATATACCCAGGCCGTTGAGCCACTCGAGAATGCGCTCAAGTTGAAGCCTGAAGATGCGGATACGATCAGTAGCTTAGGCGTGGCGTTAAGCAAGTCAGGCAAAGGTGCAGATGCGATCGCCTACCTCACTCGCATAACAGCCTTGAAACGCTACATCAAAGAAGACTTTTACTATCTTGGAGAGGCCTACGCGAACGATCAGCAGTGGTTAAAGGCTGCACAAGCTTTCAAAGACGGTGCGGATCTTAGAGGTATTGATCCTAACGGATACTTCTACTGGGCCACCATGCTATTTAATGCCGGTAAGTTGGATGAAGCTTTCGACGCTTATGCCAAAGCGAGAAGCGTCGACCTTTCGGTGACTGTTTCAGGGATATTCCGGTATCTGGCGGAAATTTACCGTCTTCGTGGGATGTCCGACAAAGCGCTGGGTAACTATCAATCGCTTTTGCAACGAGAGCCGAATGATGTCGAGGCGCTTTTTCAGGCTGGTTACATCAGTTTCAAGCTGAATCAATTGGACCAGGCGAAAGAATACTTCAGAAAACTGACAACCGTCGATCCTAAACATGCAGGCGGCGCTGCTAATCTCGCTGCTTTGGAAGCTCGCTACAACGAAATCTCCAAGGGGAGAAATGAGAAAACTCCGGGCATCACACTGCGCGAAGTTGTGCAGGCCAATCCTAATAGTGTTGAGGCTCACGTTAACCTTGGCGCTCAGTTGATTACTGAAGGCGTTTACCCTGAAGCATTGCCGGCGCTCACACAGGCAGTGAGTTTGCAGCCCAACTCACCCGCGGTTCAATACGATCTTGGCTTGGCCCAGCTAAAGGAGAAGAAGTACGAAGCGGCAGTAGCTTCGAATAAGAAGGCGCTGGAGCTCAAGCCCGACTGGCCCGATGCTTACAACAATCTGGGACTTGCTTACGCGGGTCTCAGTCGCTGGCAGGAGGCGGTGACAGCTTATCGCGAAGCAGTTCGCCTCGTGCCTGATTACGCCGGTGCTTTATACAATCTCGGCCTCGCGTATCTCAGGCTTGGACAAAAATCCGCCACCATGGAAGTGATAGCGAAGGTCCGTCCCTTGAACTGGGATTTGCAGGCGAGGTTGTGGCAGGAAGTCCTCGCGACTGAACGCCAGGCAAATGTGACAAATGCACCAGACGTGGCCGCTGTATCAACGCCAACTCCCGCGGCGCTTCCTTCAGCATCCCCTCCTATGCAAGTTCCGCTTCCGGTGCAAACATCGTCAGCGGAAACAACTTCACCCGACTCAAACGACAAGGCCGACAAGGAGCCTCCTTCGAATAGTTCGGCCGCTGAAGAATGTCTCAGCCCAATCTATCGGCGACCTGATGTCACGCAGATGGCAGTCATGAAGGAGCATCTGCAAGTGCCCTACAGCGCTGAGGCAGTGCAAAACAAAGTGGAGGGAAAAATTGTTTTATTACTCGTCGTATGCAACAACGGCCGCGTCTCCGATATCACCGTCGACGAGCCCTTACCTTTCGGCTTGACCGAACGCGCCATTGAAGCGATCAGAAAAGTCCATTTCCAGCCGGCCCTCCTCGGCACCCAGCCCGTATCAGTTATGACAAAACAGACCTTCCTCTGCACTCAACATGTCTGTACGGCGCTTTCACTTTAACGTCTCCGTACTGCATTGCGAGACGCTTTCCAGGGAGCTCGCGAAAAGCACTCCTGTCTGTCGTAAGTCCTGAAGCCGAAAATGCGATCTCAATCAACTCGCCATCAACTGTGCCGGAGTTTTTCCAGGCTGAGCTTGATGTGGTGGATCGCTTCCGCAAACGTGTCTTCCGCGATGGCGTAGGTAATGCGAAAATATCCGGGCGTGCCGCAGAGGCTGCCCGCGACGACGGCGACGTTCGCATCACGTAACAGATAGTCCACCAGGTCCACGTCACTCCGAATCAACTTGCCATCTTCAGTTTTATAGCCAATGTAATGCTCGATCTTCCAGAAGAAGAAATACGCCGACTGTGGAGTGATGAATGAGGTATTCGGAATCGTATTCAACAGATCGATAGCCTTCGCTCGTCTGCCTCTCAGTGTTTCGACCATCGCCGGGATGATCTCGTTAGTGCCTTCGAGCGCAGCCAACGCGCCGCGTTGCAGGAATTCATTGACCCCCGAGGTCGCATAATTCTGCTTTTGCAGATAGATGTCGGTCCACATCGGATGCGATGCGATGAACCCTACACGCAACCCCGACATCGCGAAGTTCTTTGAAAGGCTGTTAACTACCAGAACGCGCTCGTGCATCTCGGGCCAACTGCTGATGCTGGGGCACGGATCTCCGTCAAGTAAAAGAAGGTTATAAACCTCATCAGAAACCACCAGCAAACGCGGGTGCTTCTTCAGCACTTCAACCAGCGCGTCCAATTCTTCGCGTGTGTAGATCGCGCCAGTCGGATTATTCGGGTTGGTGAAAAGCAGTATCCGGCTCCTCCACGTGATACTTTGCGCGAGCTGTTGCGGCGTGAGTTTGAAGTTGTTTTCAGCGTTCGTCTGAATGATCTTCAACCTGCCCTGGCCTTGCGCGACGATATTCGGGAAGGCAAACCAGAACGGCGCCGGTATCAATACTTCTTCATCACCGATGGTGTCGAGGATGTTGTATAGAGCCTGCGAAGCGCCGTAAGTGATGAGGACGCCGTCGTCCGGGTAGCCATAATCGCGCGCTACCTTCTTGCGGAGGTCTTCAATCCCGCGTGTCGGCGGGTAAGAGAGTTTTTCTTTGCTTGCTTCGACCGCTTTGGTAATCGCTTCGCGCACTTTTAGATGCACGGGAAATGGCGGTGCGCCGGTATTCAGCGGTAACGGGTCAGTGCCGAGATATTTCGCACTTTCAGGGGCTTGGGGCCGCGAATAGAGACCGGTGGGAATCTTTGGCATTAAATGAACTCGCTTTCAAGTGATGATTTCGACTCAGGGTGTGGCCCATTGAGCCATGGCATGCACGCACATGAATATACTATCGAAGACCTTCATGGCAAGGATATTAGCGTCTTGAGGCAGACGGTGAGCTTTCCATTCGGCGCTTCCTTGTAATGGATCGTGCCCGCTTCCACCCATTGATAGATTAGTCGCTCAGTGATGCCGGTCACAGCGGAGGCCTGTTCGGGTGAGAGCATGATCGCATCGCGGACAGAGCACTCGCCGCACAACGCGGGTGGCGAACCACGTGCCGTACGTACGATGAGTCTCTCGTGGATCTCGATCCTCTGGTCTTTACGCCTTCCCATGATCTTTTTCGGAGAATGGCTTCAGGCAGGGAAAGAGTGTCTGAAAGTCCCAGTCTTTCAGACACTCCTTAGTCCCCCACTCGAGATACTAATAGTCGATATTGCCGACCATCGTAGCCTCGAACGCTCCCGTGAGCAGGTTGAGAACCACTACGGTGTTGGCGGAACCGCTTACATTAGCAAACCGGCCTGTGCCCCCGACGAAGTGAAACACTGGACGATCGATAGCCGTGGTACTACCCGGCTCTGGTGGCTCCAATACCCCGTTAAATTGTACGAGGATGGTATCGCCGTTTGCGGCAGTGATTGTTCCAGTTCCGCTGGACAGTAGACGACCTGGGTTATCGGGATCGGGGCTGAAATTGACTCTCGCGACGATGGTGCACAAACCAAGATGCGTTGCCGTTGCGGTGGTTGTGGTATCGGCAGCGATTGGGTTGCCGCCTCCATCCGTGATAAAGGTCGCGACTCCGTTTCCGTTTAGAGCAAAGGGACGCTCTTTGGCCATTACGGGAAGAGACCCAAGTAGAAGAAAGGCAGCCAGCGCGATAACAGTAAGTTGGGGAATGCGTTTCATGAGAGTTCTCCTTTGTATTAGCGATCAAATATAATTCGCGAACTTTGCGACCGACTTTGAGGCTTTCTCTCATCGGCCTCGCGAACGTGCCGGACGGTAACCGCGTACCCTCTCAGAAGTCTTTTAGGTTTTCTTAGAATTGAGGTGAGGAAATTTTTATTAGAACTTTAAAGAATTCTTAGAGCCACTATGTCCTCACAGGACAATCAGTTATACGAATTCGGACCATACGTGATCGACGCGCGCAGCCGCATTCTGCTCAAGGATGGGACTACGGTTCGGCTCACTCCGAAGGCTTTCGACACCCTGTTGGTCCTCGTGCAGCACGCGTCGCAGGTTGTGGAAAAGGAACAACTGTTGAAGGAAGTGTGGCCGGACATTTTTGTCGAGGAAGGGAGCCTTTCGCACAACATACATGGCTTGAGGAAAGCGTTGGGTGATGATTCTTCCGAGCCGCGCTACATAGAAACGATCCCGAAACGTGGTTACCGGTTCGTTGCGCCGGTGAAAATCACTCAGCCAGATGCCGCGCAGGTCGGGTTCAGTAGTTTGGAAGACGACGCTTTGGTTATCGAGAAGCACACGTTCGCCCGCGTCATCACCGAGGAGTTTGCGCTAACAGATCTTTCAACCCAACATGCACCATTGTTGCCCGCCCCGGAGGGAACAAAAGCAACGCAGGCACTTACATCCGGCGTCGTCAGCCCGCCGCGTAAGAAGCGAACGATTCAAGCGATGGTCGGAGCCGGTGTATTAGCGGTTTCAGCCATCGCAGTGTTTGTTTACGTTTACGTGACGCGCGCGGCCGTTACTCCACCTCCAACATCGCGCGCTAAAAGTACGCTTGTCAGGCTTTCCAACAACAGTGCGATAGAAAGCCGGCCCGTCTGGTCCCCCGATGGCAGGAGAATAGCTTTCGCGAGTAACCGCGACGGCATGAACGAAATCTATGTGATGGATGCCGACGGGTCGAACGCAAAACGACTCACCAACAACCTGACCGAGGACGTAAACCCGATGTGGTCCCCCGACGGGCATCGAATCCTCTTTGATACTGAACGGGACGGCAATGGAGAGATCTATGTAATGGATGCCGACGGCGGCAACCAGACCCGCCTCACCCGGAACAATGCGTTCGATGGCACCGCCACCTGGTCGCCGGACGGGAACCTCATTGCCTTCGCCAGCAATCGAGACACTGGCCCACCCTATAACCCGTATAACCTGGACATCTACGTTATGAATGCCGATGGCTCGAATGTCAGGAGAATAGTAGATGATCCTGAATATGATGTGAGTCCGCAGTGGTCGCCCGACGGCCGCAAGATTGTGTTTGTGACCGGAAGAAATGGCAACTTTGATGTGTACGAAATGAACGCCGACGGCACGGAGCAGAAGAACCTGACTGCTGATAACGACAAAGGGGATGGCGCTCCGGTCTGGTCGCACGACGGTAACAACATCGCCTTCTCAAGAAGAATCGACGGCAAGAAACAAATCTTCATCATGGACGCAGACGGGGGAAATCTGAAGCGCGTGACCAACAACGCCGCGGATAACGAGTTGCCCTGCTGGTCGCCCGACAGCTCAAAGCTCGTTTTTCAGAGTGATCGTGACGGCAACTGGGAAATCTACACGATCAGCGTTGACGGCGAGTTGGCCCAACTCACTGATGACGCTGCCGACGACGTCTCGCCTGATTGGTCTCCTGACGGAAACAGGCTCGCCTTTTCCAGCAACCGCAATGGCAAGCAGCATATTTACGTGATGAACGCCGACGGAAGCTCGCTCGCACAGATCACAAACTCGCCGGCCGAAGATACAGAACCCGCCTGGGCTCCGGACGGCAAGCGAATGGCGTTTTCGAGTCTGAGAGACGGAAACAAAGAGATCTATGTGATGAATGCCGATGGGACCAATCAGCGGAGGGTGACTAATGATCCATCCGTGGACAGTTTACCGCGCTGGTCCGTTGACGGAAAAATTCTCTTTACCAGTAATCGAGGTGGTCAGTCTGACATATACGTTACGGATGAGGCGGGCGCAAGTGTCGCACGGCTGACAACAATGGGAGCGAGTCGGGCTTCGTGGTCTCCGGACGGAAGGAAAGTGGTCTTTGTCGCTCGCAGTGCTGAAATTATAGGAAGCGCTTACTGGCTACAGATTTACGTCATCGATGCCGACGGAAGTAACCTCAAGATGATTACACGAAGTTCGCATTCGATCTTCGTACCCAAGTGGTCTGCTGACGGCACGAAAATCACGTTTGTCGTCGAATATCACGGAGCGAGAGCAAACATCTTTGAGATTCCCGCGGAAGGAGGAAATCTCAAACGCCTCACGGTTGGCCCAAAGTTCGACGGCTGGCCCTCATACTCACCCGATAGAACGAAGCTGGCGTTTGAAAGCAACCGCAATGGTAATTATGAGATTTACGTGATGAACCTTCGTTGACACTGCTAGTAGCATTCGCCTATCGACGCATTGGTTTGCCCTAAAAGTGTTTGACAAGATTTACAGAATGGACAAGATGGGTTTCTGAGGCTGATGCCGGTACAGAAGTTTCGCTCGATTGAAGAAGCCCAGGCAGCGCGCAAGAACTACAGGTGAACGACGTGTCAGTTAATGAGTCGTAAGAATCGTGAAGCGTCGGCGCATCCACCAGGATAGTGAGTAAAGCAGTGCGGTAAAGGGAATCAGCGTTCCGGGAAAGATCAGGACCCTCCAGTTCACGGCGGCGCAAATCACGATCGCGATGAGTGCAATCGCCGCTCCCAGCCTCTCCCATCTCCAGGCAAGCAAGAGACCTATAAGTGATCCGACCAGTGTGGTGAGAATGAGGTAATCGCTCCAAGTAAGTGGACGAGACGGCCGGCCTTCGTCACCCGATCAAATGTGCCAGCAGGAAAAAGCCAAAGAAGAGAACGATCAGACAAGTAAGTACACGAGCGGTCCATCTTGTTACTGTTATCAGCGACATAAGTCAGTCCTTTCAAAAAGCAGAAGAATACTTGTAACCAGGTGGTCCTCCACCGTACTCTTTGTGACACTTTGTCGAGTGTGCCGGCCTTGCCTCAAAAGTCGACTGTGGCAGCTTTGAAGCTAGACAGGATTCACAGAATTAACAAGATTGCTCAGGAATAACCCATCTTGTCCATTCTGTAAATCTTGTCAAAGACTTTTAGAGCAAAGCTGAGTGTGCCAACGAAGTGAGGATAAACTCTATGAGTAGAAAAAACTTCTTACTCGTTCTTACCGTAATCGCGTTTCTATCAAACACAACCTGGGCGCAGGTTCCTGACAAACAGAAGGTCGTTACCGGCGCTGAACGAGCGTTTGAGAAGTTTGCCAAAGTGTACGTCGCACCGGCGCCGGGCTGCGCCGCCGCTGTGTCACTCAATGGTGATGTGGTTTTTGAAAAGGCGTTCGGACTCGCCGATCTGGAGCACAACGTCCCAAACACAGCGCAAACTATTTTCGAGTCGGGCTCAGTCGCGAAACAGTTCACCGCCGCGGCGCTCGTACTGCTTCAACAAGACGGCAAGCTCAGCATCGACGATCCGGTCAAGAAATACATTCCCGAACTACCCGACTACGGTTCGCCGCTCACGATCCGGCATCTGTTGAATCACACTTCCGGTCTGCGCGACTGGGGCTCGGTCCTGGGTCTCACCGGCGCGGGTAGAGGCGATCGAGTCATCAACCAGGATCTCGCACTCGACGTTATTACTCATCAGCGCGCACTCGACTTCAAGCCCGGTGCGGAATACTCGTATTCAAACAGCGGCTACAATCTCGCAGCGATAATCGTCGAACGCGTTTCGAAACAGAAGTTTCCTGCCTTCGTCGAGGAGCGGCTGTTCAAACCACTTGGCATGACGAACAGTTCGTGGCGTGACGATTACCAGCGGATCGTTCCCGGCCGAGCTCAAGCGTATTCGCGTCAAGGCAATGGACCATGGCGGCTGAACATGCCCTTCATGAATGTTTATGGAAACGGCGGTATGCTCACGACCGTCGGCGATTGGATGAAATGGAACGCGATGCTCGATTCGCAATCGCTCGGCGCGCCTCTGGTGACGGCGTTGGAAACCCAAGGAGTGCTGAACGATGGCCGGAAGATTTCGTACGCGCTCGGGCTCGTGGTTGCGACATACAAAGGACTAAAGGACGTCTCACATGGCGGCGCGACCGCTGGGTATCAAACCTTCCTGACGCGTTATCCAAACAACAAGGTCTCAATCGGTGTCATGTGTAACGGCACTTCACCAAGCGCCGGCGGGATTGCGGCAAGCATCACTGACGAGATCTTTGGACCACTTCCCGAGAACCCCAAACTCGAACCAGCGAAGGTTTCAGAAGACGAGCTGAAGAAACTTGCCGGCATCTGGCGAAATGAAAAGACGCATGCCCCGGCGCGATTCGTTATCGAGAACGGCTCGGCGCGTTGGAGCGGCGGGCGTCTTATTCCCATGGGAGGCGGAAAGTTTATTGGTGGCAATAACGAATTGAAGTTTACCTTCGATAAGGACGGAAAGCCGATGTCTGCTGAAAGCATCGATGACGGCGGTGAGGTCACGCGTTTTGTTTTGGAGCTTCCGTGGACGCCGACACCAGCGGAGCTCGCGTCGTTCAAGGGAGATTGGTTTAGTGAAGAAGCGGGCGCGACATTCACTGTCGCCGTCGACGCTGACAAAGCGTTTATCAAACAGCGTCCCACAACGAATCTGCCGATGCAGCCGGTATTTAAAGATCATTTCACGGTGCCGGGATATGTCGTCTGGTTCACACGGGACAAAAATGGAAAGGTCAATGGTTTGCACGTCGGAACCTCACGAATGCGCGACATGCCGTTCGTACGCGTGAAGTAATCCCTCTGTGCAGCCTCTGTCTCCGTGGTTCGCGTTTTCTTCCAAGTAAACCACCGAGACACAGAGAACACAGAGGTTGCCGGAGAAGAAGTCAGCCTGAGGAGCACGTCCATCGCCTCAGAAACGAGACCGAGGTTTGCCCCACTCCAATGCGTCAACTGTAACGCGCCGCTTTCAGTGATCGACGCTCCCTCACTCGTCTGCCGCTTTTGCGGCGCAACGAACGTCATACCGCCGGACTACCGTGAAGAGCTTCGTCTTACGCGCGATCTGGATTCGGCAACGCGTAAAGCAGCCGCCGAGTGGTTGCGGCTGGAACAGATCAAGGTGCCACGATGGTGGTTAATCTCTGCCGCGATTCTGCCGTTTGTGCTGATGACGGGAAGTCTCATGATTCTGCTCATCGCCGCCTTGTCGAGGGTGGTGAGTGGTCATGCGCTTCCAGGATTGTTGCTGTGCGTTTGGATATTAATCGTTCCGGCGCAGCTACTCGCTGCACACGTTGCAATGAAAAACGTGCTGGTGAGTGGTGCGGCAAACGTGGGCGCAGCCTTCGCGGCAAGTCTACCTTCAACCGCGTACGAGCCGCCGAATTGCCGTCAGTGTGGTGCGCCCCTGTCAGTTCAGCCGGATGACGTTCTCGTGCGCTGTATCTACTGTGAAGCAGAAAGCCTTGTGCTACTCGACAAATCGGCTATGGCAACTTTGCGAACGCGAGTCGCGTCGACTCAAGCCAGTCTCGCACAAGCAATGAGTGCACTTACCAAACACGCCAAACTCGCCGGCCTCGAAACGCGCGGACGCACATACGTCATTGCGGGCCTACTGGTCTTGCCACTCATCTGGTCACTCGTGGAGTCGTGGCATTCAAGTTATTGGGCGCTGCTCATCGCGCTCGATGTGTTTGTTCTTGCGATCTGCGTGTTTTGGAACGTACGCGAAGTGTTTCTGCCACCAGTCACGATCGAAGAGCTTGACGCGCTGTTAGGAAACTCCACCGAGCAAACTCAATCCGGCGATCGTGCTAAAGCCCCCGGTACTCGCGGCTGGTACGAAAACGCTTTCGATAGAATGAACTTTATCGTACCAGTGTTCGTGACGCTGATCTTTGTGTCGCTTCAGATCATCGTGTTGAGAGCCGCGCTCAGTTAGCATCAGGAATCTCAGCCAACGAGTAGTACGCAACGCCTCCTTTGCTGCGAATCGTCTCAACTTCCTCATCCGCACCCGCGGAGAAGCCGCCAATGCGGAGCACGGCGTCACAACGTTCGGCCATCGCCAGTGACAGCGGCATCATGATCGAGTCGTACGATTCCTGCCCGGCGGCTGCGATCACAGGAAGTGCGCAGTTGACGCCAATCACGGTAACATGACCTTTGCTAAACACCGCATGAGCGGCTCGGTTGAGGTCCATCAAATTCTGCTCCTGTTCTGCGCGCGACTTAGTTCCGGTCCTGTAAGGCCCGGCGATCATGATCCACATGGTATGTCCTTTCGTGAAGCCCGGAATCTCGATGTATTCTATCGTCCGGTATGTTCCGAGATGCAATCCGCCGAATGTCGTTGCGAAAGAAGCTGACGATACTGGTCTCCGTCGGTGTGTTGCTCCCTGTCCTGGTGCTGACTTTCCTGCAGTATCGATCGCTCACAGAACTCGAGAACAAAACCAAAGGCGCATTCAAGGACAGTCTGCGGCAGCGATTAACCAACGTGCAGCTCCAGATGAAGCAACGCCTGGAAGACGTCGCAGTGCAAACGTTGAACCCAATCGGCAGCCTACCGCTTTCGTCGCCGAACGGCGCGGAAGAGTTCGCAAAATATGCGTCAAACGCGAAACGTTCTCATCCTGAGATCGAAGACGTTTTTGTTTTCGGTTACTGGGACGATCCGCGGGAAAGACCTGCTCAATCCCGCATTCTCTCGATATTTGACGGAGCGCGAAGGTCGCAAAGCTTTCTCGACGATAATCGCAACTATCTATTCGTACATGGTGAAGGAACTTATATTTTTCAGCCGTTGAAGCAGAACGCTTTTGCGGGTGTCTTATTGAATGAACGCTTCGTCAGCGACGGCTTAATGGCCGGCAGTGTAAAAGCGGCCATTACCTCACCAGAGATAACCATCGCTATTAGCGACGATAATCAGCGCGTGCTTTATTCAAACGCGGCGCCGAAAAACGGATACCTGCTCGAAACCAACCTGGATCGTCCGTTCTCGAATTGGAGAGCGGGTATCGGTCTGAAGACCACCGATTTCGAAGAGATCGGGCGCGGTAGTTTTCGGCATAGTGTGGCCGCAACTATTCTGGTGTTACTGGTCTTACTTTGTGGTGTAGCCCTTATCATCCGGGCCACTGATCGCGAAGCACGGCTGGCGCAGGCGAAAGCAAATTTCGTCGCGAACGTCTCGCACGAACTAAAGACACCTTTATCGCTACTCAGCCTGTTTTCTGAAATTCTCGAACTAGGCCGCGTTAAGAATGAAGAGAAGCGGCTCGAATATTACCGGATCATGCGGCATGAGAGTCGGCGTTTGAACAAGGTGATCGATAACATTCTCGACTTCTCAAAAATCGAGGCGGGACGAAAAACGTATAACTTCGCCGATGGTGATATGGCGGAAGTGATCGAAAACGTGCTTTCCAGCTATCGCTATCAGATCGACAATTCCGGTTTCGACGTACAAACAAACCTGCAACGCGATCTGCCGCCAGTCTCGATTGACCGCGATGCGATGGCGCAAGCTATTTCGAACCTGCTCGACAATGCCATCAAGTATTCACCCGAAGTGAAACAGCTTTCGATCACTACCGACCGGCGGGGCTCCGATCTGTCTGTTGAAATCGCGGATCGCGGCATCGGAATTCCGCGTGCTGAACAGATAAGGATATTCGAGAAGTTTTATCGGGTCGGCAATGGACTGGTTCATGACGTGAAGGGCAGTGGCCTGGGGCTATCTCTGGTGAAGCACATTATTGAAGCTCATCAGGGAACTATTTTAGTGGAAAGCGACGTAGGTAAGGGAAGTCGTTTTACGATTCTGCTTCCGCTCGCTCCCAAGGCGGCTGATGCTACAGGCGACTAGGAGAAACAGTTGGCCAAAGTACTGATCATCGAAGATGAACCCAACATGATTGTCGGTCTGAAAGATAGCTGTGAGTATGAAGGCTACGAGGTCTCTGTCGCGCGCGATGGAAAAGAAGGACTGGAAAAAGCTTCGACTGAAAAACCTGACATCATTCTGCTCGACGTGATGCTGCCGTTGCTGAGTGGACTCGACGTGTGCCGCACTTTGCGCAGGCGCGGGATCGAAACTCCGATTCTCATGCTGACTGCGCGGAGTGAGGAAACTGACAAGGTAGTGGGCTTGGAAGTTGGCGCCGACGACTACGTCACGAAACCCTTCAGCATCAAGGAACTGCTCGCACGAATCAGGGCGCATTTGCGAAGAGCTGCAAAAGAAGTCGTCGAAGTCGAAAACTTTTCCTTCGGCGATGTGGAGTTGAATTTCAAAAAATACGCGGCCCGCAAAGGCGGCAACGCATTGGAACTCTCACCTCGCGAGTTTGAGATCCTGCGTTACCTGATCCGGCGTCGAGGCGAGATCGTTACCCGAGATCAACTGCTCGACGAGGTTTGGGGATACGACAGCAATCCGGTTACACGCACAGTCGACAACCATATCGCGCGGCTGCGCCAGAAGATCGAACCCGATCCATCCGAGCCGCGGCACATAGTTACCGTTCACCGCCTCGGCTATCGCTTCATTGAATAGATTCCTGCCGTTACAACTTTTTACAATCTCATTACAGTCTGTGGAGACTCTGCAGTTTGAAGTCTATAGAGTGCGAACTCAATGAATGACGACTTCAAGCTAACCATCACCTCTTTACTCTCAATCCTCCTGCTGACGTTTCACCTGAGCGAAGACATAGTTCGCGGGTTTGAGCCGGGTGGGGTTAGGAATGTCACTGGGGTGTTAATAGCGGTCGTCTGGCTTTACGGCACGATCCTACTCACCGGACGCCGTTCGGGCTACATCATAATTCTTCTCGGATCGATTCTCGGTTCCGGTGTCCCGGTCATACACATGATGGGCGCGGGACTCGTCGGCGGCAGGATCGCCAACTCCAGCGGAAAACTCTTCTGGGTCTGGACGCTCCTCACACTGCAAGTAACCGCGATCTTCTCCGTCATCCTCTGCGTACGCGGACTGTGGAGTCTGAACTGGCGCAGATCGAAGTAGCTCTAATCAACCGTAGGTTAAGGGGCGATGTTGAGGTAAAGTAGCAAGGACCGTGGTTTTGTTGTGGTCCTCGCAGCTCCACGTTCTCTAAGCCCAGGCTTCTTACGGTAAACCAGCATGATCCACGTCCCCCGCTCACCCGCGCCGGCGATCTTCAGCTCGGCCATTCGACAAAAATTCGAGAAAGAAGCGATCGAGTTCTATACCAAAACGCTCGAAGAACGCCGCAAATCAAGATTCGTTTTTAAGCTCTACAAGGATAAGGAAGTGAAGGAGGCGCTTGTAGCCCTATTCCATAGCAAGTGTGCTTTTTGCGAGCAGCGCTTAGGCGCTGCCGATCAGCCGTTGGATATCGAGCACTTCCGTCCAAAGAATGGCGCTGTAGACCTGGATGGAAAATACAGCCACGATCATTATTGGTGGCTGGCCTATGAATGGTTCAACATCTATCTATCTTGCGTTGAGTGTAATAAGTCGAAGGGACCGCGGTTTCCTGTCAAAGGAGAACGGGCAAAGGTTCAAGCTTCGGAAGCGGAAATTCGATCAGAGGACGCGCTGCTGCTCGATCCTTGTGCCGATCATCCGGAAGACCATCTCATTTTCGATCGCAAGGGGAACGTGGCGAGTAGTACCGAGCGCGGACGTGCCACGATCGAAATCTTCAACCTCAACCGATCGTCACTCGTTGAGAAACGAAAAGATCACGCAATGCGCCTTATGGAAGTGTGGAATAGCGCATTCAGTCACTCCGTTACAAAAGACTTATTTGAGAAAACTGAACTGCCTCTAAGACTCCAGGTACTGGACATGAGTGGGATGTTGGCGCCGGACCAGGAGTTCGTGGCGCTCACTCGACAGTGTTTTCAACAATGGTCTGTTGAGTTAACTGAGAACCGGCCCTGGTTGGCACCGATACTCGATGAATTCGTCACGCTGCGCACCGGTATCTCTCAACCCGAGCCCAAAGGGGCAACAGCGGAGCCAACCCATGACCCTTATGGGCCGTCACCTGCTCTAGCTCGGGAAATGGACGCTCTCTGGGGGCGGGGCAAACGACCGCCTCAGCTATCTGGCGCGCTAAAGAAGCAGATCTCACAAACAGTCAAAAAATTTAAAGAGCACGAAAAGGCACAGGCAACATATTCACTAGCCGCACCAGCAGACCACAACAAATTCTTCGCCCAAACCCGCTACATCGAGAGCGTTGAGATTAAGAACTTCAAAGTTATCAAACACCTCAAACTGAACTTCTCACAAACATCGGATGCCGGTTCGTGGTTGCTGGTCCTGGGCGAAAATGGCAGTGGCAAAAGTACATTAATCCAAGCCATCGCTATCACGCTGATGGGAGACAAGGAACGAAGCCGGCTGGGCTTGAATGACGGTACTCGCCTCGCCACCTATCCTCGAAAACCCAGGGAAGTCGTTAACGGCTTCGTAAAGATCAAGCTCACCGGCGCGGGTGAAGCAATCAAAATGGAATTCAATAGTAAGTCGCCCCGCATCATTACCAATGCGCCGGAGCCAAAGGTGTTGTTGCTCGGCTACAGTGCCACGCGGTTGCTACCCTGCAAAGGAACACGTCTAACAAAAGGGTCGCAGTTCTCAAAGACTGACAACTTATTCAATCCCTCGCTGGCATTAACGAACGCGAATGCATGGCTTCATAAGTTGAAACCGCAAACACGCTTCTTTTACGTCGAGGAATCGTTGAAGCGCCTGATGATGCTCAAGCCCGGCGATCATTTCCTGAAAACAACTGACGGCCGAATCCAGGTAAAAGCGTTTGGCGGCTCGACCGTTTATCTCGAAGACTTGAGCGCCGGCTACCAGTCGGTAGTGGCGCTCTCAACGGACATCATGGGCGTGCTCTTGAAACTTTGGGACAGCGTGACTGTCGCCGAAGGCATAGTGCTGATTGATGAGATCGATGCTCACCTTCATCCGCGCTGGAAGATGCAGATCGTCGAACGGTTGCGCCTTACGTTTCCGCGCGTGCAGTTTCTCGTCACCAGTCATGAACCTCTGAGTTTGCGGGGCTTGAACCAACAGGAAGTGGCTGTGATGATCCGCAGCCCGCGCGGCCGTGTATCAATGATTCAGGAAGATTTGCCGAACCCGAAAGCATTGCGCGTGGATCAGCTTTTGACTTCGGAATACTTTGGCTTGAGCAGCACGCTCTCGCCGGAACTGGAAGTGGAGTTCAACGAGTATTACGCCTTACTTGCCACGCGTAGCCGTTCACCTAAACAGGAAACACGTCTGAACGAGTTGAAGGACAAACTCGAAGGTCTCAAACTGATGGGAGATACACCGCGCGAGCGAATGATGTACGAAGTTATCGATGAGTTTCTTGCACGTAAAGCTAAGCAGCGCGAAAAACCACGAAAACTGGATCAGAAGACGCGCGATACGTTGTTGCAGATGTGGGAGGAGGTCTCAGTATGATCAAAGTAAAGAGGCCTCGCGCTCCACGAGAACTATCGACGCCGGCCGTTGCCGTGAAAACAGAACGAGATGACGTGCTCCGCTTCTACAAGCTCAAAGCCAATCTCAAGAGGGCATTCAAGTTCAACATCTACCGGCAGGAATATGTGAAGGTAGTGATGGAGAAAGCATTCCACGGGAAGTGTGCTTATTGCGAGAGTTATTATGAGGCTCTGATACCTGTTGACGTCGAGCACTTTCGACCAAAGGGAGCGGTTATCGTTGACGGCAAGGCGACGAAGCCGGCGTATTATTGGCTCGCCAGCGAATGGACCAACTTGCTGCCTTCGTGCATTCGCTGCAATCGCCCAAACATATACAAGATGCCTGATAAGAAGACCGTGACGATGGGTAAACACAACTTCTTTCCACTCGAGGAAGGTAGCCCACGAGCCAGGAAGCCGGGTGAGGAGCGGAAGGAGCGACCATTGTTACTGAATCCATGTAAGGACGATCCCGCAAAACATCTTGAATTCAGGAGCGATGGCATTGTGCTGGCGGCGCAGGATGCGCGGGGAAGAAGCAGCAAAAAGGGTGAGCAATCAATAACGATCTACGGGCTTTCGCGCCCACGTTTGGTTGAGAGACGGGCTGAGACCGCGAAGTTAATCAAAGCGCAGATTGAGCGCGTAAAAGAAGCGGCGCTGAACGTTCGTGAGTTTCCCGCAACGCAACGGTTCAAGGATGTTCTTCGCCGGGAATTGACAGTATTGAAAGAGTATCGAAAGCCTGAGAAGCAATTCGCCGGAATGGCCCGCCAACTCACGGACGAGTTCTTGAAAAGTCTCTGACTCCTCCGGAACCCAAGCCGAAACTTTCTCTACCGGTTGACGTAATAGGCTCAACCTTTGAGTTTCGCGTACAGGTTGTAGTGTGATGTCAGTGCAAAAGGAAATAACTTGTCCCGGTTGCGGGTTGAAGATGCCGGCGCGCAAGACTACGACATCGCGCTGTTATTACAACGCGAGTGTCGAGTGCTGGGACTTGTACACGGAAGTGCTCGGGAATGAATACAGCAACGCGTTCCTCTTCGGTCAGGTCCATCAATTGACTGTTGATGCATACGCGGTCCAACATGCTGGAAGACCGCATCCCGATAAATCAGTTGACGTTCACCTTTACGGACTTTACCTGTCCCTCGAAAAGGGCATTCGCTCGCCTTACATACCGCCGTTTCTTCAACGACTCGTCGCCGCTATCGATGTCTGGCCGCACTATGAACCACCAAGCCAAAAAGTGTCGCTGACCGTCTTCGACGTAGCTTTTTGCGATTCAACGGAAGATCACATCAGGGTTGTACGAGAATGGGCCGAGGCAGTGTGGGCGTCATGGTCTGTACATCACATGGAAGTCGCAAAAGTCGTATCTCATCACCTGGAGCTGAGCCACAGATAAACACGAACAGACACGGACAGTAATGCATTAATGATTTAGAATGCTGTCCGTGATTTTCCGTGTTTGTCTGTGGCTAAGGACTCGACCGTGATTGGCCAGACCGTCTCCCACTATCGCATTCTCAGCAAACTCGGCGAAGGAGGAATGGGCACTGTCTACGTCGCCGAAGACACGTTGCTCGGACGCCGAGTCGCGATCAAGTCACTGAAGATCGCTTCCGTTCCCGGTCAAAGACATTTCCGCACCAGGTTCCTGCGCGAGGCGCGCGCAGCTTCCGTTCTCAATCATCCGCACATCGCAACCGTACACGATTTTGGCGAAACGGAAGAAGGCCAGCCTTACCTCGTAATGGAGTTGATCGACGGGCGGAGTCTGAGCGACTTACTGCGCGAAGATTCGATGCCTGTGGACCGCGCTGTCGGGATTGTTAAGCAGGTGACGGAAGCCATTGCTGAAGCACACCGCCACGGGATTGTTCATCGCGACATCAAGCCTTCGAACGTAGTGCTCAACCAGCGCAACGAAGTCAAGGTGCTCGATTTCGGATTGGCGAAGCAGACCGAACCGGATGGTGAAGCGACGCTTGGGGAAGGCGCATCGGTCACGCACACACTCGAAGGTGTGATCATCGGCACTCCTTCATATCTTTCGCCCGAACAAGCTTTGGGCATGCCCGTCGACAGACGCAGCGATATTTTCTCGATCGGCTCGGTGCTTTATGAATGCTTAACGGGTACACCTGCTTTTTCAGGCAAGACGCTGGGCGAGATCGTCGCACAAGTGATCCGCGATGATCCGCCGCCGCCATCGCAACTCAATCCACGTGTCCCGCCCGAGCTAGATCGCATCACACTAAAAGCTCTCGCCAAGAAAACAGAAGCGCGCTATCAGACCGCGGAAGATCTGCTCGCAGATCTGAATCCTGTTGAATTCAAGCCAACGGTTCCAAAAAACAAATCGCTCGGGACACGCTTACACTCTTCGCTAGCAGGTTGGCCGTCGTCGAAAAAAAGCGCGCGGACCGCGGTGTTGGTATCTTCCGCACTGATTGTTTTTGTATTGCTCTCGCTGCTGTGGTTCTACGTTCGGCCGCTCAATTCTCACGAGCCATCGCCGGAAGCGAAACGCCTGTACCAGTCAGGAATTGAAGCGTTGCGTGACAGCAGTTATCTCAAGGCGAGCAAATTATTCGAGCAGGCGATCGCCGCGGACAAAGGATTTCCTCTCGCTCACGCACGCCTCGCCGAGGCGTGGATGGAATTGGACTACGAGGAAAAAGCAACGGATGAGTTGTTGCGAGTCACGGAACTCGTCCCGAATCTCTCGGCACTGCCTCCGCTCGACATGCTCTACCTGCAAGCCATCACCGCCACGGTTCGCCGCAACTTTCAAGGGGCAATTGAAAACTTTGAAGAGATCGCCCGTCGAGTGCCTGACGATCAAAAAGCCTCTGCTTATTTCGACGTCGGTCGTGCCTACGAGCGTGCGAGAGATGCGAACCGCGCGGCGAGCGCATTCGAAGAAGTGACGCGTCGAGACGTACAGGCTGCGGCTGCCTTCATGCGTTTGGGCGGGCTCTACGGCCGGCGCCAGGAAGACGCAAAAGCCGTCTCCGCATTCGATAAAGCACAGTCGCTGTACGACGCCCGCGGCAGTGTCGAAGGCATGGCCGAGGTCTTCTTTCAACGCGGCGCGTTCCTCAATGTGGGCGACAAGTTGCCAGCAGCACAGGAGCAGTTGCGCCGCGCATTGGACCTGAGTCTGACGACTGACAACAAGCCACAGCAGATCAAGATCCTGCTTCAATTAGGCATGGTTGCTTACAGCACTGGCGACACGATTCGCGCCGAGCAGTATGCGACGCGTGCGATCGATCTGGCGCGTTCCGAACAACTCGATAACCTCACGACAAACGGCCTCATCGACATCGGCAACGCACTTTTCCTCCGTGGCGAATACAGCGAAGCGGAAAAGCGTTTCGATCTGGCGCTGCAGATCGCGAAAGCAAACAAGGGCCGGCGCGCGGAAGCCCGGGCGTCGCTCTCGCTTGGCAGCCTGCTGGTCCAACAGGGCGATGCGGGCAAGGCCTTGGGTTATCTCGAACCGGCCCTCGCGTTTTACCGGCAGGGAAATTACCGCCGGGAGACGTCACAAGCTCTCCTCCTGCTCGGTTATGCCAACGAGAAGTTGGGAAACAACGAGGCAGCGCTCGAATCTTTTAATGAGCAGCTTCAGCTTGCGAACCAGGTAAAAGATGTGGCCCAGGAGGCGCACACTCATGCGGCCATTGGTCTGCTCTTCGATCATCAGGAACGCTTCACGGAGGCCCTCAAGCATTTTGATGAGAGTTACAAACTCAACAAGTCGTTAGGACTCGAGCCAAAGGCCGGTTACGATCTCGTCAATCGCGGCAGTTTGCTCTGGCAACTGGGCCATTACACGGAAGCACGCGACGCGCTCAAGCAAGCTTTCGACGTGGCCAGCCGGCCCGGCGGAATCGATAAGCAACTGCTCGCCTGGGTTCATCTGTTCAGAGCGAGAATGGCCCTGAGCGAGTTTCGTTACAGCGAGGCTGTCGCGGAAAGCCGGCAAGCTTCAGCGCTCGGCAGCACGCAGGATAAGGACTTCTCGGTCCAGGTCTCGTACACACATGGACTCGCCGAACTCTACTCTGGTACATCGCGTGCAGGGATGTTGAAATGTCAGAAAGCCTTTGACATCGCGACACGCACGGGCACCCCGCGACTTATCTCGAACGCGCAACTTGCGCTTGCCGCGGCGTTGCTGGCAAGCGGCGATGCGGCAAACGCTTTAACGTCTGCGTTGGAAGCTCAGCGAACCTTTGCTCGCTTGGGCAGTCGACACTCCGAATGGCGTGCCTGGCTCATCGCCGCACAAGCAAGCCGGCAACAGCAGGACGACCAAAAAGTCGACGAGTATGCGGCGCGCGCGGCAGGGCTACTGACGGCTCTCGAAAAAGCCTTGGGAACCAGCGAATACAGTAGCTATCTCAGCCGGCCGGATGTCCAGCGTTATCGGAAGCAATTAGACGAACTCCTGCCGGGAGCACAAAACTAACCCTTTTATCTCGAAAGGAGCTGCGAAATGAACCTGCAAACACAGAGTACATCCGGGGACCATGATCCAGGCACGCCCGTCATCATCAAGACTGGTGGTAATCAAGGTGAAGGCCGCCCGATCGGCATTTCATCCCCTGAAATGCCGTTTATTCCGATTGTCGGTTCAGCCATCGAGGGTTGGAAAAAATCACTATCAACAACTACGGGCCGGATTTGTGAACTCCGGTTTAAGGACGGCGCCTTGCCATATCAATTCTGTACGATCAGTCCGCAAGCAGAATTATTGGCTTCTTTGGAAGTCCACCGCGTGGCAGACAAAAAGACACTTTTTGAAGTTAAAGAAACGTGGGGCAAGGGTTCGATCTTACTTGAGATCAGTTGCTTCGATAAGGTCGGCTTTAAGGTTAGGCCGGAAACAAAAACTGACGAGGGATGGAAGGACTCCGAAACTGAGACTGAATTCTCGGGTAGCGATATAAAAATCATCTTCAAGCAAGGCGAAATGAGTTTGGAATACACTTTTAGCTTCTCTGAGATCGAGTTCACCATCTACTTCCCAGTACCAGTTAATTAAGCAAAATGCCATCACACAAGGTGGCGCTTGCCGCTGCGAGCGCCCAACGCAAGAGCACGGATTCATAGAAATCCGTGCTCTTAAGTTTGTTTGACGCAGCCGGCAGCCTCATCATTGCATTTGCCGGTAATGAAAAAGGCCACGCCGCGGTCGCAGCGTGGCCTTCTGACCCCGGGGAGCTGAGATTATTTGTGGGGACCCTCGACGTTTGGACCATCGGGAATGAAATCAACCACGATCTGCGGATCGACCTCGCACTGAGCCATATCGAAGTGGTATTGCTCAAAGATCGTTGTGTTGGGAATCCACATTTTTACTTTGTCGGTCAGAAGATACGTCTTGTTGACATCTTTTCCTCTGATCAGCATCGCTCCCTTTGTGAGGGCGGGGCCTTTGCTTATCCAGTCGATGGCATCAGCCGGTTTGATGGGTGCGTTAGCGAAGAGCCTTTGAAATGTCGGCCAATCTGGCACGTGACGCCGGATTCCGTTAAGGACCAGATATATTTCCTGCTGACCCGGAATCTGGAAAAGGGTTCCGTTGTACTCCGGAGCCGGAATCGCTGGGCCACCACTCGCTAACCGAACCTCCTGCGGGTTTTCGGCGGCTTTGGCTTCCTGCGGGTTGGGAGCGATTTTCGCTTCCTGCGGGTTTGCTACTGTCGTCATATTATTCTCCTTGGGTAGTGGAATTTGGTGTTGGCTTCCGCCGGAGTGTTTCCGGCGACACCTGTCCTATTGCCACTGCCGTACCATTACTAAACCTCGCTTAACTAACGAATTTGGTGAGTTTTCTCAGCGACTGATGGCCGGAGTGCGAAGAAGGTATGTCATAATCGACACTCCAAGGCTGTCGTAACTGACACCCCTCATGACGACAAACGCAAGACTCATCGCTATCTCTGGTCCCACCGAGGGAACGTCTTTCGCTTTGACTGAAGCGGAAGTCTCGATCGGCCGTGAGCCATCGAATTTGATCTGCGTCAACGACCACTCCATCTCGCGACGGCATTGTCTGATCAGAAGAGAAGGGGAGGCGTTCAAGCTTGTCGATTTGGAGAGCTACAACGGCACGTTCGTCAATGCAGTGCCAATTGGAGAGCAGTCGTTGAGTCATGGAGATCAAATCGCGGTCGGCAGTGTGCGCTTTCTTTTTCTTTCACGGGAAAGTGAACTCACTACTTCAGACAGCCCGGTTGAATTTGCTGAAGATGGACTAATCAACCCTTCAACAGTTCGCCTCGCGCAAAAGGATGCGCTTTACCTCAAGCCGGCGGCAGTCATCACCAGGCTTCCCGCTGATGCGCGTATCGCTCGCGATCTGAATGCGTTGTTGAAGATCAGCACGTTGTTGAGCACGATTCGGGATTCAACTCAGCTTCAGCGCTCGTTGCTGGAAACCGTGCTGGACACTATTCCCGCCCAACGTGGCGCGATCCTTCTCGTCCGCGAGAACTCGGAAGAAGTAGTCGCGTCATACGGGACCGACAAAAAGACACAACAGCCGGTTCGTATCAGCCGCTCCGTAGTCGAGAAGGTGATTCGTGAAGGTGAGGCGATACTTTGTTTGGAGAGTGACCAGCTTCTACGCGATGCTGAGAGCCTGCTTGCGGCGAGGGTTTGTTCGCTGCTCGCTGTGCCGTTAGTGATCAGGGAGCGTGTGGCCGGATTGATCTATCTCGACACCGCGAATCCAGCGATTGCGCTCGACGAAGGCCACTTGCAACTACTGACCGCTGTCGGAAGCATGGCCGCCGTAGCGCTCGAGAACGTCCAGCACTTGCAGTGGCTCGAGGGCGAGAATCAACGTTTGCACGGCGAGATCAATCTCGAGCACAACATGATCGGCGAGAGTGCGCGCATGAGTGAGGTATTTCGGTTTATCGAAAAGATCGCGCCGACGGACGCAACGGTTTTGATCCGTGGCGAAAGCGGCACGGGTAAGGAATTGGTGGCCCATGCCATTCACGCTAACAGCGATCGTGCGGCAAGACCTTTCCTGGCGATCAACTGCGCGGTGCTCTCAGAGACGCTTCTGGAAAGTGAACTCTTCGGCTATGAGAAAGGTGCTTTCACTGGCGCCGTTGCGCAGAAGCGTGGTCGTTTGGAAGTCGCGGATGGTGGCACGCTGTTTTTGGATGAAGTCGGCGAGTTGACACCGGCCACGCAGGCGAAGCTTTTGCGAGTCTTGCAGGAGCGGCAGTTTGAGAGACTCGGTAGCACGCGAACCATCAGTGTCGATGTGCGCGTCATCGCCGCCACCAACAGGAACCTGGAAGAATCGATCAAAGCCGGAACGTTTCGCCAGGACCTTTACTACCGTCTCAACGTTATCTCGCTGACGTTGCCACCGCTGAGAGAGCGGCGTGAGGACATTCCTTTGCTTGCGTATTATTTCGCCGCGAAGTACAGCAAGAAGTGTAAGAGGCTTGTCAGTGGCATCTCTCCCGAGGCACGCAGTTGTTTGCTCGCTTACGATTGGCCGGGCAATGTTCGCGAACTGGAAAACGCGATCGAGCGCGCCGTCGTTCTCGGCAATTCGGAAGTGATCGTACCTGACGATCTTCCGGAATCTCTCCTGGCAACCAGCGCCGCGCCTCAGCAGTTATCGAACTACCATGAAGCGGTGAATGAGATGAAGAAGAAGTTCATCCTGCAGGCCATCGAACAGTCGAACGGCAACTACACCGCCGCGGCCAAACTCCTCGGCATCCATTCAACGAACCTGCATCGTCTGATTCGTACGCTCGGTTTGAGGGGCTAGTAGCCACAAAGAAGCACAAAAGGCACAAGAGGCACAAAGACCCAAATGTGTTAGCAGCCTTCTTTGTGCCTTTTTGTGGCTACGATTTTGTTTGCGCCTTGATCGTCTCCATCATCTCAACCAACACTCTACTCAACGGCTTTCCGAGACTGCGCCCGACGCTGGTATTCACTTGCACCGCGATCGCGATTTTATGCTCCGGGAAATACATCATGTCGGTCATGTAACCGGGGAAGAAGCCGCTGTGACCGTAGGCTGTTCCCGCCGTAGTTTGACGAATGATTGCCGCGAGACCGTATTTGGTTTCACGGCCGAGCATCGGAGCGGCGACACCGTCGATAACTTGTGGCAGCAGATCGGGCGAGAACGCCTTGCCTTCGTAATACATTTTGGCCCAACGCGCGAGATCGTGCGCCGTCGAAGCGTAGCCGCCGCCAGTCCACTCAAACTGCGGATTGATCACAAATTTCCCGTTGACGATCATTGCGTCCGTGCCGCCAAACTGATTGTTTGGACCAGCATAACCCTGGACCACGCCTTTCAATCTCGGCCCATCCTGCGGAATCGTGTCAGTTAACTTCAGCGGTTTGAGTACACGTTTGTTTGCTTCGTCGTAGAACTTTCTACCCGTCACCTTTTCAATGATCATTCCTAAAACGATGTAGTTTGTGTCTGAGTAGTTCCAGCCCTTGCCCGCCTCGAACGGTGCTTTTGTATCAAACAGATAGGCGAGTAGCTCCGCTGGCTTCCACACCTTTTCCGGATTCGCGGTGAGGTCTTTTGTGAACTCGTTTTTGAATTCATAACGCACGAGGCCACTCGTGTGATTCATGAGCTGCCGCACGGTGATGTCTTTCGCGTTCGGCAGACGCGCGAACCATGGTTCACTTCCGAGATACTTCTCGATCTTGTCGTCGAGATTGATCTTGCCTTGTTTGACCAATTGCAATGCAGTGGCGGCGGCAAACGTTTTTCCGACGCTTCCGGCCAATAACCGATCGTGTGGCTTCATCGGCGTTTTGGCGTCGCGATCCGAAAAGCCGACCGCGAGGCCGAAGGATTGGCCATTCGGAAGTGCAACGCCGATTGTTGCCCCGGGAAAGTTGCCGGCCTTGTGCCACTCTTCGAGCTTGAGTTGCAGCGCGTTTTCCAGTGCGGTCATATTGCCGGAGGTCTGCCCGCAAACGACAACGGTTGAAAGCAGGCAGACCACAAAGAAGGGGATTAGTTTTCGCATCTTTTTGTTTTTACTCCTACCGGAAGACAAAAACGTCAATCGGCTCGCGGACTGGTGTATCGCGCACGTTTGCCGCATGCGCACGTACGGCATCTATGCCGGCCTGGAAATCGCTCGGAGACAACTGCGCGAGCACTGAATCAGCGCCCGCAGCCAGTTTCTCGACATAGCACGCATAATCCGGAGCGATCTGCTGAGTCACAAGGTCAACACTAACAGTGCTGAATCCAGCCGCCTCAAAGACCTCACACACGAACGCAACTGTAGGCAGACGATCTTCCATGAGCGGACGGCTCTTCGGAAAGAACTCGACATACGGATACGAAGGAATACGTTCGCGAGTACCGGTGCGCAGCAACGCTGTGGCTCCTTCTCGAAGCACGCGGCGGCACTCTCGCGCCACGAGCTTCGGATCTTCGAAGTGATGGAAAGTCATCGACATGAAGACCAGATCGACCGAGTCGTTTGCGAGCGGTAGCGCTTCGCCGCGCGCAAGCTGGTAGCGAACCCGGCGGTCACGCAGCTTCGCCCGCGCCTGGTCCAACATCTTTTTGGAAGGATCGACGCCAACAACCTCCGCCTCAAAATAAGCCGCGAGAGATTCGGAGAAACGCCCTGTGCCGCAGCCGAGATCGAGGATCGTGTTGAGACGCTGGCCGGTGTGTGCCGCGACGACGTTCATCCAGAGTTGTTGCACCTCCGGTCCATGATCGCGGCCGCGGTCGTAGGCAAGGGGAATGTCAGTCGAGTCGTAATCCATGGAATGCGGCGTCAACTGTAGCACAGTGAGTTTTCGTTTCGTTATGGTCAAGACCATGCCGGTCGTGATATCACTTATGCACCGCCAAAACAGACAACAAGGAGAAGAGATGGAACGCAAAGTAGCGAGTGACTACCCGCAGGAATTGTTGGACCTCTTTCACGAATATCAGCACGGCGATATCAGCCGGCGCACTTTCCTCGATCGCGCCGGTAAGTTCGCGGTCGGTGGACTAACCGTCGCCACGATTTTTGAGAGCCTCAGGCCCAACTACGCTTGGGCGCAACAAGTTCCGCCAGACGACAAGCGCATCAAGGTTGGCTATGAAACCGTGCAATCCCCGGAAGGTAACGGCTCGATCAAGGGCTACCTTGCGCGTCCGGCAAAGAGTGGGAAACATCCCGTGGTGCTCGTCATCCATGAGAATCGCGGACTCAACCCTTACATTGAAGACGTCGCGCGGCGGCTTGCAACCGTCAACTTCATTGCCTTTGCTCCAGACGGTTTGACTTCCGTCGGCGGCTATCCGGGCAGCGACGAAAAGGGCGCCGAAGCGTTTCGCAAAGTAGACGGAAAGAAAATGACTGAGGACTTCGTCGCGGCGGCCAAGTGGCTCAAAGCACGTTCTGATTCCACCCGCAAACTCGGTGCGGTGGGCTTCTGCTTCGGCGGTGGAATGGTGAATCAACTAGCCGTTCGGTTGGGACCAGATCTGAATGCGGGTGTTGCATTTTACGGGCGCCAGGCAGCCATAGACGACGTGCCCAAGATTTCCGCGCCGCTGTTGCTGCAATACGCCGGCAACGATCAGCGCATCAACGAAGGCATCGCGCCATACGAAGCAGCGCTCAAAGCCAACAACAAGGTGTATCAGGTTTACATGTACGATGGTAAACAGCACGGCTTCCACAACGACACCACACCGCGTTATGACGAAGCCGCCGCTAAGCTAGCGTGGGAGCGGACGCTGGAATGGTTCAAGAAGTATCTGCGGTAATGCGGAGCCACAAAGAAGCACAGAAGTATTGTGTGCTGTTTTGTGAAAGGACTGTTCTCTTAGGAGGGCTGCAGAGTCGTAAATCATTACATTTCCAATCAACCCTGAAAGGGTTTACAACGCGGCCAAACCCTTTCAGGGTTAATTCCGTTTTTTTAATTCGTGCCCTAAAAGTCTTTGACAAGATTACAGAATGGACAAGATGGGTTATTCCTGAGCAATCTTGTTAATTCTGTGAATCCTGTCTAGCTTCAAAGCGGCCACAGTCGACTTTTGAGGCAAGGCCTTCGGCATATACTGGTTACTTTATCCACTCCACTGGAAACAGCGAGCCGGCTTTCTCGGGCGTCATTGTTATTCCCGCCAGCGAGGCTGCATACGCCAGCACCGGATCGTGCCTGGCTGCAAGCGCGACCGGTGTCGGCAGCTTAACTTCATCGGGCGTAACGCCAACGTGCTCGAGGCTGCGGCCGTCAGTCATGATGAGGTCCGCGTCAGTGATACTCACACCGTAGTAGATCTGTTCGTTGAGTCCGTGTGCGTGGTCGTAAAACTTGGACCTCATGACATGTCCCGCCGACACGTCGCCGATAACGATTCCACGCTTTTCGAGCTGAACTGCACGAGCGAAGAGTTCCGCGGCTGACCCCGACTCGCTATCGATCAGCACGATTAGTTTACCGGTGAAGATTTCGCTGCCTCGCGTCTTTGCCACCAGAGACTTCGTCTCTTTGCGCCGTTTTATGTCGCCAAGCTTGATATCGCGATCAAAGAAGTTGGAAATCATGCGTAGCAGTGTTTCCTCGGCGCCTCCGCCGTTGCCTCGTAGATCGAGTATCAACGCTTTGCGCTTCTTCGCCCGGCCAACTGTGCTGTCGACTTTGTGTGATTCAAGATCAAATGAGGGCATCTTCCAGACGAACAGATCATCCTCTCCCTCGTAAAAACGATGCCGGTTCAGGCGGGCTTCGGTCTCCTCTCGTCTCATAAGGTCCCAAAGGTCGCCACTCCCGAGATCCATAACCGGCTTGCCCTGCACTATCTTGGTCTTCACGTCAAGGTCTTGTTGCCTTCCGTCGGGTTTGATCACGTTCAGACGTATGGTTGTCCGTGGAGTTAGCGCCTGGTAGAGGTAGTGAATCTTCCAAAGGTTTTCGCGAATGGGACCAATATTATCGATCGTGTAGATCTCGTCACCTTCCTTCAGACCTTTGGCTTCCGCGTCGCTGCCTGGCTTCACCCAGACGACGTAACACTTCTCGCCAATCATCTGCATCTTCCAGCCGTAGTCGAAGGTGTAAGATCTGCTTGGCGGCACGAAATAAGTGTGGGAATCGTTGAGATCGATCAGGGTCTCGGCAATGATGCCGAAGATCTCGTTCTGATGAGTTGCCTTTGCGATGCGCTCTTCGGCCTTTTTGAAAGCCGCGTCGATGTCGGTGCCGCGAAAAGTGGGATCGTAATAGTTCTTTTTGAGATCGCTTTTCGCGGCATTGAGCATCGTGCGGCCGCGCTCGCGTTCAAGCCCGATGGGAAGTGATTGAGCAGAAGCAGATACAACTACCAACGACAGTACTATCAGCGAGTAAGCGAGGAGTTTCACGCGCATTCTTTGGTCTCCGTTTTGAGGGAATCAGGAACTACTCTTCTCTGCGTCGATGTAGAAGTTTCGATTTACTTCAAACGTTTTAATGTCTTCCGTGAACTCGAAGGTTTGTGTCGCCTCAGTCGGCGTTAACTTGATTTCCTTCCCGTTGATGTTTACGCGGATCGGCATCGCGAAGCCTTTGACTACCTTTTCATAATTAAACGTGACCGTCTTTCCGTTGATGCTGTACTTCAGCAACGGAATCTGAATCGTGCGCAGGTACTGGTCGAAGACTTTACTGAGATCGATTCCGGCTTTGCTGGAAATGTAGGATTCAACTTGTTGCGTGGTCACAGTCTGGTGCCAGAAATCAGTCTGGAGCCCATGCAGGATCGAGAGCCACTTCGCGTCGTCGTTGATGACGTTGCGAATTGTGTGGAGCATGTTTCCGCCTTTGGGATACATGTCTCCCGAGCCTTCTCGATTCGAGTTGTAAGTGCCGATGATCGGCTTGTCGTTACGAATGCCGCGGCGAGTGCCGGCCACGTAGTCTTCCGCGTCTTTCTTGCCGAAGTGGTATTCGACAAAAAGATTCTCGGCGTAATTCGCGAAGCCTTCATGAATCCACATGTCGGCAGCGTCTTTCATCGAGATGTTATTGCCCCACCACTCATGCGCGGATTCGTGAACGATGATGAAGTCAAACTTAAACCCGACGCCGCATGCGCACGGGTCGCGTTGCAAATAACCATTCTGAAACCAGTTGCCGTACGTAACCGAGCTCTGGTGCTCCATTCCCGGATACGAAACTGAAACCAGCTTGTAGCTGTCTTCATAAAAAGGATACTTGCCAAACCAGTGTTCGAACGCCTCGATAGTGCGGGGAACTTCTTTGAACCATTTCATCGCGGCGTCTTTCTGATGGGCCAAGACCCAATAGTCCAGATCCAGATCGCCGCCTTTGCCATGATACTTCTCGGAGACATTCACGTAGTTTCCGATGTTGACGTTGACGCCGTAGTTATTGATCGGATTCGTGACTACCCAATGGTACGTCTTCTTCTTAGCGGCAACATCGTGGTCTGTCTTCTTCAAGCGGCCGTTTGAAACAGCAACCAGAGTTTCCGGCACCGTCACACTGATCTGCATACCGCGATCGGGTTCGTCAGATCCGTGATCCTTATTGGGCCACCAGATGCTCGCGCCGATTCCCTGACAGGTAGTAACGATGAAAGGATTACCGAGATCGTCGCGTCCCCAGGTTATTCCACCAACCCAGGGCGGATTCTTACTGACAGTCGGAACGCCTTCGTAAAAAACTTCGATCTTATCTTCCACGCCTTTGGGAAGTTCCTTTTCAAACATCACCCAATAGACGTTTCCTTCGCGTTCGAATTTGAGTTGTGAATCGCCGTGAGTGACTTTGGTAACCGCTAACGGCGGCTGCAAATCGATCTGCATCTTGTTTCCCGGTTTCAGGGTCTTGAAAGTGATCGTGTTCGAGCCCTTCAATCTGCGGGTCTCGAGCAGGAACTCGACTTGAAGATGGTAATGCAGCAAGTCCCACCATTCGCGCTCCGGTGTTACCGAGCCTCGCAACGTTTCCTGGCGGCTGATATTTTCGGTTTGCGCAGAAACACATATAGCTCCGATGTGCATCTGTAAAAAGAGTGCAAGTGCAAATATTTTTAATGTACGCATAGTCATTGAAGGCTCACTCTATCAGTTAACAGTCGATAGCCACAAAGAAGCACAAAATCACTTCGTGAACGTTTCTTCGTCGATCTCGCCAGCGGCTATCTCGGCCATAAAATATTGCCCCGGCCTAATCGGACTTCCGGCCATGCGCCGCATCATGACTATCTGGCCCACGTGCGTGAGCGCATCGCCAACCGGACCTTGAACCAGTTTTTCAACCGGGCAGGCCAGCGGTCCGTCGGTCGCGAGATACGAATCAAGCTCCTTCACCGCCGAAAAGAACCGCGCGACTTCTTCTTTCCACGGTAGTGGATCGGACGTCAAATAGACCATCTCGCCCTTGAGCAGATACAGCGAACCTTCGAGTAGATCGCCGATATGCGCCAGAATCTCTCCAGCCGTGCGCGTCGTCTCATGCGCTCGGAACACCGCGAATCCCTCCGGCGCATCTGTAATCGCGAGGCCGCCGCGATACGCCACCGTCGCAACCATATGGCGCAACACTTCCCGCTTCACATCTGTGGGCAACGTTTCACCTCACTTTTGATAGAATCCGTGGTCCGCTGTTCGGAACATTCGGTCAGGCACTTCTTAACACATTAACCTATGCCGCAAACATTTGATTGTCCCAAGTGCGGAGCGCCCGTAGCCTTCGAGCGTTCCTCCGATCCTACTAACCCGCAACCAACGGTGCGCTGTGCTTATTGTCACAGCCAATTAATGGCCCCGAATGAACTCGCGGGACAACCGGCGCGCGTGGTCCGAATTCAACTCGGGCTTTCGCCGGGCAGCAAGGCTCCCAAGTGGCTCTGGCTGCTGTTGGCGATTCCTCTTTTGGTTGTGATCGTCATCGGGCTCGCCGCGTTCGGAGTGCTGGCGCCCGCATTTTACTCGGTGAAGCGCTCAGGCAACCAACCGAGCAATAGCAATCCACGTCCCGGCGGCGGTCGAACAACTCCCGCGAAAGAAAGCACGAATAGCTTCGCGAATGTGTCGCTCGAATTTGGCAGCGAGGGGATCGGACCCGGAATGTTTAACGACGCGCGCAGCATCGCTGTCGACGGCGCCGGCCGCATCTACGTCGGTGAATACACCGGCGGGAGGATTCAGGTCTTCGATCCGGCGGGGAAGTTTGTTAGTCAATGGAGCATTGGCGATCGAAAAACGCTCCTGCGCGGGTTGGCCGCCGATCGCAAAGGTATGGTGTATGTAGTTAGCGGAGGGGACATCAGTCGTTATCAAGGCGAAACCGGAGAGAAGCTTGGTCAACTGGACTACGCACAGTCAGGTTTTGATGACGTGTCGGCGGGAGCAGATGGTGGACTGGTAACTACATGGCAGCGCAATCGAGACGACATCGTCACGTTTGATGCCAACGGCAAACTCGTGCGAACGATTCAGGCAGCGATCAGCAGCGCCAGTGGTGATTCAGAGTTGAATATGCGTGTTGCCGTTGACGGCACCGGTTCGATCTACGCACTCGGCACGTTCAACAACGCAGTCTTCAAATTCGGCCGCGACGGGAAGTTTGTAAATCGTTTTGGCGACAGCGGGGATCAACCTGGGCAGTTTCGTGCTCCTTATTCGATTGCTGTCGATGGATACGGCCGCGTCTACGTCGGCGACATCAAAGGCATTCAGGTCTTTGACGCTAACGGCCGTTATCTAACGATGGTTAAGAATAAAGGCGTGGCTTTCGGCATGGTCTTCAACGACAAGAACGAACTCTTTGTCGTCGCGCGCGATCACGTAACGAAGTATGCGGTTCGACAGGATTAACATGATTCACAAGAAGTAAAGACTGTCTTGTGAATTCTGCAATCCTGTCAAAACCAGAGTCAGCCGATGCATAGTTCGTTTATTCAGTACATCGTTCTCGTGCTGATCATTCTGGCGCTCGTAATGATCGCCAACAAGCTGCGTCTGGCGTATCCCATCGTGCTGGTGCTGGGCGGTTTGGCGCTGAGTTTCACGTCTCACTTCGCAAACATCACCATCAACCCGGAACTGGTTTTCTTTATCTTCCTTCCGCCGTTGCTTTACGAAGCCGCCTGGCAAGTGTCGTGGAAAGAATTCTGGCGTTGGCGGCGGCTGATCGCGAGCTTCGCCTTTCCCATCGTGATCATTACCTCGTCGGTGATCGCGTTTGCCTCATACGCACTTATTCCCGGGTTTACGTTAGCTCTGGGCTTTTTACTCGGAGGCATCATCTCGCCGCCCGACGCGGTTTCAGCGACGACGATCATGCGCCGGGTGAACGTGCCGAAATCGCTGGTAAGCATTATCGAAGGCGAGAGTTTGCTCAACGACGCTTCGTCGCTGATCGTGTTTAGGTTTGCTCTCGTAGCGATACTCACCGGCCAGTTTTACTTTCAGGAAGCGGCGCTGAGCTTTGTAATCGTGATCGTGATGGGAATCGCTATCGGTCTTCTGATTGGTCTCGTCTTCTACGTGGTCCACCGCTGGTTTCCTACGACGCCCAGCATAGAGATCGTGCTCACGTTAGTAACTCCATATTGCATGTATTACGTCGCGGAGTCGTTTCACTTTTCGGGCGTGTTGGCAGTGGTGACCGGCGGCCTCTTTCTGTCGAGCAGGCGGCAAACGCTGCTTAATTTTCGCAGCCGGATCGAGGGAGTAAACGTTTGGACCAACCTCGTGTTTGTACTTAACGGTTTGATCTTTTTGCTCATCGGACTTCAGTTGCGCTCGATAGCGCAGCAGCTTGGAGACGTCAGCTTAGCGACCGCGATAGCTTATGGAATGATCATCTCGGTTGTTTTAATCGCTTCGCGAATGGCGTGCACGTTGGGAGCTTCTGTCTTCAGCACCTTCATGAGCCGGTTCATAACGGTGGCCGACGCTCATCCGGGGTGGCGAAATCCAATCATTTTTGGTTGGTCGGGAATGCGTGGCGTGGTCTCTTTGGCAGCCGCGCTCTCAATACCTCTGGTAGTGAATGAAGGTCAGCCGTTTCCTTTTCGTAACCTGATTCTGTTCGTTACGTTCATCGTGATCCTGGTCACGCTGGTGTTTCAGGGGCTCACGCTTCCGTGGGTGATCCGGAAAATAAAACCCGAAGACAAATACACCACGATCTCGGAACATGAGCAGGAGCTGATCATCCAAAAGAAGATTGCCGAAGCCTCGCTGCGATTCCTGACGCAGAAATACGGTCGCGAGCGAGCGCAAAACGAACATCTACGGAACCTGTTCGCGAAACTGCAAAGCGATCTGAGATCTCTGGATGGCGAGGTTCAGAAACCAAACGGAAGTTCCCTGGCCGAGTATGAAGAAGTTTATCTCGAACTGTTGGAACAGCGGCGAAGTTTGCTGAATGAGATGAACCGGTCGAACGAGTTTGACGAAGAACTGATCCGCAAATACCTGACGCTGATCGATTTCGAAGAATTCGAACTCCGCGAGAAACACGTCATTTGATCCATCCGACAGTTCTGCGCCACTCCAGCTCCAGTTCCTGATTCCGCCGGGCCGCCTCGGGATCCAACTCTCGTTCTCGTGGTCTAGAAGCGCGCAGTTCGGCGAGTGAGGGGAGACCGAGAGCCGCACGCCTGTCGTCTACCTGGTCCGGATTTTCGATCGGATAGGGTTCCAGACCTTCCGGTCCATCGCGCCACTGCGTCCCGTAGTGTTGTGGGAAACCTTCAAACACGCGGATGCGGTCGTCAATATAGGCAAACTGCCAGCGCGGCACCTCGCCCTTAGCGCTCGCCTCGTCCAGCAACTGTCTGCACTCGCGCATGAACTCCGGATGATTGATGGAATGTTGCGCGATGCGATGTGCGGCCTTTGCTCCATCGACACCGGCGAGAGATTCAGTAGGCCAACCATAGTTAGCGATGATTGCGCGCAGACGAGCCGCGTTTGCGTCGTGCACGGCGGCCATGCGCGGGTGATATCCCTCAAACAGTGAACCATCAGCGGCGAGTTCGGCACGCACCGACTGATCGTGTTCGTCCATTTGCATTAGTTCCGAGCGTAGTGCTTCGTTCACCTGATTCTTGTTGCAAATCCGCGATTGAAAAGCGATGGAATGATACTAGTGCTTTCTGACTATGGCGAAAACCGAGAAACCCGACGCGCGCAGTGGCGGCGAAACAATGCCCGAGCGATTCCTGGACCGTCATCTCGGCAACGCGGTTCACCTCTTCCTGTCGTTTCTTGCGATTCTGATTCTCGTGGCCGCTGCTATTGCAACGTTTGAGATCATCATTCGAGACGTACCAATGCTGTGGCGTGGGGGCAGTGAGTACGACGCCCTGCATAAGATTATTCAGGATGTCTTGCTGCTAGCGATTGCGGCGGAACTGGCCCTGCTGTTTCTCTTTCACCGGACGAGCGCGGCAATCGAAGTGCTCATCTTCGTCATCGCCCGCAAAATGGTCACCTCAGGAATCTCCGGCCTTGAATTGATCGCCGGTGTCGCCGCTCTGGTAGGTTTGGTAGTAGTTCGCTTCTACTTCATACCGGGCTATAGAAAGGAAAGCGGCGAACAGAAAGACTGAGAGCCACAAAGAAGCACAAAGAGTTTGCGAACACGTTTGTGCTTCTTGTGGCTTTACTCTCTTAACGAGCTGGGTTGTTCAAAATTTCAGCTAGTTCGTGTAAGCGCGTTGCGTCTGCGCCACTCTTACTTCCAGCCGCGCTCTCCAACGACGGCGCAATCTTCTTCAGACTCGCCACCGACGATTTATTCAAACGCGCAGCTTCCGCCTTTTGAATCGCCGACCGCACCGACGCGATCTGATCCGCCGGCAAAGCTTGCGAGCGTTCCAACTGGTCGACGTAAGCCTTCGCGACAACCAGCTTCCGCGGCCACTCGATTTTCTGCTGGTTCTGAACGTTCAATTCACTCACGCGAACAGTCTTCGCGGCATCGATCTCATTCTGCGTGAGAAACTTCGTTGGCTCGAGTTCGAAGATGTCCAAACCGCGCGCGATCTCGGAAGCGTAGATGCGGCCGTTGTACCAGTACGCGGACCAGTGACCACCGAGCACGAGCATGTTCGGATAGATTGGACCACGATCGAAATAGGCAATCTCAGTCGGGTGTTCCGGATCGGTGAAGTCCACGACTGAGACGCCGCCCTGGTACCACGCCTGCACTTCGATGTCGCGTCCCGGAACGGGAACGAGCGAACCGTTATGGGCCACACAGTTTTCGCTGTCGGCTTGCGCGGCAGGCAGTTTGTAATAGTTCGCGAACTTCAGTTTGTTGTCTTCCACGCGGAACACCGCATCCGCGCCCCACTTGTTTGGATCGTTAGCGCGGCAACGAGCACCGAGTCCGCCGCCCCACTCATCGGTGAACACGACTTTCTTTCCGTCATTCGAAAACGAAGCCGAGTGCCAGTACGCGTAATTCGGATCGTTAACTGCATCGAGACGCTTCGGATTCGCGGGATCCTTGATGTCGATCAGGATTCCGTTTCCGGAGCAAGCGCCGGCAGCGAGCCCGATCGCCGAGTAGACAGTGATGTCGTGGCACTGATCGGTCGGCTTAGGCGTGTCCTTGCCATGTGTGGCGCCGCTCATCAACGAGCTCGGTGCACCGGACTGCGGATCGCCGAACAACCGCGGACTGGAAATAACTTTCGCATTCTGTGGCGCAGCCAGTGGGACCTTGATCACGTCGATGCGAAACAGTGACGTATTCGGATCCTTGTCGGGCGCTTCGCCCGAGCAGCCCGCCAACTCTTCGTCTTGCCGGACAAAGGAAGTGCCCGAGACGTAGACGTAAACGTTGTCTTTGTCGTTTGGATCGACAACGAGCGTGTGCGTATGGGAGCCGCGGCAAGTTTGCACTGCTGCGACTTGCTTCGGATTTTTAATGTCCGTGATGTCGAAAATTCTCACGCCGCGGAAACGATCTTTCTGTGCTGGCGGCGGCGCGGGTTTGTGTTCTTGTCCAGCGGCTGGCGGCGGCGCGGGCGGGAAGCCCTGCGTGCCGCAGTCGAGCCGGCCGTTGGCCATTTCCACCGACATGAAAAGCAGGTTCTTGTAAACGGAGACGTCGTTTTGCCCACCGGGACACACCATCGTGGTCAACAAACTCGGTTTGGTCGGGTTAGAGATGTCGAAGATGTTCAGACCATAGAAGTTTCCCTGGAACAGGTGATTACCCTGAAACGCGATATCCGAGTTGGCGAAAGAGAGTTGAGCAATTACCAACTGCACGGCCTTTGGCATCTTCGCGATTTCGGCTGCCGCGCCACCCATTTGACCGAGTGTCTTTTGGATCTTCGGATCGTTTGGATCGTCGGAACCGAGTTGAAACGCGCCGGGCTTCTTGAGCAGGAATAGATGCTTGATGCCCATCGCTGCTTCGCCCGCGTTGTCGACGCCGGCCGTTAGTTTGGCGCGCGGATCGTTGGCGTCGGAACCGGTCATGCCTTCGGGAAGTGGTCCAGCCGGTTCGGGAGCAAACGGATCAGCTTGCGCTTGTTTGTCTGGCGCCTTCGTGGCGTCCTGCGACGGCGATGGCGTAGGTGTTTGCGCGAGCGCCGTTGCGAAGCACGCACACATTACAAAGAAGACGGTTAGTAGACGGGAGGCAATATTAATTTTCATCGTTAGGTTTTTCTCCCAGCATAGTTTGCATGATTTTAATCTCGGCGCGTTGGCCGCTGTCGACGTCGGTCACGAAGTTAAAGAGTTCCGCGTCCTGGCCTGAGCCGGCAGTATCAAACAGGTCCTTTACCATATCCAAAGCACCGTTGTGGTGCTGAATCATTCCTGTCAGGAACAGTCGATCAAACTCCGCGCCCTTTGCGTTTTTGAGCGCGTCCATCTGTTTGGCGGTGAGCATTCCCGGCATGAGCATCTCGTGGTTCGACATGTCCATGCCGGGCATGTTGTGCATGCTGTGCATGTTCTGCATTGGCATGGAGGTCGATTCGCCACGAGCCGTTAGCCAGCGTTTCATAAACTTGATTTCGTCTGCCTGCGACCGGCTGATGCGCGCGCCGAGCGTGCGGAGTTCTTTGTTCTCCGTGTGCGAATCGATCAGTGCGGTCATCTCAACGGCTTGCGCATGATGCACGATCATGTGCTGCATGAACTGTATGTCCGCGGC